>DJYV01000180.1 GCA_002448555.1 Flavobacteriales bacterium UBA6969
TCGCTGCCGGTTTAAGGCATGCCGACTGGCTGAACTGATACGCTCCCAATGGCCTTCAAATTCGCGGTGGCGATCGAGGAGCCAGGCCTGAGCGAGGTGTTCAAGCTGTGCGTGCAAGCCGTCCACTTCGAGTGAAGCATCTTCAAACCGCTGGACCACCCCCACAGCGACTTCGGTCGGGGTCTTCCAAGCAGTATGGGCCACGAGGTCGGCGACCACCAAATCCGATTCGTGCCCAATACCGGTCCAAACCGGGACGGACGACCGCGCAATGGCGAGGCAGAGTTCGAAATCGTTGTAGGCGTCCAAGTCCAGCTTGCCGCCGCCGCCGCGCACTAGCACGATGAGGTCGGGTTGGGTGGCTTCCGCTTGCCGAATGCCCGCCGCCAATTCTTCCGCGGCTGAAACCCCTTGCACGCTGGATTGATGTGCTTCGATCCGTACGCGGAAGCGATAAGGGTGCTCCGTCACCTTGGTGCAGAAGTCCCTAAACCCGCTGGTCCCCGCCGATCCCACGAGGGCGATGCGCTGAGGCAGCGTGGGCACGGCCATCTTTCGGTTCCACTCCATCGCGCCCATTTCTTTGAGGCGAGCGGTCGTAATCTGCTTGCGGCGTTCCAATTCGCCGAGCATGAAGCGTAAATCAATCCGGTCGATGTGCAGGGCCAATCCGTAGCGTTCGTGGAATTGGATGCGCGCGGAAAACACGACTTCCGACCCGGGCTTCAGGATTTGTGCGGCCTCGTCCCCCAATTCAGCCAGGATGTTTTGCCCAGCTCCCGCCCATATGATGCCGCGCATCTTAGCATTTTGGCGTCCTTCGGCCTCTTCGACCAAATCGAGGTAGACCGTTTTCTTCCCAATGCCTTCGGAAATGCTGAGAATTTCCGCTTTTACCAGCCAACTCTTGCTGGCCGTCGCCCGTTCCAGCACCTTGCGGATGGAGCGCGCCACCTGGCTCAAGGAATACACTTTGGTTTCGGTGTGTAGGTGGGCGGAGTTCAAGGTTGGCATGATTGGTCAGCGAAATGTACAACGGCAGGCGGGAAGAAGGAACACGGGTTCATCAAGGGTTACATTTGCTTAAAAACCACCCGCATCATGTCCACCAAAGCTCGCCTCCTCATTGCTGTCATTGTCGTTTTGTGCATCGGTTTGTTTTTCTACTTCAAGCCGGCGCCGGATCGCTCGACAGAAGCGGCGGCAAAGCAGGTAGAGGCCCAGGTGCTTTTCACGGGGATGTCCACCGGTCAAGTGGCCCATTACTTGAACGAAGTCATCAGCGTTACGGGCGTCGTCCAGAGCGTTGAAGGCCAGACGGTGATGCTTCAGCCGGGCATCGCGTGCCGGATGGAAGGCGACTTTGACGCCCCGCGGGTGGGCGAAACCGTTTCCGTCAAAGGACGGGTCCTCGGTTTTGACGACATGTTTGGAGAGGTGCAGTTGGACTTTGCCGTGGTGCAATAAGATTCAGGCAAAGCAAAAAAGCAGCGTAAAACCTACGAGGAAGAGCATCCCGAGACCGGCAAGCACATGCAACCACAGCGGTGGGCGTGCTGACGCAGGGAATCGTCCTCGGCTGACAAGGTACCAGTTAGCAGCGGCGACGGCCGGTGCGACGATGAAGCTTAACGTTGTCGCAACATCCACCAGCGTTCGGATGTCACTCGGAAAGGCCAAGATGAGCACAAGCGCTCCAACTGAAACCCCTGCCAGCGACCACCGTTCGAGCGTGCGCAAGTCCTGTTTGACTTCGGTATGCAGGGTGTTGTAAGACCGCGCCAAGGCCCGTGAATACCCGTCGAGGCAGGCGATGCACGTGCCGAGCATGGCTGAAAATGCGGCCGCTCCGATGATCCACTGGCTCCACTCGCCAATGGCCTCGGTGTACAAGCTGACGATGCCCGCTGCAAATGCGGCAGTTCCCTCCGGCAGCGCCGTCCCATCCGTGTACAGTACCAGTGCACCGAGCCCAAGGAACATGACGGCAAGCAGCCCAGAGGCGATGTAGCCCACGTTGAATTCGCGCAGCGTCGAACGCAGTTCCGGGTGGTAGCCAGTTTGCTTGATGCGTTCCAGCGTCCAGATGCTGTTCCACGTGGATAAATCAACCGCCGTCGGCATCCAGCCCATCAAGGCGATGAGAAAGGCCAAACCGGCGCCTTCGAAGGGATTGAAATCTGCGGGTGCAGGAGGGACTTCAGCCAGCCCTGTATGGCGAGTCGCGCTCCAAAAGGCCACGATGGTGCTTACCAATAATACCCCCGCTATCGCCTTGATCAAGGCGTCCAATCCCCGGTAAGCCCCCCAGGTCAGTAGGCCAGTGGCTAAAGCGAATACCGCCACGGCCACCGCTGGTGTCGCATTGAATCCGGTCGCTGCGGAGATGCCAAAGAGGTTGTCCAGGAACGCAGCCGTTACAATGCCCACGGCCCCCATGACAAAAAAGCACGTACCAACAGCAATGGCGAAATACGCCCAAGCGGCAGGCCGGCCCAACGACCGGTACCCTTCCACAAGGGACTCACTGGTCGCGTTGGCGTAGCGGCTGCCGAATTCGAAAAAGGGATACTTCGCCACATTCGCGGCCACAACGGCCCACAGGAGTCCGAAGCCGGCAATGGCCCCGGCGCGCGTGGATTGAACCAAGTGGCTTACGCCAATGGCCGTTGAAGCAAAGAGGATGCCCGGTCCGAGCACAGCGAGCCAACGGGTTCGACGGTTCGGACCAGTTGCCATGCGGTTAACCTTGGTTTTTGGCGTCGAGGTAACGGTAGGTCACCCACATTTTCCACCCCACCAGGGCTTGTTCCCATTTTTTCAGTTGGGTCAAATCCGGCCGCCGCGAAAAACGGGGCAGCAACAGCCGGTTCAGTTGGCTGAGGATTTGAAAAAATACACGTTGCATGACCCGCGGAGTGGTTTTGCTCCGAAGGTAAGCAGGAGTTTATTTCTTTTCGCCGACGAACCAATCTTCCTTGTAGCGGAAGAGCACGTTGAAGGTGGTCAGGGAGCCGTAAATCTTTGTGATGTATTGCTGCAATTCCACTTTGTCGGCGTCCGTCAGTTTTGCGTTGGCGTTGACTTTGGCCTCCAAAACGCGCAGGCGATCCCGGGTCATGACAATCTTATGAAAGAAGGTGTCGATGGGCATGTCTTTGGACTTGAGCCCCGCATCGGCAGGCTGGAGGACCAAGGTGCCACCGTCCCAGCGGTCACTCAACTCGATGGATTCGACACGCTCGTCACCACGGATTTTGTCCGTGAAATCATCCAGCACGTGTTCCATGGCGGTCATGATGTCGCTGACGTCCGGTTGAGATAGATCTTCGGCCGGCTCGATCACCGTCAATTGGTCGTAATCCTTTCCAATGGATTTCTCGCCGACTTCGCGAAAGTAGATGCGCCAAAAGTCGCCGTCGGTGCCAAACACGACGCCTTCGCCGTGCGTGGGATGTTCAATTTTTGCTCCTATTCCAGGCATGTTCGATGGTTTTCACACCTATACTCAATGCGGCCACCAAAGGTTACGTTCCGGCGGCCGGGGTGTTCATGTTTTCAAAATGGCCTTGTGGGGATTTCAAGCCCAGTTGGGTTGAATAAAACAGTCTCGCTCGTGCATCTTGCAAGGCATGCAACGTGGACGCGTACGATACCGTTGGGACCGCATCGCAGGAGTCGGGGGAACCTTGGTGCTACTGTGTTTTCTCCTTGTAGCGTGGATTTCACCCGATGAGCCAGAAGCAGAGCCGGAATTAGAGCATCCCGGTGAAGCCGCTGTTGTCCCCCAGATCGAACAACCAGCATCGGTTCCCCAGCAGCAACCTGAACGTCCAGAACCTGAACCCGACGTTGAAGCAGAGGAAGAAGTGTTGCCGTGTTCGTGCACTAAAGGCGTTTTGCGATTGCCCAAGAATCCCTACACGGCCCACCAGCAGGCTGCACGGAATTTGCCAAACAGCTTTTTCGTCAAAGACAAATCGGAACTCCGCGCAGGGAAATCACGCGGCAACCTCGTCGATGTAACCGATGGCCGAGGCTACCACATCGCCCCGTTGTCGCACAGCCATGCGCTGTTGCTGCCCGAAGTCAAGTCGCTGTTGGAGGACATGGGCCATGCCTTTGCCGATCAGCTCGAGGGGACGAAGAGCGAGGGGACCACGTTCCGAGTGACGAGTTTGACGCGAACGGCATGGCAACAAGCCCGGCTCGGCCGCCGCAATTACAACGCCATCGACGGCAGGTCTACGCACAGCTATGGTGCTTCGTTTGACATTGCGTACACGGACCGGCCCAACAACGAGGCCGATTGCTCAGCGCCCACACGGGCCATTCAGCACGTACTGAAAACGTTCCAGAAATCCGGACGCATCCTCGTGATTCCGGAAAAGAACTGCATGCACATCACGCTTCGTCCTTGAAGCGCGTCCTGCCTTTTACAAGTGGATGACTTCGTCGTAGGCTGCAGCTGCAGCTTCCATAACCGCCTCGCTCAGCGTCGGGTGCGGGTGGACGGTCTTCATGAGCTCGTGACCGGTGGTTTCCAACTTGCGCAGAGCGACCAATTCGGCAACCATTTCGGTGACGTTGGCACCGATCATGTGCCCGCCGAGCAATTCGCCGTAATTCGCGTCAAACACGAGCTTGACAAATCCGTCTTTGTGTCCGGAGGCACTTGCTTTGCCCGATGCTGAGAATGGGAATTTACCCACCTTGATTTCATGTCCGGCTTCTTTGGCTTGCGCCTCCGTCATGCCCACACTCGCCACCTCGGGGAAGCAGTAGGTGCAGCCAGGAATGTTGCCGTAGTCGATGGGCTCAGGCGTGTGCCCGGCAATTTTCTCAACGCATGTGATGCCCTCTGCGGAGGCGACGTGCGCCAAGGCAGGACCGGGCACGCAATCGCCAATGGCGTAGTAGCCCGGGATGTTGGTCGCGTAGTAATCGTCCACCACGACTTTGCCGTGATCAACGACGATGCCGACGTCTTCCAAACCGATGTTTTCGATGTTGGCGACCACGCCTGCGGCGCTCAATACGACATCACATGCGATGGTTTCCTCGCCCTTTTTGGTCTTGATTTTGACCACCTGCTCTTTGCCTTTCGACTCGACGCCCAAAACTTCAGATGAGGTCATGACCTTGATGCCCGACTTCTTGAAGCTCTTTTCGAGTTGCTTGCTTACATCGCTGTCCTCGACAGGAACGATGCGGTCTTGGTACTCAACCACCGTCACTTCGGTGCCGATGGCGTTGTAGAAGTAGGCAAATTCTGCACCGATGGCGCCGGAACCCACAACGACCATGCGCTTGGGCTGGTCCTTCAGGGTCATTGCCTCGCGGTAGCCGATGATGTTTTTGCCGTCCTGTGGGATGGAAGGTAACTGTCGGCTGCGAGCGCCGGTGGCAATGATGATGTGATCCGCGCTCAGGGTTTGCTTTTTACCAGCTTGGTCAGTCACCTCGAGCTGCTTGCCGGGGAGCAATTTGCCGTTGCCCATGATGACGTCAATCTTGTTCTTCTTCATCAAAAACTGCACGCCCTTCGACATGCCGTCCGCGACGCCGCGGCTGCGCTTGACCATGCCGCTGAAGTCCGCTTTGGGCTTAGCGACCGAGATGCCGTAGTCTTCGGCGTGCTCGATGTACTCGAAAACGTTGGCGCTCTTGAGCAATGCTTTAGTGGGAATGCATCCCCAGTTCAAACAAATTCCGCCAAGGGCTTCCCGTTCAACAACCGCTGTCTTGAGTCCCAATTGGCTTGCGCGGATGGCCGTGACGTAGCCGCCAGGGCCGCTACCGAGTACAATGACGTCGTATTTCATGGTTAGTCTTCGAAGTAAATCAGAATGAGGCGCGAAGTTAACGCATCATTCCGAGTCTGACGTGCTTCAATGCCGTACCTTTGTACTCTCATTTTTGCGGACAATTGAAAGCGAGTAAGATGCTGAACATCATCCTTTTTGGACCTCCCGGAGCCGGCAAAGGCACCCAAAGCGCCTACTTAGTCGAGCAGTACGGATTAGTGCACTTGAGCACCGGCGACATCTTTCGGGCCAACATCAAAGGCGGCACCGAACTTGGCCAGCTCGCTCAATCTTACATGAATCAAGGCCAATTGGTGCCGGACGATGTGACCATCCGCATGCTGGAATCGGAAGTGGACAAACACCCGGAATCCAAAGGGTTCATCTTCGATGGCTTCCCCCGAACGATCGCACAAGCCGAAGCGCTGGACGTGTTTTTGAATGGCCGCGAAACGCCGGTCTCGTGCATGCTCGCTTTGGATGTGGCTGAGGAGGAGCTCAAGACGCGGCTCTTGGCCCGCGCGGAGACCAGCGGTCGTCCCGATGACGCAGACCCAGTGGTCATCCAAAAACGCATCGATGTCTACAATGCCGAGACCGCTCCGGTAGCGAGTCACTATGCCGCCCAAGGAAAATTCACGGGCGTTGACGGCATCGGTACCATTGAAGAAATTACGGAGCGCTTGCAGGCGGCCATTCCGAACCACTGACCCCCACGCATGTCGGGCGAGAACTTCGTTGATTACGTCAAGATTTGCTGTCGCTCGGGCAAGGGCGGCCCCGGCTCGTCGCATTTCATGCGCAACCGGATGACGGCGAAGGGCGGTCCCGACGGCGGTGACGGTGGACGTGGAGGGCACGTCATTGTCCGCGGTAATGCGCAGTATTGGACGTTGCTGCACCTCAAGTACGCCCGCCACGTCATCGCCGAACACGGCGAACCCGGCAGAGGCCAGCACAAGCATGGTGCGGATGGAAAAGACTCCTTCATCGACGTGCCGCTCGGCACGGTTGTCAAGGATGCTGACTCCGGTGAAGTCCTCGTTGAAATTCTCGATGACGGCCAGGAAGTGATCATCACCCCCGGCGGCAAGGGCGGCCTCGGAAACGACCATTTCAAGTCCTCCGTGCGACAGTCCCCCACATACGCTCAGCCAGGGGAGGAGGGCCGAGAGGAATGGAAGATCCTCGAACTCAAGTTGCTGGCCGACGTGGGCTTGGTCGGATTCCCGAACGCTGGAAAGTCAACCTTGCTTTCGGTCGTGAGCGCGGCCAAGCCGGAAATCGCCAACTATCCGTTCACCACCTTGAAGCCCAACCTTGGCATGATCGCCTACCGAGATGACCGCTCGTTTGTGATGGCGGACATCCCCGGAATTATAGAAGGAGCTGCGGAGGGCAAGGGGCTTGGTTTGCGGTTTTTGCGCCACATCGAGCGCAATCCGGTCTTGTTGTTTTTGGTCCCAGCGGACGCCAACGACATCCGCACCGAGTACGAGACCCTTCTCAATGAATTGGAGAAATACAACCCCGATCTTTTGAAAAAGAACCGTCTGCTGGCGGTGTCCAAAGCCGATATGCTGGACGACGAGTTGGAGGAGTCGTTGCGTGCTGAGATCGAAGACCTCGATCCCATATTTTTCTCCAGTGTCGCCCAGCAAGGCCTTCAGCAGTTGAAAGACCGCATTTGGCAATCAATGGAAAGCGCCACCGTCTGGTAAGTCCCAATTCCATGGCCAACTCCTCTGTACACATCCATCCGCCTGTCGCTGAGGCCCTTCGAAATGGGGAGCCCGTCGTCGCCTTGGAGTCGACCATTGTTGCCCACGGGATGCCCTACCCGGCCAACCTCGAAACGGCCGAGACCCTCGAGTCGTTGGTGGAAGCTCGGGGAGCGATTCCGGCGACTGTCGCTGTTGCCAACGGTCAAATCCACGTCGGCTGCGATGCGGACATGCTGCACGCTCTCGCCACGGAGGAGGGGGTGTGGAAAATCTCACGCCGCGACCTGCCTTTGGCACTGGCCAAGCGCGTGCTCGGCGCGACCACGGTGAGCGGCACGTTGATCGGATCGGCGCATGCGGGCGTGGCCGTCTTTGCGACGGGAGGCATCGGCGGCGTGCACAGAGGAGTGGCCTCCACGTGGGACGTTTCGGCGGACTTGGCGGAAATGGCGGCATCGGATGTTGCCGTCGTCAGCGCCGGCGCCAAGTCCATCCTCGATCTCCCCAAAACCCTGGAAGTACTCGAGTCATCGGGCATCCCTGTAATCGGCTATGGCACCGATGAGTTCCCGGCTTTCTTCACCCACAAAAGCGGATTGGGCGTTCCCCACCGGTGCGACACCCCCGAAGAGGTGGCGGCGGCGATGCACGCCAAGTGGACGCTCGGACTCCAGGGCGGATTCCTCGTGGCCAATCCCATCCCCGAATCGGCAGCGGCGGATCCAACGGCCATTGAAGCGGCCATTGAAGCCGGATTGCGTGCGGCATCCGAACAAGGCGTCGAAGGCAAAGCATTGACGCCGTTTTTGCTGCGCTTCATCAACGAGGCCACGGGAGGTGCCAGCCTTGCTGCGAACCGCCAACTCGTCGAGAATAACGTCCGAGTTGGCACCGAAATCGCGGTGGCTTACGCCGCATTGCGTTAATACGCATTCACTTGGTCGGAGTCTGTGTAAATTCGCGCCATGAAGCAGACGGACTCAATGGCATCAGCCGCGACGACGCAGGAAGATTTCCGAGCCTTGTTGTTGAACGATTACCGTCTTGCTTGCATCAGCCGTGAAGCTTCGCTGCTCGGCCGCAAAGAGGTGCTGGGAGGAAAGGCCAAGTTTGGCATTTTCGGGGATGGAAAGGAGCTGGCACAAATTGCCTTGTCCAAGGTGGTGCGCAATGGCGACTGGCGTTCGGGGTACTACCGCGATCAGACACTGATGATGGCCAAAGGCCTCCTCGATGTGCGTCAGTACTTCGCCGCTTTGTACGCCGATACGGACATCGAACGCGAACCCACTTCAGCAGGCCGGCAAATGGGTGGGCACTTCGCCACGCGGTTTTTGACCGATGACGGCGAATGGATGGACCACATGGCCCAATTCAATAGTTCCGCAGACATCAGCCCCACGGGCGGTCAGATGCCGCGGCTGCTCGGATTGGCACAAGCATCCAAGCTCTACCGGCAGTTGGATGATATGGCGCAGGCCAAACCGGGATTCACCGCAGGGGGCGACGAAATTGCCATAGGAACCATTGGCGATGCAAGCACGTCGGAAGGCTTGTTCTGGGAAACCATGAACGCCGCGGGAGTCTTGCAGGTCCCCATGCTCATGAACGTGTGGGACGATGGATACGGCATCAGCGTCCCGAAGCAATACCAAACCACTAAGGCGTCCATTTCCCAAGCCTTGAGCGGGATGGAAATGGAAGAAGGAACGAACGGACTGGTCATTTTCCGGGTCAAAGGATGGGACTATCCTTCGCTAATTGCGACCTACGAAGCCGCCGCCCAGCGCTGCAGAGAAGAGCATGTGCCGGTACTCGTTCACGTGGAAGAAGTCACCCAGCCCCAGGGCCACAGCACCTCAGGTTCGCACGAACGCTACAAGTCCGAAGAGCGCATGGCGTGGGCTGCCGAATACGATTGCATTGCTCAATTTGGCCAGTTCCTCGTGCTGGAAGGTGCTGCCACTCAAGAGGAGCTCGACGCCATCCGTAAGGAGGCCAAGAAAGAAGTTCGTCAAGAGCAAAAGGCAGCCTGGGCCGCTTTCCGTGCCCCGGTGGATGCCGAAATGGAAGAGGCCATCGCGGCCATAGAAGCCCTCGAGCCCGGAGCACCTGAGGTTGCCTCGTTGCGCGAAGGATTGTTCCCGGGACGGGCGGAGGTGCACGGTGCGTTGCGCCAAGTGGCCGCACGCCATGCTGGTAGCACAGCATCTGCGAAAGCAGCAGTTGATGCGCTTTCCGCACGTTTGCATTCTGAGAACCGCACCCGCTATAGCCGCCATTTGTACAGCGCTGGCACAGACTCCGCGATGGAAGTTCCGGTTCGGCCGGCTGAATTCGCCGGCGGTGAGTGGGTGGACGGACGTCAGGTGCTGCAGAAAAATTTCGAGGCGCTGTTTGAGGCCTACCCGGAGGTGGTGACGTTTGGTGAAGACACCGGGAAAATTGGCGGGGTAAACCAAGCCATGGAGGGCATGCAGGAGAAGTTTGGTGAGTTGCGGGTCTCCGATACGGGCATCCGCGAGTGCACCATCGCAGGGCAAGGCATCGGACTTGCGATGCGCGGGTTCCGGCCCATCGCCGAAATCCAGTACCTCGATTACCTGTTCTACGCGCTGCAGATTTTGAGGGACGATGCCGCAACGGTCCGTTACCGTTCTGCCGGGGGCCAGAAGGCACCGGTCATCATCCGCACCCGCGGTCACCGGTTGGAGGGCATCTGGCACAGCGGCTCACCCATGGGGACGATTGTGCACGCCCTGCGTGGCATGCACGTCTGTGTGCCGCGAAACATGACCCAAGCCGCGGGCATGTACAACACGCTGCTCCGTGCGGAGGAGCCCGCCCTCGTTGTGGAATGCCTCAACGGGTACCGCACAAAGGAGCGTATGCCCAGCAACCTCGGTGAATTCACGGTGCCGCTGGGCATTGCAGAGGTGGTAAAGCCCGGAGCCGACTTGACCATTGTGGGGTACGGATCCACGTTCAACCTCGCCGTGAAAGCTGCCGAGCGCTTATCGGCCGCTGGCATTGAGGCGGAGTTGGTGGATATGCAGACCCTGTTGCCGCTGGACATCACGAATGTAGCGGGGGCTTCACTTGCCAAAACCAACCGATTGCTCGTCGTGGATGAAGATGTGCCAGGCGGAGCGAGCGCCTACATTTTAGAGGATGTTTTGAATCGCCAGGGCGGTTGGAAGCACCTGGACGGAGCACCTGTCACGCTGGCCGCACAGCCGCACTTGCCGCCGTATGGATCCGATGGCGACTACTACAGCAAGCCCAGTGCAGATGACATCTTTGAGGCGGCGTACCGCATGATGTCCGAATCCGATCCGGTTCGTTTTCCCGATTGACATGCAGGAGGAGACTTTTGAGCTGCGCTCGGACGTGATTGATTTGCTCCAGCTGCTGAAAGCCACTGGCTACGCGGCCACGGGTGGAGAAGCGAAGATGATGGTGGAAGATGAATTGATTGCTGTCAATGGTGAAGTGGAAGGGCGCAAGCGCCGCAAACTGAGGGCCGGAGATGTGGTCGAAATCGACGGCCAAGTGCGCATTCAGTTGGCGTGAGGTGTTCGTAAGAATTGCCGGTTGAAAAACGCCGGCACGGGTTTTTTGCTTTATTTGAGTTTCCAAATCAAAAAGCCTTTCCGATGAAGCATTGGATTTTTCTTTTCGTTTTAATGGCCGCATCTGCATTGGCAGGCAGTGCTGTGGCTCAGGAAATGCTGCGCGGACGTGTCATCGACGCTGAACTTGGCGAACCCATTTTCTCTGCCAATGTCATTGTAGAAGGCACAACAAACGGGGTGACGACCGACTTTGATGGGCAGTTTTTGCTCCCGGTCTCCGCCTTTCCTGTCAAGCTGCAAGTCAGTTTCATCGGCTACAGCATGCAGACGGTCACGGTTCAAAACGCCAGCGACAAACTCACCGTCAAGTTGTCACCGGACCAGGTCTTGATTGACGCGGCCGAGGTCGTGGGTGACCGCATCAGCGAAAAGCAAAAACAAGCACCGCTCACCGTGGAATCCATGGACGTTCTCGCTATTAAAGAGGCACCGAGTGGTTCCTTCTACGAAGGGTTGGGCAACCTCAAAGGTGTGGATGTTACGTCGGCGAGTTTGGGCTTCAAAATCATCAACACCCGCGGATTTAACTCAACCTCACCGGTGCGTTCATTGCAACTCATCGACGGCATTGACAACCAGAGCCCAGGGTTGAATTTCTCTTTGGGGAATTTTCTCGGGGCGTCGGATTTGGACGTGAAGAGCGTGGACATTGTCGCGGGCGCGAGCTCGGCGTTCTACGGTCCAGGCGCGTTCAATGGTGTGGTCAGCATGGAAACCAAGTCGCCGTTCCAATTCCCCGGCATCACGGTGTCGACAAAAGTGGGAGAGCGCGAGTTAAACGAATTGGCCTTCCGTTACGCGGACTACACAACCGATAATGACGGAAACCCTGTGCTGGGCCTTAAGGTGAACGCCTACCGTTTTTCAGCCTACGATTGGGAAGCGACCAACTACGATCCGGTGGACGGTTCGCAAGTCGACGCTTCCAACCCCGGTCGGTACGATGCCGTGAACATCTATGGCGATGAATATCAAGCCTCTTATGACTTTTCTGGTGTCTCTTTTGCGAATGCCAGAGGTCTTGGCAATTTTTTTAGATCAGGTTATAAAGAAGTTGACCTTGTTGATTATGACACAGAAAATCTTAAGGTCAGCACGGCCATGCACTGGCGCATCAAGCCCGAGGATACTTACGATAGTCCCGAACTAGTCTATGCATTTAACAGTGGGTTTGGCACTACCGTATACCAGGGAGATAATCGGTTCAGTTTGCGTGACATTGAATTTTACCAGCACAAATTGGAGCTTAGAAAGCCCGGGAAGTGGTTCATTCGTGCATACCGCACCATTGAAGATGCAGGTAATTCGTATGATCCTTATGCGACAGCATTGCGAATTCAGGATTCCATTCGGCCGGCTGAATTATACGCGAAAGTGTACTATAAATACTGGGCAGATAGTATTGCAGGTCAAATCGCCGAAACATATCCATCAGGAATTTTGGATCAGGATGAAAATGGGAATTGGACGCTCACATATGATCCTGACGAGATTTCAGCATGGTTCGATGCTAATGAGCAAAATTTAGTGGACTGGCACGCGCAAGTTTTGGATTGGACTAATACAGGTTACGGGGGACTTTCGGAAGGAATCCAACATCCTGTAGGTTTCCTGGACCCTAGTTCAACGGAGTTTCAGTCAATTTTTGATTTCTATACTTCTAGAAAAAATAACGAGAATGGAGGCGGCACTCGATTCTTCGATGAATCGAGTTTAACACATGTGCACGGCGAGTACAAATTCGAGCCAACGTTTCTTGAAGAGTTCAAATTGGGAGCAAATTTCAGGCGATATACACCATGGAGTGATGGCACTATATTTAGCGACACAACTGAGCGAATAATCAATCAAGAGTTTGGTTTTTATTCAGGAATCAAGCGGAGATTTCTTGAAGATAAGCTCATCACAACAGTGACAATTCGTGCTGACAAGAATCAAAATTTTGATTGGATTTATTCTCCTGCAGCTTCATTAGTTTTTTCTCCTCGAAACCAAGATTATTTAAGGATAAGTTTTAGTTCTGCGCTCCGCAATCCGACACTTTCGGATCAGTATCTGTGGTTGGATGTTGGTCCTGCGACTTTAGTGGGCAACCTGGCTGGGGCAGACAGCTTAATAACCCTTGCCAGCTTTAATGATTGGAGGAATAGTTCAGACGCCTCAATAGGCCAATACGGTATGAATCGGGATACGTTGGTCTATTTCAATATTGATCCGATTCGGCCAGAAAAAGTCAGAACATTGGAAATTGGTTATCGCGCGACGCTTGGAGAGAAGTTCTATGTTGATGGTGGATACTATTTCAGTGTTTATCAGGATTTTATAGGCTACAATATTGGGTTGAGGGCGTTTTTTCTAGGCACTGAACAAACCCCAAGAACCGTCGATGTATACCGTTATGCTGCGAATTCAATAAACGAAGTACAAACGCAAGGGGCGTCGATCGGAGTGAATTATTACGCAAATAGTAATTACATGTTTTCAGGGAACTACAGTTGGAATGAATTGGTCAAAACGAATGAAGACGACCCAATTATTCCCGCCTTTAATACTCCGAAGCATAAGTTTAATCTGGGAGTAACTGCGAGAGACTTGGAATTACCAGGAAAATCGACATGGGGCTTCGGTCTGAATTATAAGTGGGTCCAGGGTTTCTTATTTGAGGGCTCGCCACAATTCACTGGATTTGTTCCCACCTATGACTTGCTAGATGCACAAGTAAATGTTATCGTAGAACCTTGGAACACAACTATTAAAGTTGGTGGGTCCAACCTGCTTGAGAATATTCATATCGAGGCATATGGAGGTCCGTTCGTGGGGCGTATGATGTATGCTAGCTTGACATATGAATTTAATCAGGTCAAAGGCAGAAGTGAACGACATCGCGACCGCATTCAGCAATAAGTACACGCCGCAGGCTCAGCTCAACAAACGCTGAAACTCGCTATTTAACCCTCTAAAACAAGAATTTTCGTGATAAGCCCAGTGTATTGTGTACACAGATATCATTTTTTGTCTATCTTCCACGCGATTCTAATTTACCTGAAACCAGACTGTGATGA
>DJYV01000117.1:0-18632 GCA_002448555.1 Flavobacteriales bacterium UBA6969
CATGCGGAAGCGCTCACCGCCGTCCTGGCGGGTGTTGATGCGGAAAGTGTAGCGTTCGAAGCGCCCCTTTTCACCGCCGATGATGCCGTCTTGGGTGAAGTAGCTTCCGCCCACAGCAGTTGACGAAGTTTTCGTGCCCTTTGTGAAGCTGAACGAATGGTTCATCATGGGCGCTCGCTGGAAGATTTCATCCTGCCAATCGAATCCTTCACCTAATGCTGCTGGGTTGCTGAGTGCCTCAAGCGGCGCAAGTCCCGCAGCGGAACGGCTTTCGTTCATGAGAATGGCATACTCATCTGCATTCAAGAGGGCCATGTACTTCCATGGTTCCTGGATGCCGTAGTAGCTCTCGTAGGTAATTTGAGGCTTCTGCCCTTTGCTACCCGTTTTGGTTGTAATCAAGACCACACCGTTTCCTCCACGGGCACCGTAGATGGCCGCAGAAGCCGCATCCTTGAGGATGGAGATGGACTCGATGTCAGCAGGGTTCAAGTAGTCAATGCCACCGCTTGGGATGCCATCGATGACGTACAACGGCTCAGCGTTGTTCAACGAGCCTGTGCCGCGGATGCGGATGGATTGGGTGGATCCAGGCTGTCCTGAATTCTGTGTCACCTGTACCCCGGCAGCTCGGCCTTGAAGGGCCTGCTCGGTCCGGAGCACGGGCAAAGACGTGATTTCTTTGGTATCGATGGTGCCGACCGCTCCGGAAATCTTACTTCGCTTTTGATTGCCGTAACCAACGACGATGACCTCCTCCAATCCGGCGATGTCCGCATCCAATTGAACGTTCGCGGATTGGCCGGCAGTTACTGCCACCTCCTTGCTCCTGTACCCAATAAACGAGAAGAGGAGTGTGACCTCATCACCTGAAACGGGCAGCGTGAATTTTCCATCGATGTCAGAGAAGGTCGTGTTCTGCGTCCCTTTCTCGACCACCGTGACCCCGGGCAACCCGAGGCCATCTTCAGCGGCGGTCACCGTCCCGGAGACCATCCTTCCCTGAGAGAAGGAGGTCGCCAGGATGGCACCGATGAATACAAATGCTAAAAGCAGTTTTTTCATCAGAATTCAGTTCGTTCCAGCGTTGCTGGACGTTGTAGTTGGTGTCCTTTAATTATTGGACTTTGATCAGTTTCTCTGTCGCAACGACTCCATTCATGTTCAACTGAACGAAGTACACACCTGCCGCTTCTGAACTCATATCGAGCGTCCAGACTGGGGTGTTCGCAGGCAACAGCACGCGCTCGACCAAGGCCCCGTTGAAGGACACAATGCTCACTTCGCAAGGAGCGTTGTTGGCGCCTTGCATGCGCAACTCAACGAAGTCGTTGGTAATCGAAGGGACGAGTTTGAAGTCCATGCCTCCCAATTCCATTACGTTGTCTGGCGTGCAAACATCACACGAGTTGAAGCAGTATGCGATGGTTTCAACGGACGCTTCTTCGTCGATGAACAAGTAGCGGTTCGTGAACACCGAATCGGCCGTCGTGACTGTGCACTCGCCGTGAACGATGGGATCGAAAACTTCCTCAACACCACTGTTTACAAACTTGTACTCGTGGCCGCCGGGCAACAAATCCAAGGTGACTTCGTAGATGCCGTCACCATCGTCATCAGCCAATGCCGTCGCTGTGTTGTCCCATCCGTTGATGGAACCGCCGAATATGGTCACTCCAGTCACCACCAATTGCTCGCTCATGTCAACCTTAAAGGTGACCGGTACCGGGCTGATCATTTCACAAGAACCGTCTGTGCTGCACTGGCCGAAACATGTGCTGACCACCGTGTTGCCCGTTACTTCAGGCAAGAAACGGTCGTTGAAGTTGTCTGGGTCGGCGCAAGGCAAACCAGTAATATTTTCTTTGCACGACCAGTCACCACACACACCGTTGGTGAAGGTGTAGTAGCTGCTGAATCCTGCCTCAACTTCAACTGTGATGGAGTAAATGCCGTCACCGTCGTCGTCGGTCATCTGGTTGTCGCCAGGGTTTCCGAAATTGCCGCCTCCAGCTAGGTAAACGCCTGTAGGGTCGACATCTTCCATTTCCATGTTGAGGTTGAAAGTCACGGTGAACAAGCTGTCGTTTCCGCCGCCACCGCCATTCGAACCCTCGCAAGCCGAGCACGAGTTGTAGCACACGACGTCCAAGGTCATTGGCTCTGTTCCGGTGTTCAGAGCACGGTTGGTGTAGCCGTCAATGGTGCTGGTGCACGGATCTCCTTCAGTGAATTCTTCTTGGTTGCCCCATCCGTCCAAGGTGAACTTGTACTCGTAAGACGTCTCGTCATCAAGTTCGATGGCAAGCTCGTAGACGCCGTCCGCGTCATCGTCGGTCATCTCAGCACATGTGCCGCACCAGCCGTTGAAACTGCCGTTCAGGTTGACCGAACCGTAGCTACCCGTGTAATCAGACATGTCCACGCGGAAGGTCACCGCCGACGCCGGTGGGGGCGCTTGACAAGAGCCGTCTTCTGAGCATTGACCAAAGCAGGTACTAATGGTCATATCGCCGTTGATTTCAGGCAGGATGCGGTCATTCCAATTGGCTGGATCCGAACAAGGGAGGCCCTCCAGGTTCTCTTTGCAGCTCCAGTCAGGGCAGTTGCCATTGAGGAAAATGTAGTTCCCGCCCGAATCATCATTGCTAATGACAACATCGACACTGTAGATTCCGTCCCCGTCTGGGTCGGTCATTTCATGCTCTGTAGCACTGCCGATGACACCGCCGCCGAGGAAGACACCTCCTTCGGACACGGTTTCGTTCTCCATGTTGAGATTAAAAGTCACAACGGATGTTTGCGCACACGAAGTGGCGGCAACAAGCATTGCAATCATGCTTACGTAAACGTTTTTCATTGTAAGAGTTTATGGTTTGGGTTCATTGTATTCGGAAGGTGGCTGATTCATTAGCAATTTTCAAGGTAAAGGCACCGGGCTCAACACGGCTAACGAGGTCCGTGTGTACGAAGGACAGGGCGCTTACCGGCAAATTGATGCCGTGACTGATCGTCTCACCGGGCCCAATAAACACGCGATCGAAATCACGCAGCCGCTGAACACTCGGTGTTATGGACGCCACATGGTCTTGTGCGTACACCAGCACCAATTCATTGACCGTACGATCCCCGGTGTTCGTGATCTCGACGGTACCGCGAATGGAATCGCCCACGCTGAACGTGGAATCAACGAGCGAAAAATTGCTGTATTCAACGCTTGAGTAGCTCAAGCCGTGTCCAAAAGGGTATTGCGGATTGTAGCCACCCGAGGAAGAACTCGGATTGCCGCGTTCAGCGAATTTGTAATCGTAGGTCAAGTGCGATGAGGGATGGCGCGGCCACGTAAAGGGCAAACGGCCGCTCGGATTGTATGATCCGTCGAGCACTTGCGCGATGGCTTGTCCTCCATAATCACCGGGCAAGTAGGCCATGACCACGGCATCCATCAGCGGTTCGACGTCTGCGAATGTCCGGGGGCGGCCTTCAAGGAACACCCCGATGATGGGCACTTTTAACGCATGCACAGCACGAACTAATTCCTTCTGGTTGCTAAACAAACTCAAGTCCTCGTCGTTGCCAACGAATTCAGTGTAGGGCATCTCGCCCAAGGCCAACACCACACAAGCGGGTCGTGTCGATCGAATCGCCTGAGTGACCTTGTCAATGTCATCCGATCCAAAATCCATGGTCAGTGGGGTGTCAGCAATTCGATCTGAACCAAAATGCTCTGCCATGGCTTCCGCCAGATGCGGCCGTCCCGGCGTGTTAAATCGAGTATCTGTCCCTTGCCACGTACCGGTCCACCCGCCGTTCAAAGCGTTCAGGCTATGGGCTGTCGGCCCCGTTACGAACACGGTGCCTGTCCCACCGATGGGCAATATGGGCCGGTCTGGGTAAACTGCATGCCGACCTTCATTTTTAAGGACCGTGATGGATTCCAATGCCGCACGCGCTGCTGGTCCTTCGAATTGTGATTTGTCCGGGTAGGTAGCCAGGGCAGGCGGCATACCAGCCGTTTCAAACAACCCCAATTCCCATTTCATATTGAGGATTCGCCGAACCGAAAGATCGATGCGCTCCAAACTGACCGTGCCCTCTCGCACCAACTCAACCAAGGCTTCGCTGAATTCAAAATCATATGGAACCATGCTCATGTCAATCCCCGCTTCGATGCCCATGCGCGTAGCCTCTTTGTTGTCTTCGGCCACCATGTGCCGATTGTAGAGATAGCGAATGTCTTCCCAGTCGGATACCACCACGCCTTCGAACCCCAACTCATCGCGCAACACGTCTGTCAGCAGGTGCCGGTTGGCGTGCACCGGGATGCCGTTGATTTCACCACTGTTCACCATGACGGACATGGCTCCTGCATCGATAGCAGCTTGGAACGAGGGAAGGAAATATTCGCGCAACTCGCGTTCTGGAATCCAAGCGGGGGTGCGGTCTTTTCCGGACAACGAGAAGCCGTAACCAACGAAATGCTTCAATGTGGCGGCGAACGGTACGTCCCCATTCTGGTACCCCTCAACCATGGCTACGCCGAGGCGAGAAGCAAGCAGCGGATCTTCTCCGAAGGTTTCCCAAAAACGCGGCCAGCGGGGATCACGGCCCAGGTCGAGTACAGGCGAAAAATTCCACGGAATGCCACAAGCAGCAACCTGCTCAGCGGTGGCCGCAGCGTTTTTTCGAACGAGCGATTCATTCCACGTGGCGGCCAAGCCGATTTGCTGTGGGCCAAGCACCGCCTCAGACGTATACGTTGGACCGTGTATGGCATCAACTCCGTACAAAACGGGAATACCCGATGCTTTGCGCGCCGCATGCTCTTGAATCCCCGTGATGAACTCGTGCCATTTCTCCGGCGAATGGGAATGATTCCCACAGTTGAGGATGCTTCCCACCTGATAATCCACGAGGGCCTGCATTGCACGCGACGAATCGAGGTGCTGAGGCTCGATTATTGTTTTGTTTTCTTTTTGCAGGATGGTACCCAATGTGAGTTGGGTCATCTCCCCCACCTTGGCCTCCAAACTCATCGTTGCAATGAGGGAGTCAACGAACGCTTGTTTTTTCGTGACTTCTCCTTTGGGCCCGTCGCTGCATGCACCGAGGCTCAGCAGGAATACGCCAACAGCAATGACTGTGGTCAATTTGGAAAGAATGTTCATGGGTACGGAGCGCGTTTTCTACAGTTAGATTACGCCGGGATCATTGCACGGGCGACAGGTGTGCAAGTTACACGCATATTTTGATAGAGCCGGCAGATTCGGCAGCCTTTTTTTGCCCCTGCTGGCAGGGCGTTCTATCTTGTCGAATTGCACCACGATTCCCATGCAAAACACACCCCCTATCGCCCCAATCATCGTTGGAGGATTTTGGTTCGTCGTTACCCTAGCCTTTACCACGTTATCCGGCTGCGAAAGTCCTTCAACACCAGCATTTGTTGGTATTAAAAACTGGGAGCTCTACCTCCCAAAAACGCATGAATGGTTGCCCGTAAAAGTACCCGGAGACGCCGTGACCGACTTGCTCAAAAACAAACGCATACGAGACCCCTATTTTGGAACGTACGAGGATTCGCTTCAGTGGGTGGAACGGCAAAATTGGGTGTACCAAACACGCGTTTTGGTTTCAGATTATGCAACGGCGTCTGTGCTACGATTTGAAGGATTGGACACGTACGCGAGCATCGTTGTCAATGACTCCCTGTTGCTGGAGACCGATAATGCCCACAGGGCATACGAGGTCGCTTTGCCGCCGTCCGAGGATGCCTGGAACATTGAGGTAACCCTCCATTCTCCAGTCGAACGCGGCCAGGCCATCTTGGATGCACAACCGCGCAACATTCCCGTCAGCAATGAAATGAAACCGATTGGTGAGCAAACGAGCAGCGTCACGCGCAAACCGTATTACCACTTCGGCTGGGATTGGGGACCACGGCTGGTTTCTGCGGGCATCTCTGGTCCGGTCACCATCGTGCCGGCCGCCCAACCGCAGGCCTCATCCAACCGGATTCAAACCGCAATTGCGGCGGATGGGACGGCCCGCATCACGTATGAGCCGGAGCATGATTGGCCAGCGGGATCGTGGGCCTTGACCCACCCCGACGGGAATCAAGAACGCATCGGAACGGACCCGACTGGTGGCGCCCACACCATCGTGGCGCCCGAACTGTGGTGGCCAAACGGCATGGGCGACCAACCGCTCTACCAATTGACGTGGACACCCGATTCGCCTTCGCTTCATTCGCTTCATTGGAACATCGGACTCCGGACCATCGAATGGGTGCGCAAGCCAGACGCTTGGGGCCGTTCGTTCGCCTGCCATGTCAATGGGGTGCGGGTTCAAGCCCGGGGAGCAAATGTGATTCCTGCTGACTTCTTCACGGTGCGCGGCAGCGTAAACGAATTGTCCCGGCTTGAAAGTGCCGTCGATGCCAACATGAACATGGTGAGGGTCTGGGGCGGTGCCTCCTACCCTACTGAACAGTTTTACCACTTCTGCGATTCCGCCGGGCTGTTGGTGTGGCAGGACTTCATGTTCGCTTGCGCCATGGTGCCCAGCGATTCTGCCTACGTGGCCAACGTCACGGCTGAAGCAGAGCACCAAGTCAGGCGGCTTCGGCATCGGCCGTCGCTCGCCTTGTGGTGTGGCAACAACGAGTCGCAAAAGGCTTGGGAAAGCTGGGGGTGGCCGGATTTGTTTGACTTGCACGGAGCAGATTCGATTGCGACAGAGCAGGCCTATGCGGCTGTGTTCCACCACGCCCTCCCATCGGTCGTGGAGCGTGAATCCGATGCCTTTTATTGGCCGTCCTCCCCCTCTCGAGATTTACGAGCGGTGTATGCTTTGGGTTCCGGTGATGAGCACGCTTGGCGCGTCTGGTTCGATACGCTGGATTTTGACTATTTCTCAGCACACGACGGACGGTTTGCAAGTGAGTATGGATTGCAGAGTTTACCCGATGCCTCAACACTTTCGAAGGTGGGCATTGGCGCCTTCGAAGACGAGGCGCTGCAATTCCGGCAGCGATCTAAAATGGAGTGGTTGCAGCCCGGGCTGGACGGTTGGGGCATGATGAGCATCTACGCACGGCGGTATGCCTCGGACCCCGCAGCGAAAGACCCCCGACACACCCGGTTGGAACGGTGGATCTACCTGACCCAATTCACCCAAGCCCTCGGGCTGCGGGAAGCGCTCGAACGGCACCGCACGAGCGATGGACGTTATGCCGGCTCCTTGTACTGGCAACTGAGTGACGTCTGGCCCACTGTTTCGTGGTCGACGGTGGATTATTTCGGACGTTGGAAACTGGCGCATCATGCTGTCCGACAGGCCAATAAACCCCGTTGCATTCAACGGGCACACGAGAGCGCCGAAGAAACGTTGGTGGCCTTCAATGACGCACCAGAGGCATTGGAATCCACTACCCTTCAAGTAGCCTTACTCAATATCGATGGTGACACGTTGCATGCCGAAAATTTCCCGGTTGATGTGGCCGCCTTTTCCCACTCTGTCATTGAAATGGGTCAAGCCTTCAACACGCCAAAAGGCATCCTGCGATGGACATGGAGGGATGGTGCGGGAACCATTCTCGACGAGGGAACGCACCTACACGCCAAGCCCGCCGAGGTAGACTGGCCCGACGCCACCATCGAAACCGCCTGGAAAGGGGATTCCTTGGTGTTGACTTCCGATAACATCGCACTGGGAGTGCGCCTTCAATTGGAGGATGTGCAGTTCAGTGACAACGGGTTCATGCTCTTCCCGAACGAACCCAAAACCTTAAGGTTCCGCCCCATCGGTCCTCAAAATGCGGCGCGCGACGAGCTGAGCGTAGAGCATTTTGCCGAGTATCAGTAGACCTTCAGGATGGTGTGCCTCGCGCCGTTGATTTCGAAATCCTCTCCGGCCCGTTTGCCGAGCATGGCCTGAGCTGCGGGGGAAAGTGGCGAAAGGGCATAGACCGGTTTGGGGCCCTCCACGGGCAGTTTACCAAATGAAATGGAGATGAAATAGATAATGCGCTCGGTTTCGACCGCGGCACCGCGCGCTGCAACTTCGCACGGCGCTTCAGTTAATTGCTGCATCTCCGATTGGTTTCTCAATGCCTTTTCCCGTTGTTGATTCAATTGCTGCAGTTCCTGATCCACCATGGCTCGGGCCGTTTCGTGCTTGTCCCCTGCCGAACTTTTGGTGTCCGCTTGCCTACTTTCCTGAAGCGCCGCCATGTCCCCTTGCAGGCGGTTCAACGCGTCCCGGACACCGGCGTCCATCAACTCGAGCCAAGCTTTCTTTTTCATGCGAGGTAAAACTACGCCTATCGTTCATCTTCTCAGATATCGAATGAACCTACAACTCAGCTCAGTAGTTTATTTTAGCATCATGACAAACCAACTTCGTCTTGTTTTGAAATGCATTGGAACAACGGGATTTACCCTTGCATCGGTAATGACGTTTGGACAGGACTCCTTGTACATCCTGCGTGGCACGTGGAACCAACTTCCCGAAGCACCTGAAGTGCTCAGGCTGAACGCCTCCGCTGATTGGTCCGAGCAAAACCATGTCTTTGAACGCGAAGCCGATATTGCTTCGAACCTCGTTATTGTCAATGAAGACACCACGAGCCATGTTTGGGCGCTGCTCATGGGCGAAATCGAGGGCATCACCATTGAACCGGGAGATACCGCGGTGGTCGACTTACCCGCTCTGCCCATGGGAACTTATCGCCTCGGATTGATCGACGGCGAAGGCAGCGGGTTGGGCGCGCAGAGCATGTTGCAAGTAGGGCTCCAATCGGGTGGAGACCCTGCCTTGTTTCACTGGAATTTGTGCGATTGGGAAGCCCAGCAGATGACATCTTGGAGCAGTGGCTCGGAGCCCGACCCGAATGCGGCTTACGTTCCGAATTACTTCTCCATCAATGAGCAAACGTACCCCACGACCCTCGAAGACCCCAATGCCCTCATCAGCGTCGCTCTGGGTGACACGTGCTGGATTGCCGTGGCGAACCACGGACAAATGGACCACGTGCTGCACTTCCACGGGTTCCATGTGGAGGTGCTGACAAGCAACCTGCAACCCACCCGGATTGGCTGGTCGAAAGACACCGTTCCCATCAAGAAAGGCGAAGGCATGACGTTGCAATTGGTGGCCAACCAAGCTGGGATCTACCCGGTGCATGACCACAACCTCATCGCCGTTACCAATGCGGGCTTCTACCCGGGTGGTATGCTCACGCAAATCATCGTCGACCCATGAGCACTGTCAAGCACATTTTTCACATATTGGTGCTGTCCAGTGCGGCGTGGCTGGCACCCTCCCTTTATGCCCAGCAGCAGCCTCCTCAACTATTTTCCGGCATGGAGGGGTATACGTTTCTCCCGGGTGGCACACCGGTACCAATATGGGGTTACGGCTGGGTAGCCGATGGGTTCATCACCCTTCCCGCTCCGTTGCTCACTTACACCCAAGGCGAGTCGGTGCAGTTAAATTTCACGAACCCGAGTCCTGAGAGCCACACCATCCACCTGCACGGGCTGGATGTCGACCAAGCAAATGACGGCGTTCCCGGGACTAGCTTTTCGGTGACCACAGGGGATGACGCCACGTATTCCTTCGACGCCGATTACCCCGGCACCTTCCTCTACCACTGCCACGTCACAACGACCTTGCACCTGACAATGGGTATGTACGGCATGGTCTTGGTCACCCGTCCGGACTTCACGTTGTACGAAGGCGGACCTACCTACGCTGAGGATGTTCCCCTGCTGTTCAGCGACCTGGAAGTTGCCACCAATTTGGATCCGGTGGGCTCCTACCCTTTTCACGACATCCGTCCAGACGTGTTCATGATCAACGGAGAATCGGGAAGCCAACTCGAGGCCCCTGGGCGCATCGTGCACTTTGAGCCGGGCCAGCCGCTCGCACTGCGATTGGGATCCATGGCCTACAGCCGCGTGGTGTGCCAATTCCCACCAGAATTGAATGCTACTTGTTATATGAGCGACGGGCGCCCTCTCCCAACCCTTTTCGAGCCGAATGCATTGGAGATTTATCCAGGAGAACGCTTCACTGTTTTGATCGATCCCGAGCCCGGTTGGGACGGATCGCTGCCATGTGAATTTTGGAGCATGGTCGATGAAACCCTAGAGTCCACGGAGAACATCCACATCCGGGATGCTGCACTGACCATTGAAGAACCTCAATTCATCGGTGTAAAGGGCTACCCAAATCCAACTCGAGAGCACATCACGTGGGATGATGCACGGCAAATAGAGGTATGGAATGCATACGGCAAACCGGTTGCAGACCTTCGCTTCGAACAGGGCGTCCTAGATGTATCCGGCTGGCCTATAGGTACTTACGTAGCCCGCATTGACGGTCGCCGCAGTGTGCGGTTCGTCGTTATCGAATAAGGGTCACGTGGCCACGCCACTCTCGCTGCGCAGGACGTTGCGCACGGGATTCCACACGCAAGACCCAGGTGTAGGCGTCGTTCATACCGAAGTGCGTGCTTTCCTGTCCCGCTTGGCCAATCCAGTATTCCTCCAGATCGTGGGATTCCCAAATGAGTTGACCATAACGATTGAGCACCCGAAGCCAGTAGCTGTCCACCAATGCAGGGGCTGAAATTTCAGGGCGCCACCCGTCGTTGACACCGTCTGAATAGCCGTTGGTGGGCGGGGTGAATGCATTGGGAACAAAGACCTGGAGGTTTTCTTCAACCTCGACCTCCATCATGGCCTCGCCCTCGCAACCGAAGGCATTGACCACCAGGACATGGACGGCATAGGTCCCCGGTTGATCGTACGTGTGCGTACCGTCCCAAGTGGTTGAGAGTGTGCCGTCGCCAAAGTCCCACAGGGCATCGCCTGCGTCAGAAAGGTTTCCGAAAGTCCATGAGCTGTTCAGCGGATCCGGGTTCTCAAATGTTCCCGCGTATGGGTTGGCTTCGAAGTCAACATAGGGACTCGGGAATACGGTGATGCTGTCCGTCAGTTCGACGGAATTTTCGCATCCGCGTTCATCCACAACGTGAAGCATTAATTGATACGCACCCGGTTGGTTCAATACCAAGACGGAATCGAGGACAGGCAACGGCGACTCCACACCCGACTGCCAGAGACTGAGGGTTGATTCAACTTCGCCATAAGCCGCATTTAACTGCACTTCCAGCGGCCCACATCCCATCATGGGTTCCGCACTCAAGGAAGCGGAAGGAAGCGGCAAGGCCTCAATGGAGTCCACCGCCACCTGGGAGCATCCCCATGCGTTGGTCAACACCGCCTCAACCGCATGCCAGCCCAAACTCAGGAGCGGAATCGAAGCCGTATCTCCTGTCGCCACCCATTCGCCATTGACGTTCCATTGGACTTCGTCCGTTGCATTCGCTGCAGCTGAAACTTCAACATCGGCAGGGAATCCGCATACCGCGTCATCCGCAAGGGAAATTGCAGCATTGGGCTGAGGCCATACGTCAATTTCTTTGCTTGCAAATCCTGCGCAACCGTTGGCATCCACCAAGCTCACCCCGACAACCGAGGTATGCAATGTATCCACGGTTTCGAAAGCAACTTCCAAGGTTGCTTCGGCGCCCGCTTCCGCGCCATCCAAGACCCAATTCCAGTCCGATGAACCGGCGATGCCTTCGGCCGAGAACACGACCTGCAACGGGCTGCATCCAGCATCGACATCCGAGAACACATCAAATTCAGGGGCTGCGTATACCATAACAGGCCACGGCGCGCTGGAACCACATCCCGATTCAGCATCGTAGGCGAAAACCTCGAATTCCACCGTCCCGGCCTCGGCCGGTTCGAATAACATCGAGTCGGACGAAACCGATTGATCCGCCCAATTCCATTCCACCGCATCCGCATTGAGGGCATCAACCGTCAACAGCAGTTCTGAAGCCACGCAAGCGGACGAAGCGGTCATTGAAAAATCCAATTCAGGGACAGGCACAACTTCCAGAATCAACGTGTCTTGGGTGGCGCAGGAGCCTTGACCGGCCTCTACAGCCAAACTGTGCTCGCCCAAGCCCAATGCCTGAACATCCATCAAACCAGCTGACGCGTCCAAAACAGAAGATGCGGGTGCGTCAACTGCCGACCAGGTTACCGCCACTGAGCCGTTCTCAACAGCAAGCTCAATCTGCGCATTGGATGCACATGCTGCTGTGTCGGGACCCGCGAGCACTTGGTAAGGCGCGCCCACAATCAAGTCGATGGTATCACGGGCGGCACATCCGGACTCCGGAACGAACGTGTACTGCACGCCATAATCCCCGGGTTCCAGCGTTTCTGGGTGAAGGAAGTCCAATGAGTCAACCGACAGCGCAGCTGCACCCAACCCGGCAAAAATCGTCGTCCCCGCTTCGGAGGCCACAGCGTAATCGGAAAGATCAACCAGGATGGCCTGGTTGCAGACAGCGAGCGATTCCACGGCATCTACCGAGGACACTTCAAGTACCACTACATCCCAGTCCATGCTGTTGCTGCACCCCCAATCGTCGGTAGCACTTACGGCTACGGCGTGCGTGCCTTCGGTCGGCCACAGCACGCTCAGTACAGTCGTATCTCCTGGAACGGTGGTTTCGTCAATCAACCATTCCACAGCCACTGGAAACGCAGCGGCCTGCACATCAATTTCCAAGACCAACACCGAATCGGGGCAAACTTCATCCTCGGAAACCAGCGCGAGTTCCGGCTTGGCGTGAACTTCCAATTCCAGATCCGATGAAACCGTGCACACCTCACCGGTGTGAACAAAGGCATAGGCATGGGTACCCGTCGGAACGAGGCTCAAGTCCACCGCATCCGCAGTTTCAGCACTCAAGCCCAGGCCTTCCCAGAAGCCTACCAGCGCTGCTGGGGTCGGGAGAATAAACAGCCCTTGACTCTCGCAGGCGTGCACTTTAGGACCCAAATCAAACTCAATGGGCGCAACCACTTCAGTCGGCAATTCCGCTTCATTGGCACAGCCCATTTCGTCGAGAACAGAATACGTCAATGTGTGCGTTCCTTCAGTTGCAGCCGAAGCATTGAACAACCCCGATTCCACGCCAGTTCCGGCCCAAACTCCGTTGTCCGGAGCAGCCGCGGGCAATTCCACAGTCCCCTCATTGGCGCAAACTGCCCATTCCGACTGCACCGAAATTTCAGGAAGTGCCTGAACTTCCCATTGCAATGTTGCCAATGCTTCACATCCCAAGGAGTCGGTGACGGCAACGGTTGCCGCGACTGATCCGGGAACCAGCAATGGCCCTGTACTCGCTTCCCATGGAGAATCACCTTCTGCAACCGCAGGCGCTTCCCACACAAAGGTGTACGATGCCAAATGCGTTGCTCCTTCGATCGCGACCTCGCCAAATGCCGTGTCACCAGCGCAGACGATCGCATCGTTCAACGCAGTCAGCTCCGGCAATGCAGTGACCTCGACGGCTGTGCTATCGCTCACGGCGCAGGAGGCTATGCCCACCGTGTAAACCAACACGTGCGTTCCAGCGCCCGTCGCAGCGGGGTCGAACACGGTTTGACCTGCATTCAGTTCGACAGATCCGTCCCATGCGCCACCGGCGGGTTCAAATCCCGCCAATTCAATGGGGGCCGCATTTGCACAAACCGATACCGATGGCCCGGCAGAAACGACCGGAGGTGCGGACACACTCATCACGACCGTATCGGCATTCACACAGCCCATGGCGCCCGTCACGGTGTATACCAAATCGACTTCGCCTTCCCCCACTTCGGCGGGGTTGAAGGTGTTGGCCGTTTCGTTGACACCCGGTCCGCTCCAACCGCCCATCTCGTCTTCCGTCGTGGGAAGAGAAACGGCAAAATCTTGGTTGCAAGTGGCATCCAACGCCGGGGCTGTGGCATCGGGTAGGGCAATCGGGGTAACAAAGGCAACGACATCGTCCTGGCATCCCGCGTCATCGGTCACCATCAAGTCAACCGCGATCAGCGACGCACTCGCATTGGCTATGACGAAAGGAGCACCTGAGGTGCCAAAATTGACATCACTGGACCAGTCGAACTGGTATTCACCCGTTGCATCAATCATTCCTCCACCCGCAAACGCCTCGAGCCAAACGGTATCGCCGTCGCAAGCGAGACTGCCTTCGGTCGAAAGAAAAATGGTCGGGTTTTCAAGGACTTCCCACACCATCGTATCCGATGTGGCGCACGAGCCTTCGCCCAAATGATAAACCAAATTGTGTTGGCCGGGGGCCAATTCTGCCAGATCGAGCACACCCGTATTGGCATCGGAGACACCCGGGCCGGACCACGCTCCGCCTTCCTGCGCGGAACCCAAAACTGCCAGCTCGGTGCTTTCGCACAAAACGGTATCCAAGCCCGCTGTTGCCTGAACAGGTGCTTCCACTTGAAGCGTCAATGAATCACTGGATTGACACCCATAAGCATCTTCGTACGTGTACACCACCTCATGCGCGCCCAGTCCGAACGCACCCGGTACCCATTCGTTTAAAACGGTCCCATCGAGGGTGGTCCACCAGCCGCCTTCTGGCGATGCTGAGGGGAATTCTTCGGCAATCAGCTGGTCGCAACCCGCCCAAGACGCCGGCGTTTCAACGACTGGCAACGGAACAACCTCTATCTCGTGGGCCACGGTGTCAGCACACCCGTAGTCGGGAAGCCACGCCGGGTAGGGATCAAACACCAACGCCGCTTCAACCGTGTGGGAACCGGCAACCGGCTGACCTTCCCAAACAAATCCAGTTGAGGTCGTGGTCGAAGACGTTGGAGCCCAAGCTGTATCGGCCGGAATCCCATCGACAATCCACTCCACGGACGTATCCCAGCCGTATGAAGTGATGTTGGCCTGGAGGTCAACGGCCTCGCCTGTACACGCCACATCGTCGGCCGCAATGGAAATCGAAGGAACAAAAAATCCATACGCATTGAACCCAACGCTGGTGGCACATTGCACGGCCCCGTGATCAACGGTCGTGTACACCGAGCCGAGCACCTGCGATCCAACGGTATAACGTGCAGACAGATCACCGGTTTGGCCGCCTTGAAGCAATTCCGAGTTTGAACTCCACGTGAACTCGCCATCGCCTTCGGCAACAAAGTCCACATACGAACCCAAACAGTACCACGAATGAGAGGAACTCACCGACAAAGCCGGCGTCGGGTAGACGGTCACCTGCACCGTATCGGTATGACTTCCGCATGCATTAGATGCCCACGCAACCACTTCATTTGAACCGGATGTTCCAAATGCCTGAATGAGGGGGGCAGGAAAAGCCAGCGTATCCCAGGCTGATTCTACGCCCCATGCAAAGGATGTGAGTGCCGTATTGCCCGGATTCACGAGTACCTGTATCGTCCCTTCCTCGCCCGCGCACAATTCCGGTACATCCGAAATGGTCACGTCCGGGGCACCGGCCACCGCCACCAAGGCCGCGCCGGAGGTTCCTGTGCATCCTTCACCGGCATTATCCACGACCGTCAGTTCGACCTGGTACACTCCGGATTCTAAAAATTCAATGGACGGGAATTCATCGGTTGCAGAGGCGCCGCCTGCCCAGGTGTAATCACCTCCACTGACGTGCCACAAAAATGCATACCCGGCTGTAGACGTCGGCTCCAGCGTGTGGGCCAATGACGTTACGAATGGTGCACAGCTGACTTCTTCAGCCAAATCTACACCAAAGCCAGCACTCAGCGGATGGCAATCGCACGGCTCCGGGCAATCCTGGGCCACCGACGTTCCTGCGCACAGCAAAGCCCAGCAGCAAAGTGCCAGGTGCAGCAAACCGCCTGAGAGCGCGGTAGAAGTTTTTCGTTCATTCATACGCATAGGCATACGTAGATGGAGTGAAAAACGTTTCATTCAGCGCTAACAACCGTTCAATCAGGATTTTAAACAAAGTTATCACTACTCATACCCCTGAAGAAGCCATTGTTGCCGTAAATCTGTTCCTCCGGGAAATGTATTGGGGATAAACTTTCCCAAATCGAAGCAGTGATGTACTTTTCGAACACGGCAATTTCCCGCACTTTTTATCGGTTTTTTCATTCAAAATGAACAGAAAATGGAATTTTCTGCTGCTTTCCGCATTGGTTGCAGCCACCCTTGTCGTTGGTGTTGATTACGACACAATTCAATCCCAAACCGCTTCGTACGATTCAGGTGACATCGCTTGGATGGTAGTTGCCAGCGCATTCGTCCTGTTGATGACGCCCGGTCTCGCCTTCTTTTACGGCGGTATGGTGAACAAAAAGAATGTAATCTCTACGATGCTTCAGAGTTTTGTCGCCCTTGGGGTGATCAGCGTGGTTTGGGTGGCTATCGGTTTTAGCCTGTGCTTCGGGGATTCCATTGGTGGCATCATCGGCGATCCGCGGACTTACCTCGCTTTCCGCAATGTCGGCCTTGTCCCCAACGGGGATTTTGGAGAGACCATTCCCTTCCTGCTTTTTGCGCTCTTCCAGCTGAAGTTTGCCATCATCACGCCCGCTTTGATTACCGGGAGTTTCGCAGGCCGCATACGATTCCGCGCCTACATTTTGTTCATGGTGCTCTTCAGCTTGATCATTTACCCGCCATTGGCGCACATGACCTGGCACCCGGACGGACTGCTTCGCAACTGGGGCGTGCTGGATTTTGCCGGGGGTACGGTGGTGCACATGTCCGCTGGATTCGCCGCATTGGCAGGTGCGTTGTTCTTAGGCAAACGCAATGAGGTGGACGACCAACCGGCCAACATTCCGTTCGTCATTCTCGGTACGGGACTGCTTTGGTTTGGGTGGTTCGGATTCAATGCAGGTTCTGCACTCGGTGCCAATGCCGATGCCGTGAAAGCCTTTGCGAATACCAACCTTGCGAGCGCTACGGCGATGATCACGTGGGTGTTCTACGATCGGTTCCAGAACCGAAAAATGTCCGCTCTCGGCGCGTGTATCAGTGCCATTGTTGGCCTTGTCGCCATCACTCCGGCCGCAGGTTTCGTGTCCATTTCCCACAGCATTTTCATTGGCTTCATCGCATCACTGATCAGCAACTGGGCCATTCGGTTCCAGTCGCGTTTTGCCATTGACGATACGTTGGACGTGTTCGCCAGCCACGGCATTGGTGGCTTGGTGGGCATGGTGCTCACTGGTGTTTTCGCCGAAGAAGTGGGGTTGATTCACGGTGATTCGACCATTTTCGTTCGTCACCTCATCGCATTGGTCGGGGTTGTGATTGGGGTCTTCGCCCTTAGCTATGCCCTCTATTTTGTGGTGAACCAAATCATTCCGATGCGGGTGCGAACCGATCAAGAGCAGCGCGGTTTGGACCACTCACAACACGGGGAACGCGTGAATACGTGATTAGCACATTACATTCAGCCTATATTTGAGGGAAACGCGAACCATGAACCTGAATCCTGCCCGAATGTTCTGGCTGGCCTGTGCCGCAATTCTGTCATACAGTGCCATCGCGCAAGACGCCATCACCTTCGGATACACGGGTGACGTAGAGATCTACGTCGTACCCAATTGTGTCTCTCAGCTGGAGGTTGAATTGAAAGGTGCAGCAGGTGGAGGCCCCAACGGCGGTAATGGCTCGACTGTAACGGGTATCATTGACGTAGTGGAAGGCGAAATCCTCGAGATTCGAGTAGGAGGTGCAGGTGGATGCCCTGCAGCAGGCTACAATGGAGGCGGCGTTGGAGGGACCGCGAGTGGAGGCGACGCTGGTTGCGGCGGTGGAGGCGCATCGGACATTCGCATTGGTGGATCCGATTTGGCGGATCGTGTCGTTGTTGCTGCAGGCGGCGGAGGCATGGGCGGAGGAAATACAGATGCCAACGCGGGTGAGGGGGGGTGCAATGCCGGCGGCGAGGGGGATAGCCCCTTTGGTGAAGGCGGAGTCGGTGCTACACAAGATGCAGGCGGACCAGGCGGACCTCCTTGGATTGGATCAGGCAACTACGGCGATGGGGGTGAACTCGGAATAGGTGGAAGTGGTGCCATTGACCCTTGCTACGACGTCGGGCCAGGCGGCGGCGGTGGCGGTGGCTACTACGGCGGTGGTGGTGGCGGTAGTGACTGCTTCGCTTCAGGTACGCTAGGCGGCGGTGGCGGCGGTGGCGGATCAAGTCTGACGCCCGCCGGATTCTCATGCGACGGGGGTAACGTCTCCGGACAAGGCTCCATCGTCATCACGCCGATTGGCGGGGTCGGTTTGGTGATCGAACCCACGGCTCCGCAATTCTGTGAAGGCGATTCGCTCTTCTTAACCCTTGCTGGAGCTGACAATTACGATTGGTTTGAAGCGGACGGCTTGACCGTCATCGATGGAGCAAACGTCTTGGTCAATCCACTCGAAACCACAGTGTACAATGTCATCGCTTCGAACGAAGAGTGCATTGACACAGTCGATGTGACGGTGACCGTGGTGCCCAACCCTGTCATCACTGTTGATCCCGAGTACATCACCACCTGCAACGAACCCGTTTCGCTTTCGGCCACCGGTGCATTCCAGCTTCAATGGTTACCCAATGAGAGCTTGGTCGGGAACGGCTATGGCCCCTTTCAAACTGCCAACCCGACTGAAACAACGGTCTACACGGTCATCGGAACCAACTCCGGGTGCAGTTCCGAAGCAACGGTGAC
>DJYV01000117.1:18941-21480 GCA_002448555.1 Flavobacteriales bacterium UBA6969
TGCAGTTCCGAAGCAACGGTGACAGTCGCGTACCAGTTAGAAGTGGAGAGTACTGAGTACTATTGCGAAGGGGGCAGCTACAGTCTGCCAGATGGTTCGGAAGTCAACGAAGAAGGCACCTACATCGCTGAGTACGTTTCCGTCGAGGGTTGCGACAGCATCGTTACAGTGAACCTCTTCGAGCAATCCACGTATGACTTTCAAATGCCGATACAACTCTGCGCCGGTGAGACGTTCACACTGCCCGATGGAACCATCATCGACGAGCCCGGCACCTTCCCCATTTTACTTGAGACCGCGCTTGCCCAATGCGACAGCTCGATTACAACGGTTGTTTCTATGCTTCAACCCTTTGAAACCCAGAATACCTTGGCACTCTGCGAAGGAGAACCAGTCGTATTGGGTGACGGCACCGTCGCAACGGAGGAAGGCATCTACACCGTGGTATTGACTTCTCAGACCAATGGGTGCGACAGCACGGTGACGTCGAATGTGATTTTCCAACCCAACTACGACATAAGCGTGACCCTTGATGCGTGTGATGACGGTTCATACCTGTTCCCGGACGGTACACTGCCCACATCTTCTGGCGTGTTCAATTTTGATCTGCAGACTACGCTCGGCTGCGACAGCAGCGTGACCATTGATTTGACGCTGAATCCTGCTTACGACATCAGCTACAACGCGGCCATATGTGCCGGTGAAAGCTACACCATGCCCGACGGTTCAGCCATCACGGCAGCCGGTCCGTACACGTCTGTACTGCAGACCACTGCCGGATGCGACAGCAGCATCACGATTCAGTTGACGGTCAATCCTTTGCCCGAGCTCTCTAGCAGCGCTGAGGACAGCTACTGCCCGTACGATGGAAACATCGAGTTAACCCCCACCCCGAGCGGCGGCACGCTTTCGGGCGATCTACTGAACGGCAACACCCTTCAGCATGAAGGAGCCGAACCCGGCACATACGCAGTGAGTTATTCGGTCACGGATGGCAACGGGTGCACCAACATCGATTTGGTGGAATACGTACTCGCGATGCCCATCGAGCCCACGTTCGATTTTGAAATGATCTGCAACGAACTCGAACTCGTCAGCACCGTGAACGACCCGAGTCAAGCCTATGGGTACGAGTGGTATTTGGAGAACGAATTGGTCGCCATCTTCCCCAACCCGACGTATTTCTTCAATCAGACGGGAAACTTCGAAATGGGGCTCTCGGTGACCGACCCATACGGATGTATTTATACATCCTCGCAGGAAGTGTACCTGCAAAACGCCTTGAACCTGGAGGGCTTCTTCGTGCCGAATGTGTTTACGCCCAATGGTGACAACTACAACGACGCATTCTTGATTCCTTCGGCCGTTAGCGCGTGCCTGAACTACAACGTAAACATCTTCAATCGATGGGGCCAGTTGGTTTACACCATGACTCCACTTACCGCTGTATTCGTGGGCAAAGACGAAGCCGGAAATGAATTGCCAGAAGGTGTGTATTACTACACCATGGACATCCTTGAATACCCCTGCGAAGAAACGCCTGAGCTACAACTTTTCTGCAGCGGCACCATCTCTCTGTTCCGATAAACTCCTATCACATGAAGCAACTCTTCTCTGCTGCACTCTTTGTCCTTGCCCTCGGCGTCACCTCCGTTTTCGGGCAATCAACACCCGATAAAACCGCGGACATCAAGTCAAGTTACGAGGCTCAAGGCATCAATTTCGATCAAGTACGCTCCATGATAGAAACGGTCACGAACAATGCGCTCGAGCCCAATGAAGCTGTGATGGCTGACTTTTTGCGAACCATTGCATCGTTTCAAGCCGCTGGCGCTCCCGTTCCCATGACCGAGGAATGGTTGACCCACTGGACCACGGCGTATGCCATCACCAATGAACAGGCGCAGGACTTGTACAAAGTCGCGCGGCGATTCGGATTGCAGCGGCGATAAAAGAGCGACGCTTATAAACTCTGTGGTGACGGTCACAAACTGGTCTCCATCACGGCACAACATTGGATGGAGGAATCGGTCAAAAAACAAACAGAATTGGCCATCGCTTGGATCCTCGCCAAGCGCGGAAAAATAGCAGAGAGCAAAGCGAGATTAGGCGTGCTCAAGGACACCACATTCCCACGCGACTATCAAGGCTCCTCGCAGCTCATCATCGAGGCAACAGAAGCGCTGTTGCAGCCCTAATCACATCCACGGTCGATTCGTCGATTCTGCTTGATAGAGCACGAGATCTCGGAGTTGTGCAGCCGTCTCTTTTGGAATGAATCGAACGACCACTGGGCCTGCAGCCGTGTAAATACGCGCATGAGCGAGTGATCGGCGACGCATCAACCAACTTTCAGTGAGGACGACGCGCTGGGCCTTTCGCAACTCGGTTCGAATGTGCCTTTTGCGAAGCCAACCCGTACACATGCGCAGTTGCCCATTCGAAACAATGAGCAGGACAACGCGAAATTGATGCACTGCCGCCACTGCCAAACAGGCGGCCCAGCCAAAAGCGCAGACCTGCATCCACGCCTCGCCCC
>DJYV01000023.1:0-1027 GCA_002448555.1 Flavobacteriales bacterium UBA6969
TGGCATTGCCGTCAAAGTCATACGGCCCAGTCCATTCGTTGCTGAACGCAGACAGGAACAAGAGGAAGTCGCCCACGTTGACCACGGCGTCGGCATTGAAGTCACCCGGGCAATAGCCGCCGGGAAGGAATCCGTTGCCGCCGCAGCCTTCTGCCCATTCGGGGAATGCGTAACCTTCCGCACAGTGAAACGCCTGAATGCCCACTTCCACACCGATCTGCCGACCGCGTCCGTCGTCTATCGGCGGGTGAATGCCTCCCCACATGCGGGACAAGGCGCTCTCATTGGCGGCATCGTAGTACGTAGCCCATTGCAGTTCGAAGTTGATGGAGGGCCCGTCTTCAAACACCAAGAATTGGTTCATGGTGACTGGGAAGGAGCCGAGGCCTCCGGGGAAATACTCGCTGCCCGTCATTAAGGTCAAAACCTCAGCTGCTGCACGCGAAAAGGTGGAGTGCCCACTTACGTATCCAGCAAACGGCGGTGTCACAAACGACGGCCGTTGGTACGGCCACCAGTTTTTGGCCAAAATCCAGCCGACACCGGCTTCGTCGATGAACGGCACCTCCACATAATCCGGTCCGCGCCACGCCAGGACCTTCATTTCTCCCACCGCGTCGGGATTCCAGGTAGTGAGCGGGTCGCCTTCCTCCACCACTTCAATGTAGCCCGGGATAATGGGCAGCCCTGAGGCGTGGTAATTCGCCAAACTAGTGTCCGAACTTTGGCCCATCTCGGCCATGTAACGGATGGCGCTCACCGGGCGGGTGTAGTCGTAGTAGCCCTTCACGCTCCAGGTCGCCACGGCGCTGTCGTGCATGGCGCCGGCCAATGCGAGGTATGCTTTGACCGTGTATTCCAGCTTGTCGAGCAACGGGCCCTGGCCGCGCCACCGCAACTCGAACTCCGGGTAGTCCATGATTTCGTTCAAGATGCTAAACCAGTGACCTGGGGGCGTCTCCGAATCAGGTCCGTCTGCCCAGAATTCGGCGAGGCACCGCGCGTAGTCTCCACGGGGTACCATCTG
>DJYV01000023.1:1417-4123 GCA_002448555.1 Flavobacteriales bacterium UBA6969
CCGCCGCCTTCGAAGAAATCGTAGTATTCCTCAAAGTCAGCCACATCGGTGGCAAAGCTGCCGTCGCTTCCCATGTTGCCAGGTGAGATGTCCCAAATTACGCCATCCGTGGGGTCGAGGTGCGATGACCAAACGGAAACCATGGCAAAATTCCATTTCCAAGGGTCGTCCATGCCGCTCGCAACGCTGGTTGAATCTAAGTGCACTGGAGCCCCTGGGTTTTTCCATACGTGAAACGTGCAACTGTCGCGATCCAAAAGCTCCAGGTCGGCAGAATCCAAGGCGAACGGGATCACTTCTCCCCATTCGGGCCCAACGAATTCGGGGATGTCCGTGCTTACGTTTCCGCTCTGGTCAATGAACAGCGTCAACTCAATTGGCTGCCAGCGGTTGGGATCTATGACGTCGGGGTTGCCCGGCATTTCGGGCTGGATGTTGGGATTGATGGGTTGGTAGCACTCCGCGGCATACCCCTCGGCCTCGTTGGCTCCGTCCTGCAGGCCAAATGCAATGATTTGCTCAGCCACGTAATTGCCCAAAGCCGCCGGACCGTCATTCACGTAATCCGTTGACATGACACCGATGTCATAACCGAGCATCGCCATCTGGGTGTTGATGTTGAACATGGTGATTTCGCCATCCGGTGAGTCACTAAACCGATGCGTCATGATGCGGTAAACGGCATAGCTGATGGCTTCCTCACGCGCAGCGAGGATGGCTTCTTCGGTTTCCGGAATCGGAACCCCGTCGAATGGGCACTCAAATCCCGCCCACGTTTTCCCCAGCAAAAAGGTCTCCGTCGGTCCCTCGTCATACGCTGCCCAGATGTCGTACATCGCAATGGACGTGTGCAGCAGGTTCCGGGCGTGCACGGTGGGCCGAGCAAAATCGTTGCGGATTCCCTCCAGCACCTCTTCGTTCCACAGGTGCGCGATGGTCTCGTCCTCGGGCAATTGGGCTTGTCCGGTAGGCATCAACCAAATCAGTTGGCAGAAAAGCAAGGCCAGGGTACGGATGGGATTCATCATCTCCTCATTAGCTTTGTGAGACCTGAAAGTTAACCCTTCGTTCAGAATCAGTCCAAGAAATAGCCTTGAATTCAAACACCACCATCCTCCTCGTCGCCGCCGCTTTTACCATGATCGGTTTTATCCTCGGTCGCGTAACCGGTCCAAAGCCTCCGATGGCTGCCGGGCACTTTGAGGTATTTAAGCACATGACGGCCCTTGGTGGCAGTGGTGAAGTTCAAGTCATTGTTCAGTCCCTCGAAGAAGGTGATTTTGAGGGCGACACGATGTTTGCCATCCCCGGTGGTCAGGTGCACATGGTTAAAAATGGGGAAGACGTCGAAGTCGAAATCACTGAGACTTCGGTCAACGAATGGGTGGAGAAGGACGACGACGGCGTCATCACCAAGCACATCATCATCACTACGGAAGACTGACATGCCAGCCCTGCAAAGGGCCCCACGCGTTCGAGGCTCGGATGCGGCAGGGGGTGCCCCAGGGGTTTGGTGCTGCGGACGAATCCGGGGTATATTTACCGAGAAGTAAAACGCAAAACCTACGGGACCATGAAGACAGGTACGACATTTGGATTTATTGCCACAATCGCCACGGCGTTGTTGATGAGCTGCGGAGGAGGGGCCGATTCAGCGGTGACAACAGACGAAACAGCGGACATGAATGCCTGCGAATGCCTCGTGGAGATGAACGCAGCGCTGCAATCGGTACTCGGCGATGAAAACAACACCAACTGGAGCGCAAAACAATGGACCCAAGAGTTGGCCAAAGCATCTTCAACGTGCATGTCCAAGACGCGCACACCTCAAGAGCTGAGCGTGTGGAGCCAGGAACAAAGTGCGTGCGAAGGGTACGCTACATACAAGGAATTGGTAGGGTCCTTCCGGGCCAAAATGGTTGCAGCCAAAGGCGAAGGAACCGAGATGCCCGGAAACATCAAAGACATTTCTGAAGAGGGGGCGAAGGGGTTGCTCGACGAGTTGAGCAAGCAGCGTTAATCGTTGTCGGTCGGGGTACCGCTGGATTGAACACCAAGTTCATCTATCAAGGCTTTGACCTCGTCCTCTGTGGCGTGCAGTTGCGACTGGCAGTGCTTTAACAACAAAGCTGCCCGACGGATGGCTTGGGTCAGCGTGTCGACGGTGATGTCGTCGCTCTCCAGGAGTTCCATCAATCCGCGCAATTCTTCGAGTGCGTCGTCGAATTTTTCAGGTACATCTGCTGCTGCGTTCTGTTTCTTTGCCATGGTGTGAAATTACGATGAAGTCGGGCTTGAGCTTGCGCCGTCGACGGTCACATCGAGTTCGCCATCGCGCGCTCGAATACGCAGTTGCTCGCCTTCTTTGACGCCCGCCACCCGTGAAAGGACCTCGTCGTTGCGCTCAAGCATCATGAACCCGCGTTGCAGGGTTTTTTCGGGTCCGATGGCATCGAGCGTTCGTTTGAAATGGGCGAGGGCGAGTTTTTGTTCGGCCAAGTGCCGAGACGATGCCCCGCGCAACCTCTGCTGGCAGTGCCGGATTTCGCGGGCTGCGTTCTCGAGGGAGTGAGCGCCTGCCCGGGCTACCGTGCTTCGCATCTCACGCAACGTATGCCGGTGCCGCTCGACCAGTGCCGGTGCCTGAATCTGTAACAAGCGAGAAAGGTTTTGCAATTCCAATCGCTGCCGGTTTAAGGCATGCCG
>DJYV01000151.1 GCA_002448555.1 Flavobacteriales bacterium UBA6969
ATCGGAAACGGTGGAGGAGGTGGTTCAGCCTGAAGTTTCCCAAAGCGAGACTGTAGAAGCAGCTGTGGCGGAGGAAGTGGTCACGCAAGAACAATCCGAAGTATCCGTACCCACAGCGCCCGAGCCAGTCACGGAACCGGATCCTGAGCCCGAACCGGAGCGCACCGTGGATTTGCGGTTGTCCAATGCCTTCAGTGCATTGGCGCAGAGCGGTGGCGGTGGTTCGGAAGGCGCGTCGGACCAGGGAACGGGCAATGAGGGAGCAGAGGATGCCAAAATCGATGGCCGGGGCGTGGTGAGTGGAGACGATGGGGACTTTGACTTGGACGGCGGAAGCATCATCGGACGGCCCATTCAAAACGAGACCCCCCGGAAAGAAGGGGTGGTGCGGGTCAAAATCCTCGTCGACAAGTACGGCAAGGTGACCTCCGCTACCTATGACGGCGCCGGCTCGAATACCGCGGACAGCGAACTCATCGAGATGGCGTGTCGGGCAGCAAGCACCACCACATGGACCGAGAACCTGGCCCGGCCCGTGCGGTCCGGGTTCGTGACCATTCGATTCGAACTCGAGTGACGTACGCCGAAGCCACCGCGTGGCTGTTTCAGCAGCTCCCCATGTTCCAGCGGCAAGGCGCCGCCGCCTACAAAGCGGACCTGAGCGGGACTTGGCGCGTCTTGGATGTGCTTGGCCGTCCAGACCTTCGCCTGGATCACGTCGTTCACGTAGCCGGCACCAACGGCAAGGGTTCCGTTTGCACAGCCATTGCCAATGCGCTGCAGGCCCAAGGCAAACGCGCAGCATTGTTCACTTCACCCCACCTCGAGGACTTCCGTGAGCGCATGCGCATCAATGGCGCCGTGCCCGAAGAACAGTGGGTGGTGGAATTCATTCAGCGCATGCGTCCTGAAGTCGAATCGGCGGGATTCGTGCCGTCGTTTTTTGAGTGGACCTTCGGTATGGCCCTCGTATGGTTCGCCGAACAGGACGTGGATGTGGTGGTCCTGGAAACGGGAATGGGCGGGCGGCTCGACAGCACCAACGTTTTTCCGCAACCGCTGCTCACGGTCATCACGAATATTGGGCTGGACCACCAACAGTTTCTCGGGGACGACATTCGTTCCATCGCCCGGGAAAAGGCGGGAATCATCAAGGATGGGGTGCCGCTCGTCATGGGCCGCATGCGCCCGGAAGCTCAATCGGTGTTGTTGGAGACGGCAAATCGGTTTGGCGCCGAGGTCCACTACGCTGGTGTAGCCTCGGGGGCCAGTGAAGACGGTCCGCACTGGCCTGAAAACCGGGCTACTGCGCACAAGGCACTGGAGGTGCTGAAGGCGACGTCTTTCGGGAGTGATTGGGAGGTACCGCCGCTCGAAGCCATCACGAAATCCGGCCATACTGGGCGGTGGCAGTGGCTGCGTCCAGCGCCCTCCAGTGCGCGCATTCTGCTCGACTGTGCGCACAATTTGGATGGCCTGCATCGTACGTTGGGAGCGATGGAATCCCTTGAATTTGATTGCCTGCGCGTTGTGTTTGGAGCGGTCAATGACAAAGACATCAGCGGCGCACTGGCAGCCATGCCCAACGCGGGAGCGTATTATTTCTGCGCGGCCCAAATCCCCCGGGCATTGCCCAGTGCAACATTGGCGCAGTGCGCTGAGGACGCTGGCTTGAACGGCCATGCATACACAACGGTCGAAGCCGCTTTGGAAGCTGCGCTGACTGATGCTCAGCCGAACGACTTGGTCGCGGTATTTGGAAGTGTCTTCATCGCCGGTGAGGTGCTCGCTTGGGAGCGCCAACGAAGCTGACGAGGGTCAGTGTAGGGCCGTACCCGTCATTTCGGGTGGCTGCGGAATGCCTATTAGCTTGAGCACCGTGGGAGCGACATCGGCCAGGATACCGTCATGAATCGAATGGACGTGTTCTGACAGAACGACCACCGGCACGGGATTGGTCGTGTGCGCCGTGTGAGGCGATCCGTCGGGATGCCGCGCAAAATCCGCATTGCCGTGGTCGGCGATGACGATGAATTGGTAGCCATTGGCGCGCCCGGCTTCGACCACTGCTCGGAGGCATTCGTCCGTGACCTCCACCGCTTTGACAATCGCGTCGAAAACGCCCGTATGGCCGACCATGTCCGGGTTGGCGAAATTGAGGCATATGAAATCTGGGGCCTCTCCGTTCTTCTTGTTCATCTCCGGGACGATGAGGTTGACAATTTCGTGGGCAGACATCTCCGGTTGGAGGTCATAGGTAGGGACCTTCGGACTGTGCGCCATCAATCGACGCTCTCCATCGAACGGAACTTCGCGGCCTCCGCTGAAGAAGAACGTGACGTGGGGGTATTTTTCCGTTTCGGCGATGCGCACCTGGGTGCGGCCTGCTGCCGCGACGGTTTCACCGAGCGTGGCCATCAAGTTGGGCTTGTCGTAAATCACATGAACGCCCTGAAACGAATCGTCGTAATTCGTCATGGTGACGTAATGCAACGGAATGGGTTCCATCTCGTGCTCGGGGTATGCCTGCTGGGTGAGCGCGGAGGTGATTTCACGGCACCGATCGGTTCGGAAGTTGAAGCAAATCACCACATCGTCTGGTGCGATGCATATGGGGTCGCCGACGATGAAGGGCCGGATGAATTCATCGGTAATGTCTTGCGCATAGTGCGCTTCGATCCCATCGGCTGCGGTCGCGTATCGGGCGCCCTCCCCGCGGACGAGGGTGGCGTAGGCTTGTCCAATTCGTTCCCAGCGGTTGTCCCGATCCATGGCATAGTAGCGGCCGTGCACGGAGGCAATCCGCCCTCCCGTTGTTTCCAGCATGGATTCAAGCTCAGCGATGTACCCTGCTCCGGTACGGGGTGAGGTGTCGCGTCCATCGGTGAAGGCGTGAACGGCAAAGTCTTCGATTCCGGCTGCTGCAGCGGCTTTGCAAAGCGCATTCAGGTGCGCTTGCTGGGAATGCACACCGCCTTGCGAGACGAGGCCCATGAAGTGCAAGCGGGCGCCTGTGCTTTTGGCCCGGTCAAAGGCGGCCTGAAGGACCGATTCCTTCTCGAAGGAACCCGCCTCAATGGCCCGGTTGATGCGGAGCAAATCTTGGTAGACGATCCGGCCCGCGCCGATGTTCATGTGGCCGACTTCGCTGTTGCCCATTTGTCCATCAGGAAGCCCGACGTGTTCGCCGTCGGTCCGGAGTGTGGCTTTGGGATGTCGACGCAACAATTCATCCATAAAGGGGGTGTGAGCGGCGGCGATGGCGTTGCTCGAATCGTTGTCGCCGATGCCCCATCCGTCCAGGATGATCAGCGCGCATTTATCTGAAGTAAGGGTCATGAAGTAAGGGGAATCTTCGTGGTGATGCGGCAGCCACCGCGTTCGCTGGTATCGATGGTCAATTCTCCGCCGTGCATTCGGATGATCTGGTGGGCCAAATAAAGCCCCAATCCCGTACCGGTGGTGTCGGTGTGCTCGATGCGTTCGAATTTTTCCAGCACCTGCTTTCGCTTATTGGTTGGGATGCCTGGACCTCCGTCGTCTACCGTGCATTGCAGGGCTTCCGGGGTTTGGGAAATTTCGATGTGAACGGGGGCATCGTTCGGGCTGTATTTCAGGGCGTTTTCGATGAGGTTGCCCCAGACAAGGGCCATGGCATCGGCATCGCCTTCCACGAGGCCCATAGCTTGTTCGGAGGTCGTAAGTTCGATGGATCGGTCCCGGAACGGACCGGTTTGATGGCGCTGAATGGCTTTCTTCACGATGTGCTCTGCATCAAACGGTTCGCGGTTCATCGCTTTGCCCGAGACAAGCCGATTGCTTTGTAAGATGTTCTCGACCCGCTGGGAAAGCCGGCTCAAGCCTGCACTCGCATCTTCGTACAGTTCGCGTTTGGTGGCTTCGTCC
>DJYV01000101.1 GCA_002448555.1 Flavobacteriales bacterium UBA6969
ATGGAAATCCACCACGGCAAGCACCACGCTGGCTACACATCAAAGTTGAACGCAGCCATCGAAGGCACGGAGATGGAAGGCAAGGACATCGAAGCCCTGCTCGCTGACCACTCGGACAACGGCGCCGTCCGCAACAACGGAGGCGGATTCTACAACCACTCGCTCTTCTGGAGCATCATGTCACCCAATGGCGGCGGAATGCCTACGGGCGATTTGGCGGCAGCCATTGATGCCGACCTCGGTGGATGGGACGCATTCAAGCAATCCTTTGCCAATGCAGCGGCTACCCGATTCGGTTCAGGATGGGCGTGGGTCTGCGTGAAGGACGGCAAACTCGAAGTGTGCTCTTCCGCTAACCAGGACAACCCGCTCATGCCAGGCGTAGGATGCGGTGGAACCCCCATCTTGGGATTGGACGTGTGGGAACACGCTTACTACCTGAACTACCAGAACCGCCGTCCCGATTACATCGCGGCGTTCTTCAACGTCATTGACTGGGACGCAGTAGCCCAGCGGTACGCAGCGGCTCGCGCGTGAAGCGTTACCTGATTGTTGTTGCAGGCGGTACGGGGACGCGCATGGCGCAGCCCGTGGCGAAGCAATTTCTTCTGCTGGAGGGTCTGCCACTAATGTGGTGGACCCTTCGGCGTTTTCGTTCGGCGTTGCCCGACCTGCATGTGGTATTGGTGCTGCACGAAAGTTTGTTCGACACCTTCCGTTCGTTGGAATCCACGCGCGGACCGGCCGGGGTCGATCAGCTCGTGGCTGGAGGTGCCGAGCGGTGGCACTCGGTGGCCAATGGCCTTGCTGTACTGCCCGAGGATGGCGTTGTTGGCGTTCACGATGCAGTGCGGCCTTTTGTTTCTGTAGCGACCATTCGCCGATGCTTCGAGGCAGCAGCTGACGCAGGCAGTGCCGTTCCTGTCGTTGCCGTAAAGGACAGCATCCGGGAAGTGAACGGAGCGGCTTCCCACGCGTTGATGCGCGACCGGCTGCGTGCGGTTCAGACGCCGCAGTGTTTCAATTTAGCGGGCTTGAAGGCCGCTTACGGCAGCGGATACCGTCCGGAATTCACGGACGATGCGAGTGTATTTGAATTTGCTGGCCACCCCGTTCAGTTGGTGGACGGCGACCTCGAGAACATCAAAATCACCACGCCGGAAGATTTGTACGTGGCGCAAGCGTTCCTCCGGGAACAGCGCAAGGGTCAGTGAACCGGGTGGTGCTTGGGCCACGTGCCCGTTTTCCGCACCCACCGAACCAAATAAACGCCCGCGAACAGGGAAACCGCGGCGATGCCGTAATCCGAAGCTGCCCATTCCGGCGCAGCATTCATCTCCTGAGCAACCCATTCTGGGCCATAGATGGCTGCCATGAAGATGGCTCCGGCGTTGTTGAAGAAGTGGGCTGCGATGGCGGGCCACAAGCTGTTGCTGTAAATGACGAGGTAGCCGAGGCCGGCCCCGAGTACCATACGCGGTAGGAATCCGTGGAACTGCAGGTGGATTGCACTGAACAGGAAGGCGGCCATCCAAACGGCGGCGTGGATGTTGTTGGTCCATTTGGCCACCAGCGGCTGGATGACCCCACGGAAGGCAAATTCTTCACACACTGCGGGAAGCAAGGCGACCGTCAACAACGTCGAGGGAAACTGCCATGCTGCGTCGTACGTGAGCATCGACTGTGTCACCTCCGCTGCCAATTCCTCAAAGCGGTCCGCATTTGCTACCCAGCTTTCCGGCAAGGCTTGAAGCGCCAGTCCGTTCAAGCGAAAGGTCAAATCGATGAGGGGTTGAGCGGCCCATGCCAATCCCATTCCGACCGCAATCCAGGTGGCTTTGGGCCAGCGCAATGCGAGGAAGGTGCGACCCGCAAACAGTTTGCTCGCCAACCACGCCATCAAGCCGAAGGATAGCACTTGGTTGACGCCGTTGATGATGAGGTTGTAGACCTTGCCCTCGCTGGATGTTGCATCCGACGCAAAGCCGATGGCCTGCTCGGTAGTGTGTCCGAATGCCGCGGCCAAAGTAGCCAGTCCCATCCCGGAGGCCTGGCCCATGCCCGTGAGGACCATGCAGAAAAAGAAGATCAGTTGCCCGAAAGGGTGCATGGTTTGAAATGCGGTTCGGATCATGGTGTAATTTTGAGCGTGCTTTCACGCGCAATTTCGCCGAAAAGACACAAACGCAATCACGTGGTACGCATTGGTGACATCGACATCGCGGAATTTCCCTTCTTGCTCGCTCCGATGGAGGACGTCAGCGATCCGCCGTTTCGCGCGCTGTGCAAGAAGTACGGAGCCGATGTCATGTACACGGAATTCATCAGTTCGGAGGGGCTCATCCGCGATGCCGCCAAGAGCCGGGCGAAGTTGGACATTTTCGAGTATGAGCGCCCCATCGGCATCCAGATTTTTGGAAGCGAGATCGATTCAATGCGCCAGGCGGCGGCCATTACCGAGGAAGCCCAACCGAACATCATCGACATCAATTACGGTTGCCCGGTGAAGAAGGTCGCGTGCCGCGGTGCCGGGGCGGGCATCTTGCAGGACATTCCGAAGATGGTCGCCATGACCAAGGAAATTGTTGATACGTGCACGTTGCCGGTGACAGTCAAGACTCGACTGGGCTGGGACGACAACAGTAAGTACATCGTGGAGGTCGCCGAACGCCTCCAGGACATTGGCATCCAAGCCATCAGCATCCACGGCCGCACCCGCGCGCAGATGTACAAAGGCGAGGCGGATTGGTCGTTGATTGCCGAGGTCAAAAACAACCCGCGGATGCACATTCCGGTCTTTGGCAATGGCGACATTAACTCCCCCCAAAAGGCCGTTGAATACCGCAACCGCTATGGCGTCGACGGCATCATGATCGGTCGGGCCAGCATCGGCGCTCCGTGGGTCTTCCGTGAGATGAAGCACTACATGGCGACGGGTGAATTGCTGCCGCCGCCGGGCATGATCGAGCGGGTCGCCGCTGCCCGAGAGCACTTTGAGAAGGGGGTGGAGTGGAAAGGAGAGCGCTTGGGCGTCGTAGAAATGCGGCGGCACTACGCCAACTACTTCAAGGGCCTTCGGGATTTCAAGCAGCACCGCTTGCAGCTGGTCACGCTGGACGGCGTAGACGACATCCGGGCCAAGCTGGACGAGCTGGAGACCATACCGTTCGAGCCGGCGGTCTGATTAGGCCGCCCCAAAGCGCCGCACCAAGTTGCGGACCATCCAACCAGAACCAATCCCACCGATCAATACCACGACGCCGAGGGTGCCCAGGACGTCACCAGGTACGAGTTCGACCGGATAGGCAGGGATGACGGAACCTTGAAGTTTGACCCAACCAAAGTGCTGCTGTCCCCAGACGAGTGCGATGCCGACGGCTGCACCGACCAGTCCGCCCACCGCGTTGATCATTACCCCTTGCCAAGCAAACACCTGCTCCAGTCGCCATCCGGTGAGGCCCATGGCATTGAGCACCTCGATGTCTTGGCGCTTTTCGAGCAGCAACATGGTCAACGATGCCATCACGTTGAAGGCAGCAACCACGAGGATGAAGCTCAAGATGACAAACGTCGCCCACTTTTCAGCTCGGTTGGTTTGGGTGATGAGGGCGTTCTTTTCTGCTCGGGTGCGCACCCGCCATGGTTCTCCCGCGGCATCGATGGCGTCCTGAATCAACTGGGCAACTTCAGGTTCGTTTGCATTTTCCGCCAGCCCTAACTCGAAGCGGGTCACGGATTCCGGGCGCTTGAACAAGGCGCGGGCGAAATCCAATGGAGCCAAGGTGTACTTGCGGTCGATTTCGGCATTGACAGAGAACACGTCACAAGCGTAAGCCGACTCCGAGTGGAAGGCTCGTTCCTTGAAACGGGAGAGCTTTCTGCCCCGGATGGGTGCGCGAAACTGCAAGGCGGGCAGTCCTTTTTCGGCATCCAAGCTGCCAATGCCGAGCATGTTGCGGACCCCAAGACCGAGCGCGACGCACGCTGCATCTTCGGTGAATTCGGGCTTCCACATCTGGCTTCTCAGGGTGGATTCGATGGGGGCCGCTTGCAGCATCGTGCTGTCGAACCCCAGCACGGTAACGACGTGCGGCTGGCCATCGCCCCACGCTACAACGGCCTCATCTTCAATCACCGCCGCGGCGCATTGCACAACGGGGTTGGTGCTCTCAGGACCAAAGCGGTCGATCACCCAGGTGCCAGCATCACTGGGCACCACGGACCCTTCTGTGGGCACAATGGCGACCGGGGCATCGAGGGTACCGAAGAGTTCGGTGACGACGGATTCAATGCCATTGAACGCACTGAGGATGGCGATCATGGCGGCCGTGACGGCAGCGATGACGAACATGGAAATTCCCGAAATCAGGTGCGTTAAGCTCCGGTTTCTGCGTGTCCACGCGTAGCGCCAAGCGAGCCGAATCGGGAGTCGCATGCCCTTACTTTTTCAGGGCTTGGTCGATGGCTTCGTAATAGTCGAGGCTATCGTCGAGGTAAAAATTCAGCTCGGGCACGATGCGGACTTGCTTCCCGATTTTGGCACCCAATTCTTTGCGCACCCGCCAGCCTTCTTGACGAACGGCGGCCAATGCGACTTGCTTATCCGGCACGGCCATGAAACTCAAGTAGACCTTGGCCAGCCCTAAGTCGGGTGCCATTCGCACTTGCGTCACGGAGATGAACATGCCCCCAAACCACACACTGGCTTGGCGTTGGAAAATCACGCTCAAATCCCGCCGAATGAGTTCGGCCATTTTCTCTTGACGGATGCCTGCCATGGTCTAAAGGTCGGAAACTAATACAAGAAATTGTGGTAGGGGTACCGTTTGACGTGGATTGCCTTGACGGCTTCGAAGACCACGTTGCGGAGTTCTTCCATGCCCCATTTCTCCTTGGCAGAAATGAAGATGACCTCGCGGTCACTCCGTTCGAAGCGTTCGCGGATGCCCGCCATGATGTCCTCGCGGGTCGGTCCAAAGGGCTCTGCCTCGATCCGGTCCACCTTGTTGAAGATGATCATCGTGGGCTTGTCATCGCTGCCGATTTCGGCGAGCGTGGACTCGACAACCGCGAGGTGGTCTTCGAATTGCGGGTGACTCACATCCACCACGTGCAGCAGGAGGTCGCTTTCTCGCGTCTCATCCAAGGTTGATTTGAAACTTTCGATGAGTTGGTGAGGCAGCTTGCGGATGAAGCCTACGGTGTCGCTCAACAGGAACGGGAGGTTTTGCAGCACCACCTTGCGAACGGTGGTGTCCAAGGTGGCGAACAGCTTGTTCTCAGCAAACACATCGCTCTTGGACATCAGGGTCATCAAGGTGCTTTTGCCGGCGTTGGTGTAGCCGACCAAAGCCACCCGAACGAGTGCGCCCCGGTTGCCGCGCTGTGTGGCCATTTGCTTGTCAATGGCTTTCAATTCCTTTTTCAGGTGGGCGATGCGGTCGCGGATGATCCGGCGGTCGGTCTCGATTTCTTTTTCCCCGGGCCCCTTCATCCCGATGCCGCCTTTTTGCTTCTGCAGGTGCGTCCACATGTTGGTCAGGCGGGGCAGCAAGTACTGGTACTGGGCTAGCTCAACTTGGGTCTTGGCGTGGGCCGTTCGGGCGCGCTGCGCAAAAATATCCAAGATCAAATTCGGGCGGTCGAGGATTTTGCGCTCGGGGACTTCATGTTCGATGTTCCGGAGTTGCGTGGGCGTCAGTTCGTCGTCGAAAATGAGGATGTCGATTTCGTTTTCTTCGACGTATTCCTTGACCTCCTGCAATTTACCGCTCCCCACAAACGTCCGGGTGTCCGGCCGATCCAAGCTCTGCACGAAGGTGCGCTTGTTCATGGCGTCTGCGGTTGCGGCAAGAAAGGCGAGCTCTTCGAGGTGTTCGGCGACTTCTTCCCGAGTTTCCCGATTTTGAACCAGACCGATTAGCACGCACGTCTCCGGCTCAAGGGCAGTGGAATGGAGTTTATTTTCGAGCATTACTTGAGTTCTCGGAAGGTCTCGATGTACTCGGCGATGCCGCGAATGGTGGCCGCATCCAAAATTCCTTTTTGTGGAGGCATAGTGCCTTTACCGTAGGTAATCAACGCAATGCGGCTTTCGAGGTCCATGGTGGATTGGCTGAGGTCGGGGGCTTTGGAGGCCATGAGCTTGCCGTCTGAGCCATGGCACAAGGAGCATTTCATGGTGTAAGCGCGCTTGATGCTGGCCTCGGATGGACGCGTAGAACTGCTGTTTTGGATCGGGGCATCTGCCCCGCCACATCCGGCCATCGCCAGGACCACTGCAGCGGCCACCGCTACAATTAGCCGACCCCTGCTCATCATCAGAACCAACCGTAGGCCTCGAATCCAGGTCGGAAGGGCCAAGGAATGCTCGCGACGATGAGCAGCAAGGCGATGCCGAAGTACCGCAGTTGGCGTTTGTGCTTCATGTCATCTGATGCCGCCCGCTTGGTGAGGCTGTGCCCCAACGTTCCAAACAAAATCGCCAACAGCATGCCCACGAGGTGTTCTACGGTAAAGAACCGCATGACGGTAGACTCCATCACGCCGGGTTGACCGAGCATGGATGCCCATCCTTTCATCATGTACAAGGCCAGCCCCAGGAGGAGCTGAATGTGCATGGAAATCATGGTGAAGAGGCCCAGTTTGGCCTGCCCTGCCGTGAAGGACGATTGGCGGTTTTGCCACGCCTTGACGAGGGTCACGACGAGCAACGCAAGAACGACCCAGCGCAACGCGCTGTGCATGTGTTGGAATCCAATAATCATGGCACAAAGATAGCGCCACGTGCGGGGTTACACCACGCCCTGGTCAATCATCGCATCGGCGACCTTGACGAAGCCTGCGATGTTGGCACCCTTGACGTAATCCACATAGCCCGAGGCATCTTTGCCGTAGGTGACGCATTGCGTGTGGATGTCCTTCATAATGTTCAACAAGCGCTCATCGACTTCTTCTCGGGTCCAGTTCATGCGCAAACTGTTTTGGGACATTTCGAGGCCGCTTGTCGCAACTCCGCCAGCATTGGACGCCTTGCCAGGAGCGAAGAGCACCTTGGCTGCTTGGAAGGCCTCGATGGCTTCCGGCGTCGATGGCATGTTCGCTCCTTCAGCCACCACTTGGCATCCGTTGGCGATGAGCTGCTTTGCTTCGGCTTCGTTCAATTCATTTTGGGTCGCGCACGGGAATGCGGCCTCACAAACCACTCCCCACGGGCGCTCTCCCGCGTGGAATGTGGCCGTAGCGTGGGCATCGGCGAATTCAGAAACGCGGCCGCGGCGAACATTCTTGAGGTCCTTGATCCAATCGAGCTGTTCCATGGTCAGGCCATTGGGCTCGTCGATGTACCCAGAAGAGTCCGACATCGTTACCACTTTTCCGCCCATTTGAATCACCTTCTCTGCAGCGTACTGGGCGACGTTGCCGGAGCCGGAAATCACCACGCGCTTGCCTTCGAAATTTTGTCCCTTGGTTTCGAGCATTTCGGCAGCAAAGTAGACCGCGCCGTAGCCGGTGGCTTCCGGACGGATCAACGACCCGCCCCAGTTCCGGCCTTTGCCCGTTAGCACGCCGGTGAACTCGTTCCGCAGGCGCTTGTACTGGCCAAACATGTAGCCGATCTCACGGCCACCCACGCCGATGTCACCCGCAGGCACGTCGGTGTTGGGACCAATGTGGCGGGCTAATTCGGTCATAAAGCTCTGGCAGAAGCGCATCACTTCATTGTCGGATTTCCCTTTGGGGTTGAAGTTGGAACCGCCCTTTCCGCCGCCCATGGGCAACGTGGTCAAGCTGTTCTTGAAGACTTGCTCGAAGCCGAGAAACTTCAAGACGCTCAGGTTGACCGTTGGGTGGAAGCGCAAACCGCCTTTGTAGGGGCCGATGGCCGAATTGAATTCGACGCGGTAGCCCTTGTTGACCTGTACTTGTCCGCTGTCATCGATCCAAGGCACACGGAATATGATGGTCCGTTCGGGTTCAACCATGCGTTCCAAGATGCGGTGCTCCGCATACTTCGGGTGGTCAGCAATAAAAGGAATGACGGTCTCTGCAACTTCTTGCACCGCCTGAATGAACTCGGGTTCATTCGGATTCTGAGCAGTCACTTCGGCCATGAAGGCCGCAATTTGCTCGTGGTGAGGGTCAGTCATCAACGTACCTATTAACGTTTAAGCAAGGCAAAGCTAACTCACAGGGAAGAAGTTCGGCCTCCGTCGACCGGTAAATTGATTCCAGAAATGTAACTCGCTGATGGTGAGGCCAAAAACGCGATTGCGCGGCCCACTTCTTCCGGCTCTCCGGTGCGTTTCATGGGTACTGCATTGGCCATTTGTGCCCGAATTTCTGCGGTTGAGGCTCCGGTCTTGCTCGCCTTGTTCGAAACGATTTGTTCCAATCGCGCTGTGTTCGTGGCGCCGGGCAGCACGTTGTTGACGGTAATCCCATGCACTCCCACTTCGTTGGCCCAGGTTTTGGCCCAATTGGCCACCGCGCCCCTGATGGTGTTGCTGACCCCCAAGTTGTTCAGCGGTTGTTTGACGCTGGTGCTGATGACATTGATGATTCGTCCGTATCCAGCTGCTTTCATTCCCGGTAGTACCGCTTGGGCGAGCAGGTGATTGCAAACCAAATGCTGCTGGAAGGTATTCATGAACGCTTCCACCTCGGCGTCGACGATGGGCCCACCTGCCGGTCCGCCCGTGTTGTTCACCAGGATGTGCACAGGTTGAGCGCTGACCACCGACTCAATGGCGGCTTTGACCTCTTCGGGGCGGCTGAAGTCGGCTTGAGCGGTTCCGTGTAGTTCCGGCTGGGACAGCGAGCGACGCGCTTCTTCGAGCCGCTCGGCATTGCGCGCCATCAGGGTTACGCGCGCTCCGAGTCCGGCCATGTGTTGGGCTGCCGCAAGTCCGATGCCTTGGGTGGCTCCGCAAACCACTGCGTGCTTTCCTTCAAGCCCTACAGGCATCCAGGGGTTGTTCGTATCGGTCATGCGACGAAGGTAGCCACTCCCCCGTCAAATTGGCTGTATTTTTACGAGCAAACCTCGCCCATGAAACGCATTGAACACATCGGAATCGCCGTCGCTGATTTGCAGGCTGCAGAACGGATTTTCTCAGACGTATTGGGCGAATCACCTTTCAAGCGAGAGCACGTGGCGTCGGAAGGGGTGGATGTCAGTTTTTTCCAAACGGGCGAGAGCAAAGTGGAATTGTTGGCCAGCACTTCGCCAGAGGGCCCCATCGGCCAGCACATCGCCAAGCGCGGTGAAGGCCTGCATCACCTGGCGTTTTTCGTGGATGACATCCGTGGGGAAATCGATCGGCTCACAGGATTGGGATACCGCGTCATCAGCGGCCCGAAAGTGGGTGCGGACAACAAAGAGATTGCGTTCTTGCACCCGGGGGATACGAACCGCGTGTTGGTGGAGCTCTGTGCAGAGCGGGTTTGATTACCAGCGGTTCTTTTTGGCCCGTCGCTTCTGCTTTTTCAACTGCTTCCGCCGGTCTTTCTGCATTTGATCGCCAAAGAGCACCTGGCCCGGACGGTCTTGGTAAGGCGGTTTAGCGCAATCCTCCAAGGGCTTGGGCCGCAATAGATCCCACTGGAGCATGAGGTTCCACGGCTGCCAGTGGCCCTCGTACCACTGCACCCGGCCGTCCCCTTCCTCGGCCAAAGGAACCAGTTGCAATCCGTCGTACGTGGCGTGAATGCGCAGGTACCGGCCGGAGCGAGTGCGCACCCCGAGCCCCGCACCCAATTCCAATGCAATGCGATCCGTCGCCGGTGCGGCTAGGGTGACAAATAGGCTGTCCGGACCCGTTCGGCTGAACGTGCCACCCCATTCCCGGTCCCACCCGATGCCGAGCTGGGCTTCGAAGAAAAAGTCGGTTTTGATTTCGAATGCGCGCTGAAGTTTGAACGTCAGTTCAGTGGTCACCACCGAACGCATGCTGTCGAGCAGCGTGTTGGGCTGCAGGATGCTGTCTGCATTGGCGACCAATCCGTCAAAGGTGGAGGTGGCCGCGTTCCGGGTTCCTTGGAGTTCGATGAACCACCGGTCCCAGATGAGCGGCCGTCGGGCGATGCCCCAATAGCCGATGCCCAAGCGGAGGGCGTGGTTGCCCGTGTGGCCCCATGTGCCGGTGTGCAGGGTATCAATGGTGCCCGATGGGCGCACCGTTTGATAGACTGAGGGCACCGAATCGGGCCGAGCACTGAAGGCGTGGTACCCGATGGCGTAAGTCCAACCATGGTTGCGATGCGTTTGGCTTTCGGCATTGAAGGGAGTGGACTGCGCCTCCGCGCCATTGAGCGCACCGACCAAGATCCAAACGAAGACGGCCGTCAGACGCTTTGCGATTCCCATGCGTCGAGGATGGATTCAAAGGTTTCGGGCCGATCCCAGTTGGCCTCGATGCCTTCTTGGGACAGGATTTTTTCCATGATGCGGTCCTGGCGCTGTCCGGCCTCCAGCGCCTCTTCGTACGGCGTGTGGCTGAACGTGACTTGTGAGTACAGGGGAAGCCAACGTCCGGGGTAGTTGGTGGCCAACTTGGCCTCGATTTTTTTGCGGAGGAGGAAAGCAGGATCGCCAGTTTTGTCGCGCATTTCAATGTAATTCCGCAAGGCCAACTCAAGGATGGCATCGCCTGAAGGCTTCCGCAATTCCGTGTAATGCTGCATGGTTTTTGCCCAATCTTGGGGCGAATCCATGCTGTCGAGCAGTTCGCTCAACACCGAACAATCTTCCATGCCACTGTTCATCCCTTGGCCGTAAAATGGGACAATGGCGTGGGCGGCATCGCCCATCAAACAAATGGCATCGCCGTGGTGCCATGGATAGCATTGGGTCATGACCAATGAGCTCGTCGGGTTGGCGAGCCATTGAGCAGCAAAATCTGGAATCAACGGGATGACGTCTGGAAAATGTATGCTGAAATAGGCCGTGACCGCGTCTTCGGTGTCGAGTCCGTTCAGTCCGTTCGGACCGTCATAGGGGGCGAATACGGTGCACGTAAAGGTGCCATCGGGGTTGGGCAATCCCATCAACATAAACTCGCCGCGCGGCCAGATGTGCAGGGCGTCTGCCTCCATCTTGAACTGGCCGTCAGCCGTGGGACGCATCTCAATTTCCTTGTAACCGTGGGTCAGGTAACGCTGGGAAAAATCGAACCGATCGGTACGCGTCAATCGATCGCGCACGGCACTGAAGGCGCCGTCGGTACCGAAAATCCGGTCGAATGCTTCCGTGTGTTTCGCCCCCTTTTCATCCTCCAACGTCAAGGAAGTTGTATCCAAATCCAAGTCGGTGCACTTGCGGTCAAATTGGTACACCACGCGGCTGTGCTTTTCGGATTCTTGAACCAGCAACCGATTCAAGAGCGCCCTCGAAACGGAATAGATGCACTGAGGGTCGTCGAATTTACCGACCGCATTGGGCAGTCCGTACGGCTGATGCGTCAATGAATCGTTGGTGGAGTGCATGGTGCGGTGGGTGATGGGCAGCGCGATTTCGCGCACAGCGTCTGCAATGCCTGCCTTTTCAAGGGCCCGCCATCCCCGATCGCTCAAGGCGAGGTTGATGCTCCGGCCACCCTTGTATGTTCCCTTCCGGGGGTCGGATCGGCGTTCGAAGACGTGGACGTGGTGGCCGCGTTGGGCGAGCATGAGTGCCCAAAGGCTGCCCACCAATCCCGCGCCCACAACCGCCAGTTTTTCCGGAGCGAGGCTGTGTTGCGTTTCTGTGGTCATGGGGGAAAATTAGCGCACAGTCGATTCAATGGCCTGATCGAGGTCAGCAATGAGATCGTCTGCGTCCTCGACCCCTACACTCAATCGGACAAACCCGTCAGAAATGCCCAGCTCCGCGCGAATTTCTGCAGGCACGCTAGCGTGGGTCATGGCCGCTGGGTGCTCGATTAACGACTCCACACCGCCCAGGGATTCTGCGAGGGTAAAAATCTGCGTTGCGGCGACGAGGTTTTTCGCTTGATCCAAGTCGTTGCCCTTGATTTCGAAGGCAATCATTCCGCCAAAATCATCCATCTGACGCGCTGCGACGTCGTGGCCGGGATGGTCTTCAAACCCAGGCCAGTAGACCTTTTCGACTTTGGGATTGTCGCGCAACCAGTACGCTACTTTCCGGCCGTTCGCACAGCTACGCTCCACGCGCAAATGCAGCGTCTTCAATCCTCGCAAGACTAGGAACGAATCGAACGGTTGGGCGATGGCTCCGCAGTTGTTTTGCAACGCACGCAGCGGGGCGTCAATGGCTTCGTCCTTCGTGACGAGTGCGCCCATCACTACATCGCTGTGGCCGCCCAGGTATTTTGTGACCGAGTGCATAACGATGTCCGCACCGTGCTCCAACGGTCGCTGCAGCATGGGTGAGGCGAAGGTGTTGTCCACGGCGAGGACAATGCCGCGGGGCTTTGTCAGGTCGGCAATGGCCTGAATGTCGGTAATCTGCATCAACGGGTTCGTTGGGCTTTCGAGCCACACCAACTTGGTCTTGTCCGTGATGGCCGCTTCCACGAGGCTGGGGTCTTGGGTGTCGACAAAATGGAACACGATGCCCATTGGTGCGTGGTTGGTCCGGAACAGCCGAGCGGTTCCGCCATACAAGTCCTGGCCCGCGATGACTTCATCTCCAGGTTTCAAGGTCTTGAGTACGGTATCAATCGCAGCTAGTCCCGATGCAAAGGCCAACCCGTGGGTTCCGCCTTCCAACTCCGCAAACGCCGTTTCAAGCGCGGCCCGGGTCGGGTTGTGGCTGCGCGAGTATTCCCATCCCTTGTGCACACCAACAGCTTCTTGTACATAGGTGGATGTCTGGAAAATGGGGGTCATGATGGCCCCTGTCGATGGATCGGGCTCAACCCCAGCATGCACCGCGCGAGTGCCTTTGCCCAATTTTTTTAATTCTTTCATGGTGTTCCAAAGTTACGTTCCGTTCTCCGGGTTCGAACGAGCCAACTGGGCAAGACGAACGCCCCTGCGACGAGGTAGATGAAATAGGTGAAGGTCCGCCAAATCAGGACCACTGCCACGATGTAGGCCAGTCCGGTTAAATCCCCGAGGAAAGCGGGCAACCCGAGTTCCGCGGCGCCTGATGACCCCGGTGTAGGGCTGATGGACAGCACCAACCAGAGTACCAATTGACGGGCTATAACGGCCGCGTGATCTAATGAAGGGTAAAAAATCAGCAGCACCATGTTCAGCGTGGCAAACCGCGCTGTCCAGCTCGAACACGTTGCGGCGAACCCACTCACCCAATACCTCCAGGAGGCAGATCGGATGTTGCGGGACGCCTCCAACAGGTCGCTTGACCAGGCGTCGATGCGGTTGCTCCACCGCCGAAGGAGCCAAGTGGTCCGAACCCATTGCAGCCCGCGGTAAGTCCCTTGCGGCCGGATGACCAACCCGAGCAGAATGGTGGTCGTCAACGTGGCAATGAACGCGTAGGCCACCCAAAAGAGCGAGCCCCACGCGGCTGATTCGAGCCCCTCGGGAAACACGGATTGCCCACCAAAGCTGGCCAGCAGGAAAACAAGCGGCACTGCAATCAGATAAAAAGCCTCGTCCATCAAGGCGGTGGCGAATACCGTTGCCAAGCTCTTGCCCCACCGCAGGCCGTCGCGTTTCAGGATGACCACGGCTACGGCTGAACCGCCGACAACACTCGGAGTGAGGGCTGAGGAAAGCTCCCACAGCAGGATATTCTCGGTGGCTTGCCGCCACGAAAAGGATTGAAAGGAGAGGATGCGCAAGCGAACGATGTAGCCGATGTCCCGGAGGAGCACGCAGGCGATGACGCCCAGCAAGGCCCAGGTGGAACGCCGGGACCATTCAAACTGTTGGAGCAGGGACCATGAAGTGGTGGCTTCTCCGGTCTGCGGGTCGTTCACCTCGTGATGCGCACCAAACCACACCACAGCCCCAGCAGCGACCGTGCCGATGAGCAAGGGAGCAATCCATTGGGTCCACTTGAAGGGTGCGCCTTCCGCCATGCCCACAAGTTACCTCACACTCAAGCGTAGGCGTGGCTGCCTTCGGAACAATTTTGACACATCTCCAGCGCAGATCGGTTGGAGAAAATCTGCGCGCGAAACGCCTCGTATTCCGGACTGAACCAGATGTCCTTGAATGCCTTTTCCCCGACCGCACCCATGGTGTGATGCGCGTCCTTGTCGAAGCAGCAGGGGACCACCTTGCCGTCCCATGTCATGACACAGCCGTGCCACATGCGCCAGCATTCGGCCGCCAGTGGATTGCGCAAAAACCACTCCCCATTGGGGTTGCGGTCGTAGCGTCGTAGTTCGGGGTCTTCGGTCAGGAGGGGGTGGCCGTCTTCGGGTTGGTCGATTTGAGCGGTTTTGATGACCACCTCATCCACACCGATGCGTTGCGCGTGCTGCTTGATGGTGTCGACCTCGTGCTCGTTGGGTCCTACCACCAAAAACTGCCACACCAAGTGAGGCCCTCGGCCGCCGTTGGCGCGGCGTGCTTCCACCATGTTGCGGGTGCCTTCGAGTACCTTGTCCAATTGCCCACCGACCCGGTAAGATGCATACGTGTCTTGGGTCATGCCGTCAATGCTGATGATCAAGCGGCTGAGGCCGGATTGCACGATTTCGGCACAGCGCTCAGGGCGCAGGAAATGTGCGTTGGTGGACGTCGAAGTGTACAGTCCGTGGGCCGCACCGATGCGGACCAATTCGTTCATGTCCGGGTGGAGGTAGGGCTCGCCTTGGAAGTACAAATTCAAATACACCAAGTGTTGCCCGATTTCATCCAGCACCCGTTTTAAGGTGTCAACTTCAAGCATGCCCGTTGGTCGAGTGAACGACCGCAAGCCCGATGGGCACTCTGGACACCGCAGGTTACAGGAGGTGGTGGGTTCCACGCTTAGGCTCATCGGCCACGCGGACTGGGCTGTGGCGACGCCGCGCTTGTTGCGGCTGTACCCGCGGTAGGCCCGAACGGCGTTGGCCAGCCGGTGCTGGTCGAGGGGCCGGAGTCGGTTCCATCGATCGCGAAATGCTGCGCGGGTATTGCTCCATCTGCGGGCCATACTCAAAGATAGTTCGGTTCGCCGTTCTCGATTAATTTCGTCACATGATTGCACTGGGTGATACGTTAATTTCTGAGGATGTTTTTGACACCCTGTTCGCGTGTGATTTAAAAGCATGCAAAGGAGCGTGCTGCGTCGAAGGAGAAAGCGGTGCGCCGCTGACTGAAGAAGAAGTGGAACGACTGGAGGAGGCGTTTGAAGTGGTCAAAGGCCAATTGCGACCAGAGGCCTTGGCTGTCATCGACAAGGTGGGGCTGTTCGAGATGGATCGAGACGGCGAGTACGTTACGCCCATCATCAAAGGCCGCGAATGCGTGTACGCCACGTTTGATGCCGACGGCACAGCCAAATGCGCGTTCGAAGCGGCCTGGCGAGAAGGCAAATCGGATTGGCCGAAACCCATTTCCTGCCACTTGTACCCGGTCCGACTGAAAGAACTGCAGGACTTCACGGCTTTGAACATCCACCGCTGGCCCATCTGCGACGGCGCCCGAACCTGCGGCGCCAAGGCCAACATCACGGTACTGGATTTTTGCAAAACAGCCTTGATTCGCCGGTTTGGTGAAACCTGGTACGACGAAGCTCAGCTCATCTGGAAAGCATGGAAAGCGCAACAAGCCTGAGGATCATTCGCCGGTTCATGGCGTTTACAATGGCTGCGGCAATTGGGCTTTTATCCGATGGCCCCCGAGCCCAAAATGTGGTGCCTTTGGATGCCTTGAACACCCTGCATGACGAGGTGCTGCTGGGGTGGGACGGCAGGGATTTGTTTTACCGCAGCATCCCGCGGACTTCGGATACTGTGAAGGCGGGGGATTGGTTTTTATCACCAGGCCAGGAATACTCCGCGACACCAGCACGAGGATGGGCGTCGTTCGAAGCATGCCAGCCGATGAACTTGCGGGCTTGGAGCGCCGCGGATTGGCCGGGTATGGGCGAGATACAGCACGTAACCATTGATGCTGATCGGGGGGTGCTCATCCTGAGCGCTTTGCAGCCCGAGGGGGATTTCGATTTGTTCATGGCTCAGCGCTCGGGCAGTACCTGGTCCGAACCAATGCCGCTTGCGGGATTGAATACGCCTGCAGATGAGGTCTTTCCGAATTTCGACAACGGCGCGTTGCTTTTTGCGTCCAATGGCCACCCGGGCCAAGGAGGATTTGACGTCTACTGTTCGGAACGCCGTTCGCATTATGCCAAATGCAAAGGGCTGGGGCATGGTGTGAATACCGCCGGCGATGAGTTGGCAGCGGTACCAGCGGGCGTCCATGCAGACCATGGCTTCTACGTTTCAGCCGTTCGCATGGGCGGGCGGGGCGTGGACTTGTATTGGGTAGGCGCCATGGCCGATGAGGGAGCGGATTGGAAGAAAGAACTAGCGGTGGAGGTCGTGTACCGTCGGGCTCCAGTGGAGTCGGCGTTGTTTGAAGTTCGAGACCGTGCTGGGGCATTGGTTGTGCGCCGTTCAACCGATGGGCAGGGCCGATTGGTCCTTGGGGCGTTGGCTTTGGATGCGGCGTTGGAGGTGCAGGTTAGCATGAAGTCGGGCAGAGCGATTCCAGATGGTGCCATCTGCCACGTTTACGAGCGGTGTGGCCGTGCAGACTGTGGTGGGGCCCACTGGCCTGGATGGAGGCGCGTTCGCAGTTACCGCATTGAAGGTGGGGCTGCGTTTGTTTTCGATTTGCTGCCGTTGGATGCCTTGGAGCGTTGGCCCCGGCCGTCGGATGAGGATGCCGCCCGTTGGCAGAGCGATGTGCCGACGTGCCTGGTGAAATTTGCAACCGCTGAATACATCCTAAGGAGCAGTGCGGAACAGCAATTAAAACAGTGGTTGGACGGCTTGAACTGGACAACACAGTCGGGGCATTTTGAGGTGCGGGGCTATACGGATGCACAGGGAGAGGTGGTACGGAATCAGGTCCTGAGCGAACAACGCGCCGAGCAAACGGCCCGCATGCTGCAGCGCGCTGGGGTCCAGCCTTCGCAAATCCAATGGAGCGGTCACGGTGTGGCTTCCGAAGGCGCCAATGAAGCCGACCGACGCCGGGTGGAAGTACGCTGGGTGGCGGCCGCTGACTGACCGGTTACATTTCCGCTCACAAGGACCAATCCCGGCAGGTGAATTTGTACTTTTGCGCCCATGTTGGTTACCCTAATGCGATCAAAGCTGCACCGGTTGACGGTGACGCAAGCGAATTTGAACTACATCGGTTCCATCACATTGGATCCTGATTTGCTGGATGCAGCGGAATTGTACGAGGGGGAAAAGGTGCAAATCGTCAACATCAACAACGGTGAACGGTTCGAGACCTACACCATTGTCGGGGAACGCGGTTCTGGCCAAGTGGGCCTCAATGGACCCGCGGCGCGCAAGGTGCAGGTGGGCGACATCATCATCGTCATTGCCTATGGCCACATGACGCCTGAGGAAGCGGCTGTGCACAAACCAACCTTGGTTTTTCCCGATACCGAAACCAATCGCCTCATCTCGTAATTTGCGAGCATGAAGGCCAAACAAGTCCTCACCTACGTCATATCCCTCGGCATCGGGGTGGTGTTGTTTTACGGAGCGTTTTCGTTCATTGACGATAAGGAAACGCTGTGGGAAACCATGCGTTCAGTACGTTGGGAGGGGATTGCGGCCTCGTTCGTTATGGGGTACCTGGCCATCATTAGCCGCGGTTTGCGATGGGGTATTTTGCTTGAACCATTGGGCCGCAAGGCCGACAAGGCCCGAAGCGTGCATGCCGTGGCCTTTGCATACTTCGCCAACACATTTGTGCCGCGCAGCGGTGAATTGGCGCGGTGTGCCGCACTGAACCAAACCGACGATATCCCGGTGGATGAATTGTTCGGAACGGTCATCAGCGAACGCGTGATTGATTTCACCTTCCTCATGGTGTTGACTGTCGCCGCCGTGTTGGGGAATTTGCCGGCGTTTGTCCAATTGCTGGACGGCGCTGTATTGCCGGATTTGAGCAAACTGCTGGCCTTGGGCGCCATTGCCCTGGGGTTAGTTGGCGTTGGGGTGTGGAAGCGCAAATCCCTCCTGGCCTTGCCGTTTGCTCAGCGGATTGCAGAGTTTTTGGTGGGGGTGTGGAATGGGCTGAACAGCATCCGCCACATGAAGCAGAAAGGGCGTTTCATGGCCCACACATTCTTCATTTGGCTCATGTACTTCTTTATGGCCTGGGTCATTTTCAAATCCTTCGATGAGGTGCAAGACATTACCGTATTGCAAGCCTTGTTCATCATGGTTGCTGGCGGGTTTGGTATGGTCATCCCCGCTCCGGGCGGTGTTGGTTCTTACCAATGGGCGGTCATGTCGGGCTTCATGGCCTTGGGCTTTGGAAAGGCGCTCGGCCTTGCCGTAGCAAACATCATTTGGTTCACGCAGACGGCCATGATCGTCACCATGGGTGGCATCGCGTACATCTACCTGCTTGTTTACCGCTTGAGAAAAGACCGCGCATGACGACTCAAGAACAAGCACTCATTGACGCCTGGCGGGCTTCCGGTGAGACCATCGTCTTTACTAACGGGGTCTTCGACATTTTGCATGCCGGGCATGTAACCTACCTGCAAGCAGCAAAAACCTTGGGCGGCAAATTGGTGGTCGGTTTGAATTCGGACGCAAGCGTGCGGATGTTGGGCAAAGGCCCAGAACGCCCGATTAACGAGGCAGCTGACCGCAAAACCGTGCTTGAAGCTTTGCAGGCCGTGGATGCCGTCATCGTCTTCGAAACGGAAACGCCGGCGGACCTGATTGCAGCGGTGCAGCCCCATGTGCTGGTCAAAGGGGGCGATTATGACCCGGAGGCTAGTAAAGGCGAAAGCGGCTTCATTGTCGGCTCGGAGACGGTGCGTGAGCGTGGCGGACGGGTGGAGGTGATTCCCCTGGTACCGGGCCGATCCACAACGAACATCATCAAAAAAAGCCGATCGAATTGACCGGCTTTTTTCGTTGAGGACACAAGGAAATCAAACGTCTTCTTCCTCCATGAATTTCGTGGTGAAATCCCCGCTGCGGAAGCGGTCGTGGCGCATGAGGCGCTGATGGAATGGGATGGTTGTTTTGATGCCTTCAATGACGTACTCGTCCAAGGCCCGTTGCATTTTCAAAATGGCTTCCTCCCGGGTTTGAGCAACAACGATGAGCTTTGAAATCATCGAGTCGTAGAACGGGGGAATTTGGTACCCCGAGTACACGTGCGTGTCTAATCGCACGCCGTGTCCACCAGGGGCGTGGTAGTCCGTGATGCGTCCTGGGCATGGAGCGAAATTGCGCGCCGGGTCCTCCGCGTTGATGCGGCACTGGATGGCGTGCATCTGCGGGTAGTAGTTCTTGCCGCTGATGTTTTCGCCCGCCGCCAACTTGATCTGCTCCTTGATCAGGTCGTAGTTGACCACTTCTTCCGTGATGGTGTGCTCCACCTGGATGCGCGTGTTCATTTCCATGAAGTAGAAATCACGGTTGGCATCCACCAAAAACTCAACGGTGCCTACGCCCTCGTACTTCACGGCTTCTGCCGCCTTTATGGCCGCTTCCCCCATTTTCTCACGGAGTTCATCGGTCATGTAAGGCGAAGGCGTTTCCTCCACCAACTTTTGGTGGCGGCGCTGGATGGAACAATCCCGCTCAGAGAGGTGGCATGCCTTGCCGCGTTGGTCAGCAGCCACCTGAATCTCGATGTGACGCGGCTCGACCACGAACTTCTCCATGTACATGCCGTCGTTGCCAAATGCAGCTCCAGCTTCGCGGCGGGTGGATTCCCATCCCTCGGCGAGGCCTTCGTCATCGTGGCACACCTGCATACCTTTTCCTCCGCCACCAGCAGTGGCTTTCAGCATGACGGGGTAGCCAATTTTGTTGGCGATTTTGGTCGCTTCCTCCAGGCTTTCGAGGATGCCTTCGTTGCCCGGAATGGTCGGTACACCTGCGGCCTTCATGGTGGCCTTGGCCGAAGCCTTGTCGCCCATGGCTTCAATCATCTCCGGACTCGCCCCGATGAACTTGATGTTGTTCTCGCTGCAGATGCGGGAGAATTCAGCATTTTCAGAGAGGAATCCGTAGCCCGGGTGAATGGCGTCGGCGTTGGTGATTTCCGCCGCCGCGATGATTTTGGGGATGGCGAGGTAAGAATCCACGCTTTTAGGTGGGCCAATGCACACCGCTTCGTCCGCGAAGCGCACGTGCAGGCTGTCTGCGTCGGCCGTGGAGTACACAGCGACGGTTTTGATGCGCATTTCCTTACAAGTGCGAATCACGCGCAGGGCGATTTCCCCGCGGTTGGCAATCAGGATTTTCTTAAACATGGTGAGGGATGTTTAGGAAGGATCCACCAAGAAGAGTGGCTGATCGTATTCTACAGGGCTGTTGTCGTCCACGAGGATCTTGACAATCTTGCCGCTGACTTCCGATTCGATTTCGTTGAAAAGCTTCATCGCTTCGATGACGCAAAGTACATCGCCGTTGCCGACGGTCGATCCAACCTCCACAAAGGTGGGCTTGTCCGGAGCAGAACGGCGGTAGAAGGTGCCGATCATGGGCGACTTCACGGTGATGTAGTTGTCTTCGTCCGCATTGGCTTTGGGTGCCTCAGGCGCCGCCGCTGGGGCGGGTGCCGGAGCAGCAGCGGGTGCCGGTGCTTGTGGCATCGCGGCCACGGGGACAGGCATTTGAATGGTCGCTTCAGCTGCTCCAGCTGCGCCTTTCTTTTTCGGCATTTCGGACTTGATGGTAATCTTAAAGTCCTTCTTCTCAATCTCGACTTCAGTTACACCGGCTTTTGCGATGAACTTGATTAGGTCTTGAATTTCAGAAATGTCCATGGTTATGACAATTTAGAGGCCAAAGGTAGGCAGTTTTAATTGGCCGGTTTTGAGGCCAGGGTATGCCTTGTATCAGCTATTGTACGCCCATTGGAGGTACACGGCTCCCCACGTGAATCCACCCCCAAAGGCGGCGAGGATGATGTTGTCACCTGCTTTGAGCTGATGTTCCCAATCGCGCAGGCACAACGGAATGGTGGCCGCAGTGGTATTGCCGTATTTCTGGATGTTGATCATCACCTTTTCGGCAGGGAGGCCCATGCGGCGCTGGGTAGCGTCGATGATGCGCAAATTGGCTTGGTGGGGCACCAACCACGCGACGTCTTCCGGGGCGAGGTTGTTCTGCTGCATGATGTCATAGCTCACATCGGCCATGCCCTTGACGGCTGCTTTGAATACCGGCTGGCCATCTTGCGTGATGTAGTGCTCCTTGGCGTCGACCGTGTCGTGCGTGGGCGGATGCAGCGAGCCACCGGCTTTTTGGCGGAGGAAGTTGGCACCTGTCCCGTCTACGTGGAGTTTGTGGTCAATGACCCCGTATTCTTCAGAGGGCTCGAGCAACACAGCCGCGGCGGCGTCACCAAACAAAATGCAGGTGGTGCGATCGGCGTAGTCGACGATGGAGCTCATTTTGTCCGCCCCTACAATGACCACCTTTTCGTACCGGCCGCTTTGAATGAATTGGGCACCGGTGGTCAGGGCAAAAATGAATCCCGAGCACGCTGCGCTCAAGTCATACCCCCAAGAGTTCACCGCCCCCACTTTGTCTGCGATGAGGTTGGCCGTCGCGGGGAAGTGCATGTCGGCGGTGACGGTAGCGCAGATGATCAGGTCCACCTCCGTCGCATCAATGCCGCGCTTCTCCAACAGTTCCTTAACTGCTTCTGCGCCCATGTCCGATGTGGCCTTGGTGGGGTCCTTGAGGATCCGGCGTTCTTGGATTCCCGTGCGGGAACGGATCCATTCGTCGTTGGTGTCGACCATCTTTTCGAGGTCGGCGTTGGTCAACACATCATCGGGCAAGTATCCTGCTACGGCAGTAATGGCAGCGCGCATGGGCTATTGGTTTTGTTGCGAATAGCCGCCAAAGATAGCGGGTGGAATCATGCGAAAAAGCGCTTTTTTCCCGGAATTCCGGTGAAAATGTGGAAGAATGGCATAAAAAAAGGAGGCGCTGGGCCTCCTTTTTGGTAGTTCTGGCCGAGAACGGCCAATGCTGACATCAAATCGTTTGGGTTAGGCTTCCGCCTTTTCCATCACCACTTTGCCTTTGTAATATAACTTTCCTTCGTGCCAGTGGGCGCGGTGGAAGAGGTGGGGTTGGCCAGTGGTTTGGCATGCAGCTACCTGAGGTGCTGTCAGTGCGTCGTGTGCACGGCGCTTGCGCGTGCGGGCCTTACTTTGGCGTCGTTTGGGATGTGCCATGATGGTATTATTTCAAGTCTTTCAATGCGTTCCAACGCGGGTCAATTCCGTCATTCTCATCTGATCCCCCATCGTTCGATGACCCATCCGAATCGTTCGATGCTGTTCCGCCTCCGTTCAAGTATGCCGTCATTGCAGGGTCGCATTGGTCTTCGGATGCGTGGAGCCTGCGCGAGGGCAGGTGCAAATGCATCCATTCGAAGATGGGCTGGCTGAGGTCCAGTTCGTGGCACTCGGGGCCCAATGTCCAAATCTCTTCTTCGGTATTCGTCGACTCGCCGAGTTGAACCACCAGGCGCTCGTCAAATGCGAGGGGGATTTGAACATCACCAAGGCATCGGTCGCAGGGAAGGATTGCGTGGCCATCAAAATGCACAATGCAATCCATTTTCGAGCCGAGCTTGTCAATGGTCACTTCTGCTTCACCGCTGATTTGATCGGTTTCAGAAGAGGGAAAAGATTCAAAGAACAACGAATCCACCTCCATTTGGAAGTCGTGTTGACCGTGCTTCAGTCCCACGAACGGGATACGAAAGGGTGCCAAGTGATCCACAACCTCCTCATTTTGGGGAGTGCAAAGGTAGTCACAACAACCCGATTGAACAAATTTCAATTGCCGGCCACATTGCAACTGACCGGAACGGGCTCAGTAGCGCTCTTTCCGCTTGGGAGGAGCGATCTCGAGGGGGTTCGCCGTCAACTCGCGGTATGCGATGCGGTTGAACCGAATGTCCCGGGCCGTGTAGATGGCTGCGCGCAACGAATCGGGACTGGCGATGCCTTGTCCAGCAATATCAAAACCCGTTCCATGGTCCGGGCTGGTGCGCACGATGGGCAGGCCCGCTGTGAAATTCACGCCGTTTCCGAAGCTCAGCGCTTTGAACGGTCCAAGCCCTTGGTCGTGGTACATGGCCAATACTCCGTCGAATTGCTTGTGTGTGCCGGCACCAAAAAATCCGTCTGCCGGGTAAGGGCCCATCACAAACTTGCCTTCCGCACTGAGGTCCTTGATGGCCGGTGCGATGATGCGTTTTTCTTCATCACCCATCAGTCCGTTGTCGCTCGCATGGGGATTCAGGCCGAGTACCGCAATGCGAGGCTGGGCTAGACCAAAATCGCGCATGAGGGAATCGTGCATCAAACGCGCTTTGGCTTTGATCAAATCCGGATTGAGCAAGGCCGAGACGTCTTTCAGGGCGACGTGTCCGGTGCACATGCCCACCCGGAGGTCGCCGGATACTAAAAGCATGAGCACCTCATCGACGTTGGCAAAGTCCGCGAGGTATTCTGTGTGTCCGGGATGTTTGAACGCCCCTTGGCGCATGGCCTCCTTGTGAATGGGCAGCGTTACCAAGACGTCGACTTTCGTGCTCGCCAGGTCATTGACGACCGTTTCCAATGCGCTCATCGCAAAGTCGCCTGCAGCGCCGTCGACTTGGCCCCATTGGATGTCCCACGGCTCCTCATGAATGTTCACCACATTGATTTGGTCGGACTTTGCCTTGTCTGCTCCTTCCACAACGGCCCAATTGACCTCGGGTTCGCCGGCCTTCTCAATGGCGGCTTCAATCAAATTGGGCGTACCGTAGAACACGGGTGTTGCTTCCCGGAACATGCGGTTGTCATGGAACACTTTGACGAGGATTTCAGCGCCAATCCCGTTGGGGTCGCCGCAACTGAATCCGATGGTTGTTGGTTTTTTTTTGGAAGCCATTCGTGGGCGCAAAGTTAACGGTTGGCTTCCTTGTCCTAACTTGCATCAAGATGGTTTTTCAACGGTTTTTCGCGCGGACATTTCTGCTGCTGTTGTCCCTTTTTTTCGGGGTGTCATCAGCGCATGCAACGCACAACCGGGCCGGTGAGATTACCTACACGCACGTGGAGGGGTTGACCTATGAAATCCTGATCACTACCTACACCAAAACCAGCGCTCCGGCCGACCGGCCTTGGCTGTATTTGTACTGGGGGGACGAGGTAGATGAACCCATTGACAGCCTCGAGCGGGAAACCGTCCAGCTATTGCCCGACGACATCCAGATCAACCGCTACCGCGGCAATCACACGTATGGTGGGCCGGGCATTTTTGAAATTAGGGTGGAGGATCCCAACCGTAACCAAGGCGTGCTCAACATTCCGGGCTCTGTCGATGTTCCGTTCTCCATCAGCACGTTGTTGATCATTGACCCGTTGGCCGGGCACAACAATTCAGTGCAGCTGTTGAACCCGGCGCAACAAAACGCGTGCCTTTTCCAGCCTTGGATTCACAACCCCGGCGCCCACGATCCCGACGGAGACTTGCTCACGTATGACCTCGTCCCGTGCCGGGGATTCGATTCCGACATAATTCCGGATTATGTACCACCGGATGAAGTGAGTCCTGCTGATGACAGTTTCACCATTGATGCCGATTATGGCGATGTGGTGTGGGAAGTTCCGCAGATAGCGGGCATTTACAATGTCGCCCTTCGCATCCAGGAATGGCGCGACGTGGACGGAGTACTCATCAAGGTGGGTGAAGTCGTGCGGGACATGCAGATTACGGTGGAGTCGTGCACGAATCAGCCGCCGGAGATTGCCAATATCCCTGATACCTGTGTGGTGGCAGGCAGTTTCCTTTCGTTTTTGGTCAATGCTTCGGATCCCGATGGAGACAACGTGGACCTCGATGCCATCGGAGGCCCGATTTCCGAAGTGGAAAACCCGGCCAATTTCTCCGACCTCGGTGCCGGAATCGGCCAATTCGTGTGGTCCCCGGAGTGCACAGAAGTTCGGGAAGCACCCTACCAAGTCGTGGTGCGCGCCGAAGACAACAGCGGACAAGTGCAGTTGATGGATTTGGAAACCTTTCAAATCCGGGTGGTCGCACCGCCTGCTGAGATGACCGCAGCGGAACCGGTCGGTAATGCCATTATCTTGGAGTGGAATGCACACGAATGCACCGGGGAGTTGCCCGGCTGGAAGTCCTCCGCGGGCCGCTACCACATCTACCGCCGGGTGGATTCGCTCGACTGGACACCCCATGCGTGCGAGACGGGCATCCCCGACACCTACGGCTTCACCTTCCTCGGAACGGTTGAAGGATTGGACAATACCACGTACATCGATGAGGACTTGCTCTCGTTTGGGGCAACGTACTGTTACCGTGTGGTCACGGAGTGGCCGGGCAGTGGGGAGTCCATAGCAAGCAACGAAGTCTGTGCGACGATTCGGAAGGACGTGCCCGTCATAACCCGGGCGTCGGTTGAAGCGACGGATGAGGTTAACGGTGCGGTGGATCTGCGCTGGTCGCCACCTACGGATGCCGATACGGTGGTTTTTCCCGGTCCCTATCGGTACCGGGTTCTGGTCGGAGCAGCGGGAACATCGCCCTTGGAGGTCTTGCACGAGACTGCACCAGGCCCCTACCTCAACGCACCGGACACGGCATGGGTTCACGAAGGCGTCGATACCCAGACCCGCAGTTGGGTGTACCGGGTGGAATGCGTCAGTGCGACGGGCCAAATGGGCATGTCCGCCCCGGCGGAGACCCCGTGGTTGGCGCTGGAACCCAACGACAATGCCTTGACGCTGACCGTGTCCGGGGCCTTTCCCTGGTGGGTGGATGCTTACGACATCTACAGGGAAGGCGATGCAGGTTTTGAATGGATCGCAACCACAGGCGAGCCGACCTACACGGACACCGGACTGGTCAACAATCGCACCTACTGCTACCGCTTCGAGACGGTTGGGCACTACGACGGGGATGCACTTCACGGACCGCTGTTGAATTGGAGCCAACGCGCTTGCGCCAAGCCCTTTGATTACACACCGCCATGCCCGCCAGATTTTGCAATGGAATCGGATTGTGTGGAGGAGCAAAACGAGCTGGCGTGGAGCAACATCGCCGGTTGTGCTGACGATGTCATGGCGTTCCAATTGTATTGGGCGCCGACGCTCGGGGACACGTTGCGGCCGGTCGAGATTTTTAGCGACCCCGAACAATTGACCTACATCTGGAACGAACAGGGTGAGCGCGGGACCATTGCTGGGTGTTTTGCCGTGACTGCGTTGGACAGTTTGCAGCCTGGACCGGATGGAACGCTGCGTCGAAACGAAAGTGCGCTGAGCGACACGCTGTGTGCAGACAACTGCCCGTTTTACTTTTTGCCAAATGTGTTCACGCCCAACCTCGATCAGGTCAACGATACTTTCCGGGCCTTTCCGTGGAAATTCATCGATTCGGTGGACGTGCGCATCTACAACCGCTTGGGGGAAGAAGTGTACCAAACGAACGATCCCGACATAAACTGGAATGGCATGCACAAGGATGGGCGGATGTGTGCGGATGGGGTGTACTACTGCACCGCCCGGGTGTGGACGATCCGGCTGGTGGGCTTGGTCGAAGAGCGGTTCAGTGGTGAACTTCATTTGATGGGAGGTGTTGCACCCCTAAGCGAATAACATGTTTACAGGAATCATTGAGCAAAACGGCCGAATTGAAAAGGTGGAGCGGGAAGGGACCAACGTCCACTTCACCGTTTCCGCCCCGTTTGCAAGCGAGTTGCGGGTCGATCAAAGTGTGGCGCACGATGGCGTCTGCTTGACGGTCGTGAAATTGGACCCTGGTTCTTACGTGGTGACGGCCATTCAAGAGACCATGGACCGAACGAGTTTGGGCCAGTGGAAGGTAGGCCATGTGGTCAACTTGGAGCGATGCACGCAACTCGGTGGGCGCCTCGACGGTCACCTCGTTCAGGGCCACGTGGATACCACGGCGACATTGCTTCAGGTCCGTGATGCCGATGGCAGTTGGGTGCTGGAGTTTGCCCATGAAGTGCATCCCGAATTCGTTACGGTGCCCAAAGGCTCCATTACCGTCAACGGCATCAGCCTGACCGTCGTGGATTCCAAGCCCGACGGCTTCAGTGTGGCCATCATCCCCTATACGTGGGAACACACCAACCTTCATACACTCCAGTCGGGAGACCGCGTCAACTTGGAATTCGATGTGATCGGAAAGTACGTGGCTCGTATGCTCAGTCAGCAAGGGCGGATTTAGGGCGCAGCACAAAATTCTGTCCCAAGTACCCCCGCCGCACTTGTTCGTCCGAGGCCAGCTCTTCTGCAGTCCCGTGCTTGAGGATGCGGCCTTCAAATAGCAAGTATGCCCGGTCGGTGATGTGCAAGGTCTCCTGCACGTTGTGGTCGGTGATGAGGATGCCGATACCGCGCAAGCGCAGTTTTTCGACGATGCGCTGGATATCCTCCACCGCGATGGGGTCGACCCCGGCAAACGGCTCGTCGAGGAGGATGAATTGCGGGTCCGTCGCCAGTGCCCGCGCAATTTCCGTCCTCCGGCGTTCGCCGCCGCTCAGCACGTCGCCGTTGGACTGGCGGACCTTCTCCAGACCGAATTCGCGAATCAACTCCTCGAGTCGGTCTTTTTGCTCGGCTTTGGACAGCGGTTGCAATTCGAGGATGGCCATGATGTTGTCCTCCACCGTTAGCTTTCGAAAAACCGAGGCTTCCTGCGGCAAGTATCCAATTCCCATGCGCCCGCGCTTGTACATGGGCAGGTCCGTGACCTCTTGGCCGTTGACGAAGACCCTGCCCGCATCCGGTTGCACCAAGCCGACGACGGCGTAAAAACTGGTTGTCTTACCCGCACCGTTTGGTCCGAGCAGGCCCACCACTTCACCGGGGTTGACCTCAAGGGACACCCCGTCGACCACCCGGCGTTTGCCGTATTGCTTCACCAATCCTTCGGCGCGCAGGGTTGCTGGGGTATCGGCTGTTTTCATGGGTCTAAAATAAGGACGCTGCCGTGTCAAATACCTACCGAGAATCCAAGTCGAATGCCCCGGCTGGCCGGATCGGCCAAGGGCAGGTCGGTGCGCCACACCCCATCAACGCGCAAAACACCAAAGATGTTTTCCAAGCCGACGCTGCATTCGGAGTAGGTCCCGTTGAGTCCTGTGGTTTCTTCCGGCAATTCCAACAATGCTTCGTGGCGTGAGTCCCAGTTGCCGGCGATGCCTTTTACCCCGATTACTTCCCGCAATTCAAGCCGCCGGAGCAAGGGCAGGTGATTGAAAAGAATGCCTTCCCCGTGCCACTCGACGTTGGCGCTGACCCACTCGTCGGTTAC
>DJYV01000114.1:0-7736 GCA_002448555.1 Flavobacteriales bacterium UBA6969
TGCGGCATGAACATGCTCCCAAGGATCGGAAGTGGGTGTGCGGAGGCCTTGGAGTAAAAGGGCGCCCCATTCCACCACTGAGGCCGCATCGCCTTGGGCTGCAAAACCGGTAGGGGTCACTGTCCAATGGCAGTGCAGTCCGGTACCCACGGTGTCGGCTGCCCATTGGGCGGACAAGGTGCGGGCCCATGCCTCTCCGGTTCCAGTTCGCTCGACCTCCAGCGCTGGCTTGAACGTCCATTCCATCACCAATGCGGCCGTTTCGTAGGCATCGGAAGCCAAGTGCACGTACTTCAGTCCATTTGCTTCTTCGGTGGTGGTAACATCAACGGGGACTTGCCCGCGAACCGGTGTGAGGACCAAACAGGTGAACGCCAACGTAATCGCGCCGTGCTTCAATGCTTTCATTCCCGATTTCATGGTTGGAGGGTGCGTCGGATTTCTCCCCGAAGATAAGGTTCAGTCATCGGAGGCGAAGGCACTATATTCGGAGTGTGAAAGGAATGGAATTAACCAACGGCCACTGGGGCGTCGAAACCGTTTGGAACGCGGTCCATGAAACGCCCAAATTGGCTTTGTCATCCGATGTACAACAGGCGATTCAACGTTGCCGGGAATACCTGGAGACCAAACTCAACGCGGATGCCGACGCGGTCATTTACGGAGTGAATACGGGGTTTGGTGACTTGGCTTCGACGCGGGTTAGCAGCGATGCGTTGAGCCAGCTGCAGCGAAACCTTTTGGTCTCGCACGCGTGTGGCGTTGGTGAGGAAGTGCCTGAAGAGGTTGTACGCGCAATGGTCTTGCTCAAGGTTAAATCCCTTGGCAAAGGACACAGCGGCGTGCGGCTCGAGACTGTTCAACGCCTCGTCGAGCATTGGAACGCCAATTTGTTTCCCGTCGTGCCTGCGCAAGGTTCCCTGGGTGCCAGTGGCGATTTGGCGCCGTTGAGTCACATGGTATTGCCGTTGATTGGCGAAGGAGGGGTGTGGGTTGAAGGCACCTCCATTCCCTCGAGTGAAGTCCTTACGGCCAAGGGGTGGAAAGCATTGGAACTCGGGGCGAAAGAAGGATTGGCATTGATCAACGGCACCCAACTCATGCTCGGCTACGGCGTCATGGCCTTGGAGCGGCTCGAACGCATCGCCGATTGGGCCGACGCTTTGTGTGCGTGGTCCTTGGAGGCATGGCACGGGCGGGTAGAGCCGTTTGACCCTTCCATCCACCGGGTGCGTAACCAAGCCAATGCTGAATTGGTTGCCTGCAACGTGACAGACTGGCTCAAAGGAAGCGAGTGGCAATCCGTGCCGCGCACCCAAGTCCAGGATCCGTATTCATTCCGGTGCACTCCCCAGGTACACGGAGCCAGCCGCAATTCCCTCGCTGCTGCCCGCGCTGTGCTGGAAAACGAGGTCAACGCCGTGACGGACAACCCGCTGATCTTCCCAGAGGAGGACAAGGTGCTCTCCGGAGGCAATTTCCATGGCCAACCGCTGGCATTGCAATTGGAGGCGATGGCATTGGCGGCGCACGAATGGGGAAGCATTTCGGAGCGGAGAACGTATAAGTTGCTGTCCGGCAAACAAGGATTGCCCCCGTTCTTGGTGGCGAACCCCGGCCTGAACAGCGGCTTCATGATTCCGCAGTACACCGCCGCGTCGTTGGTTTCTCAGAACAAGCAATTGTGTGCTCCGAATGTCGTGGACACCATCGACAGCAGCAACGGGCAAGAGGACCACGTGAGCATGGGGGCGAATGCGGCGCTCAAACTTTGGAAGATCCTGGACAATGTGGAACAGGTTCTTGCCATCGAATGCATCACTGCGGCACAGGCCTGCGACCTCCGGCAGTCGGAGGGCATGGCACCGGCATTGGCCGGCTTGCAACGTTCGTTGCGCAGGGAGGTTCCGTTCGTCGAGATGGACACCTATTTACATCCCCATTTGATTGCGGCGCGCGATTGGATGTTTTCACGTGAATTGTCAGACGGGGCCAAACACAACGGCTGAGCACGGGTTATCTTGCTGACGTGATAGAACTGAAGTCCATCCGGAAGGCTTACCAGACCGGAAGTCAATCGCTGACTGTGCTCAAAGGCATTGATTGCACCATTGAAGAAGGGGAGTTGGTCGCCATTATGGGCTCTAGCGGTTCGGGCAAGTCGACCTTGCTTAATGTGTTGGGACTGTTGGATGATTTTGACGAGGGCTCGTATGTGCTCAATGGCCAAAACATGGACGGCCTATCCGAAAAAGCCGCGGCCCGCTACCGGAGCGACTTTTTGGGGTTTGTTTTTCAGAGCTTTAATTTGATCAGCTACAAAACCGCCCTCGAAAACGTCGCACTTCCGCTGTATTACCAAGGCGTGCCGCGTAAAGAACGTCAAGCACGCGCATTGTCCTTTCTCACCAAAGTGGGGCTGGCCGATTGGGCCGAGCACTTGCCGAATCAAATGAGCGGTGGACAGAAGCAGCGGGTGGCAATCGCCCGCGCACTCATCGCCAACCCGAGCGTGATCCTCGCGGATGAGCCCACCGGAGCCCTGGATTCCGTCACTTCCGATGAGGTGATGGCGTTGCTGAAGGAAATCAACAGTGAGGGAATCACCATTGTGGTGGTCACCCATGAAAATGAAATTGCCAACCAATGCGACCGCATTATCCGATTGAAGGACGGCCGCATCGAAGGGGCCAATGCGTGACGAATGATGGACCGGGATACGTGGCTCGAGATTTTTCATACCGTGCTCAGCAACCCGCTGCGCACGGGACTCACTGGTTTGAGCATCGCCCTCGGTATTTTCATCTTGGTCGTGATGCAGGGATTGGGCGCGGGGTTGGAAACCGGCGTCAAACAGACATTTGGTGACGATGCCGCCAACCTGATGGAGGTGGAGACGGGCAATGCCCAGTTAGCTTTTCGCGGGCGCAAGCCCAACCGCCGTGTCGAGCTACACAATGCTGATGAACAGGCCATGCGATCTCAGATGGACAGCGTGCCGGCGTGGAGCCGCTTGGTTTACCGTTGGGGTTCGACGGTGCGGTATGGCAATGAGCAAGGGTCTTATGGTTTGAGGGGTGTGGATCCCGATCAACGCGAAATCGGCCAAGTCAATGTGACAGCGGGTCGGTTTGTGAGCGATCGGGACATCGACCAGCGGCGAAAGGTTGCCGTCATCGGCGGTCAGGTCTTGGCCGACCTATTTCCCCGTGGCACAACGCCTGAACAGGCTGTTGGCTCCTTGATTCAAGTGCGCGGCATTCAGTTTGCGGTAGTCGGCACGTTCAATCAAACCGGTTCTCGCTGGGAAAACCGAAGTGTATACGTGCCCTTTTCCACCGCACAGAAGTTGTTCTCGAACAGCGATGTGGTGAGCCGGGTAGCCATTGGCACCGGCGAGGCGAGCATTGATGACACGCGCGAAACCACGACCTCCCTGACCGGCTGGTTGAAGGATCGGCTCGTCGTACACCCGGACGATGCCGAAGGCGTATGGGTGGATAACCGGAACGAACAAGCGGAGATGTACCGGCAGATTTTTGGTGGCATTCGCCTGTTTGTGTGGTTTGTCGGGATGATGACCTTGCTGGCTGGAGCGATGGGGGTGGCCAACATCATGGCCATCGTGGTGCGTGAGCGGACCAAAGAGATCGGCGTGCGCAAGGCGCTGGGCGCTACGAGCGGGAGCATTGTCGCCCAAATTTCGCAGGAGGCCGTTTTCTTGATGCTGATTTCCGGATGCATTGGGCTGTTGGCCGGGACGTGGCTGCTTCAAGGTATTGCCCCGTTCGTTGAACACGATTTCTTCAGCAATCCCCGGGTGGACTTTCGGTCTGCGTTGTTGGCGCTGGGGGTCTTGATTTTTGTCGGTGTTATCAGTGCCATAGGACCGGCGCTGCGTGCCGTTTCCATTCGACCTGTTGAAGCCTTGCGCGATGAGTGATTCCAATCGACATCCCCGCATGTGGCGTCCGGATTGGGACGGGTTCACCGAGATGATTCAAGTGCTGCTGCAAAAGCCCTTGCGAACGGCCTTGAGTGGATTGGGCGTGGGGTGGGGACTTTTCATGATCATCATCACCATTGGCTCGGCCAACGGGTTGCAAAATGGGGTTTCTCAAGACTTGGGTGACATGGCCAAAAACAGCATGTTCATGTGGACCCAAAGCACGAGCATGCCGTACAAGGGTTTTCAGCGTGGTCGGCCCATCGATTTGAAAATTGGCGACGTGGAATACCTCGCAGCCAATAGCCGTGTATTGGAGGTTGCCGCCCCGCAAAACCAGCTCGGTGGTTGGCGCGGCTCGAACAACGTCACACGTGGCCTGAAGACAGGGGCATTTACCGTTTTTGGTGAGTTTCCTGAACAGCAGCTCATCGAGGCGAGGCCGCTCAAGGAAGGCCGGCACATCAACACCCGGGACATCGAGGACAAGCGGAAGATTGCCGTCATCGGTGAGCGGGTACGCGACATCTTGTTCACCAAGGCAGAATCGCCCATTGGCGGATCGATTCGCATCAACGGCGTCAATTTCACGGTGGTGGGGGTGTTTTCGTCCATGCGCTCGGGAGAAGACGCAGAGGAGGATTTGCAGAGCATTCGGATTCCGTTCACGGCATTCAACCAGGCCTTCCACAAAGGAGACGAGGTCGGATGGTTGTGCCTGCTGTTCGATGAGGAGGTGCATGCGGACTCGGCAGCGGCGGAGATTATGTCCGTGCTGAAGGCCCGCCTGTCCATCCACCCCAACGACAATCGCGCCTTTGGACATTGGACCGTTGCCCGGGAATTCGAGGAGATTCAATCGGTATTCAGCGCCATTCGGTGGGTGAGTTTTGTGTTTGGCGGACTGGCGTTGCTGGCCGGCATCATCGGCATCATGAACATCATGCTGATTACCGTTCGCGAGCGCACGAACGAATTGGGCATACGGCGCGCGCTGGGCGCCACACCGGGCGTCGTGGTCCGCCAGATTATGGGTGAGACCCTGTTGTTGACGACGTTGTTTGGGTTGATGGGGGCCATCCTCAGCGTGGCGACCATTGAAGGCATCAATGCCTTGCTTGAAAGCATGCCCGACCTGCAAGGCGGAAGTTTTCGCAACCCTGAAGTATCCATTGACATAGTATTGCAATCTTTGCTCACCATGGTGGTGATGGGCGCTTTTGCTGGAATCCTTCCAGCTTTCCGAGCCGTCTCCATTCGCCCCGTTGAAGCGATTCGAACCGAATAACCATGAAAAAAGGACGCCTGTATACGCTCATTGCCTTCATCGTTTTGGTGTTGGCTGGCGCCGCTTATACCCTGAATCACCTGTACACCCAGGAGCAACAAGAGGAAGCGACGTACCGGACGGAAAATGCCCGAACCGGCGACATTGTCATCAAAACGGTGGCTGCAGGCTCCATTCAGCCGCGCCAGGAAATCCTGATTAAGCCGCAGATTTCCGGAATCGTTCGCCGCGTGCAGGTGGAAGCGGGTGAGCAGGTGCAATCAGGTGATGTGCTCGCCGAGGTGATGGTGGTGCCGGACATGGGTGCGCTCAGCAGCGCAGAAACCCGGTTGGAGCGTGCGCGCATCAGTTTGGAAGACGCCGAGACCAATGCGGAGCGCAACCGCTTACTCCTTGAGGATGGTATCATCGCTGCAGCGGACTTCCAGCGGTTTGAACTGGCCCGCAAACAGGCCCAAGAGGAATTCTATGCAGCCGAGGACAATCTGCGCATCATCCAGGATGGTGTGGCTGCCCGAAGCGGGCGTACCTCCAACACGCTCATCACGTCAACCATTGATGGCATGGTCCTCGATGTACCGGTCAAGAAGGGTAACAGCGTTATCGAGGCCAACAATTTCAATGAGGGTACGACCATCGCGACGGTGGCGGACATGCAAGACCTCATTTTTGTCGGAAAAATTGACGAATCCGAAGTCGAGAAACTCTCGGTCGGTATGGCCATTGAGTTGACCGTCGGCGCCATCGAAGGCCTGATCATCCCGGCAACCCTGGAGTACATCAGCCCCAAAGGAATCGAAGAAGCAGGCGCTATTCAATTCGAGATCAAAGCAGCAGTGGAACTGCAGGAAGGCCAGTTTTTGCGCGCCGGCTATTCGGCCAATGCGAATGTGGTGTTGGACGAACGCCGGGGGGTGTTAGTCATGGCAGAAATGCTTGTGCAGTATGCCGACGGCGCAACGTTTGTTGAGGTGCTTGTGGATGAAAATCGTTACGAGCGGCGCGATGTAGAGCTGGGCCTTTCAGACGGTATTTCGGTCGAGGTGCTGAGCGGCGTTTCCGCAGACGATCAACTCAAGGTCTGGAACCAACCACAGTACTGACCCTCACGTCACTGCCGCCTTCCGCACGATGCGGCGCATGAGCCCTGGAGCGAAGCGCTTGAGGTAGGCCCCGACAATTTCAAACCGTCCAATGAGGACTTGAGGCTTGCGGCGTTCAACCGCACGGACCATGCGCGCTGCGCACACTTCGGGCGTGAGTCCGGCTCCTGTTTTGGCGTCCATCGTGCCCTGTTGACTGCCATCGCCTACCACGGCGTTCATGCTGATGTTGGTGTGGATGAAACCGGGGCAGACCATGGTAACACCGATGCCATCGTCGTGGTGTTCTGCCCGCAGGGATTCAAAAAATCCGTGGAGCGCATGCTTGGCTCCACAATATCCTGAACGCAAAGGCGATGAGAACAGGCCCATGAGGCTTGTGACCACCACAAACTGACCTGCTTGCCGCTCAACGAAATGGGGAAGTAGGGCTTTGGTCAATGCCAAGGTGCCGAAGTAATCGACTTCCATGACGCGCCGGTCCACCGACAAATCGGTTTTCAGCACCGTTGAGCGTTGGCTGATTCCCCCGCAGTGTACCATCACGTCGATGGTTCCGGCCCATTGAAGGGCTTCTGCCACCTTACCCGACAATTGCTCGGATTGGGACAGGTCCAACGGCAATATGAAGGACTGGGACCGTTGCTCTTCGGTCCACTGATTCGCCACCTCCTGGAGTGCCATTTTTTTCCGGGAGGAGAGGATGACCCGGGCACCGAGTTCCGCCCACCGGTTCGCTGCAGCCCGGCCAATGCCGCTGCTGGCGCCCGTGATCCAAACAGTTTTGTTGAGCCAACTCATGCCTTACGCGGCCTCAAATGTCGATGTTCGCGTACTTGGCGTTCTCCTCAATGAAGGCACGACGCGGTGGAACCTCGTCGCCCATCAGCATGGAGAATACATGGTCACAGGCGGCCGCATTTTCAATGGTCACTTGACGCAACGTGCGGTTCTCGGGGTTCAGTGTGGTATCCCAGAGTTGTTCTGCGTTCATTTCACCAAGACCCTTGTAGCGCTGCACGCCGATGCCAGCATCGCTGCCGGAAGCGCCCTTGAACTGCTCAATGAGGCGGTCGCGTTCGTCGTCGTTCCAAGCATACACCTGACGTGAACCTTTTTTCACCAAGTAGAGTGGTGGAGTGGCGATGTAGACGTACCCGTTTTCGATCAATTCCTTCATGTGCCGGAAGAAGAAGGTCAAAATCAGCGTCTCAATGTGGCTACCGTCCACATCCGCATCACACATGATGACAATCTTGTGATAACGGAGCTTGGTCATGTTCAAAGCACGTTCGTCCTCTTCTGTTCCGAGTGAGACCCCCAACGCCGTGTAGATGTTCTTGATTTCTTCGTTTTCGAAGATTTTGTGGTGCATGGCCTTCTCCACGTTGAGGATTTT
>DJYV01000114.1:8071-8261 GCA_002448555.1 Flavobacteriales bacterium UBA6969
CCTCGAAGCGGCATGATCGCCTGGTTGTTGCGGTCTCGGCCTTGCTTCGCGGTTCCACCTGCCGAGTCACCCTCCACCAAGAAGAGCTCACACAACGCGGGGTCCTTCTCGGCACAGTCGGCCAGTTTTCCGGGCAAGCCGGAGCCGCTCATCACGGTTTTACGCTGGACCATTTCACGTGCCTTCCGCG
>DJYV01000070.1 GCA_002448555.1 Flavobacteriales bacterium UBA6969
GCTGTGGAACCCATCGCCAAACATATACGGAACAGGCGGCGGTGGCGGCGGTGCTATCTACGCCGGCGGTCAGCACTGGATCTACGTCTTCAAGAACTCGCAATACGAGGAAGGCACCGAGAACCGCATGCCGGCCTACGACGGCGGTAACTACCTCTGGAGCAACCTCGAGGACAATGCGTCCACAACCAACGTTCGCCGCGTCTTCCGTGCGTGCACGTGGGTAGGTTCTTCGCTCCTCAACGACGACTACGAGATGTTGTCGCCCGAGGAGGGCCTCATCCCGAACGACGCACGCATCCGCCTCCGCGTTGCCAAGGCTTACGAGAAGTGGAGCCCCACGCAAATCGACGCCGAGGACAACTACGACGGCGCGGACAACTTCTGGAATCCGCTCTACACCTTCTCCACGAAGAACGTAGCGACGCTCACCCAGCAGGACACCGTCCTGACAAGCGTCCTCGATGTCATCAACGTCGTGCCGAACCCGTACTACGCCTTCAGCCAGTACGAGACAAGCAAGCTCGACAACCGCGTCAAGATCACCAACCTGCCGGAAGTGTGCACCATCCGCATCTACAACCTGCAGGGAACGCTCGTGCGCTCCTTCTCGAAGGCCGACCCACTCACCTCGCTTGACTGGGACCTCAAGAACGAACGCAACGTGCCAATCGCAGGCGGCGTTTACATCATCCACGTCGATGTCCCAGGCATCGGTGAGAAAACACTCAAGTGGTTCGGCATCATGCGCCCAACCGATTTGGATAACTTCTGATTCAGCACGCGATTGCTGAACAACGGGCGGTGGACATTGCTTTTCTACCGTCCTTTTTTTTGGGGATTGGCAAGGGAACTTCGTACAACCAAGTAACGCCTTATGCCTCAAGCATTGAAATCCATTTTGCGCGCGGATGTGGAGTTGGACCGTTTGGCCGGTACGTAGGTTAAACCATCGAGTAAGCCTGAATGAACAAGAAGATCCTTCTCATCGCATATTACTGGCCGCCTTCCGGAGGACCGGGTGTACAGCGTTGGTTGAAGATGTCGCATTACCTCGCTGAGATGGGATGCGATATAACCGTGCTAACTGTGGATGAGGCGGATGCGCACTATCCCCACCGAGATGAGGGGTTGACAGATGAGGTTCACTCTTCCATCAAGGTAATTCGTACCAAGGCATTCAACCCATACCGCATATTCGGTTCAAAAAAGCGGGGCCAACAGCCTGCAGCAAACTTTTCTGTACCAAACCAAGGCCGATTGCGCTTTCAGGTCTTAGCCTTTGTTCGAAGTCACCTGTTCATCCCAGATCCTCGCAGGGGATGGAATTACTGGGCAAAGAAACGAGCCTTGGCTTTATGTAAGACCGAAGGGTTCGAGACGGTCATAACCACGAGTCCGCCGCATTCTACTCAATTGATTGGATTGTACTTGAAACGAAAAATGGGCATCCAGTGGATTGTGGATTTCAGGGACCCGTGGACTCAAATATTCTATTACCATACGCTCAATCATTCAGCTTTCAGCCGGTTCTTGGATGCACGATATGAGCGGCGCGTAGTTAGAAATGCGGATAAGATTATTCACGTTGGGCAGACCATGGTAGACATGTTAGCGGACATGCATCCTGAAACGAGATCAAAATCGGTAGTGGTGCACAATGGTTATGATGAGCGAGATTTCAATGAAGTAAAACGAGGACCTGCGTCTGAGGGCATTCACCTTGCATACACAGGAACGTTGTCCTCGTCATACGACTACCAGTCCTTGTTTCGTGCAATCCAGTTGGCTTCCGAGCGCAAGAAGACCATTACTTGTACCCTATCAGGTCAGATTCCACAAGAGATACAGGCGGAAGTGAAAATGTTGTGCCCCATTGTCGAATTCACAGGTGAACTCCCACACGCTGAAATTACGAAGAGGCAATGTTGGGCAGATCTGCTTTTGCTGGTCTTACCGAATGTTCCGAATGCCGCGTACATCCTCTCAGGTAAACTCTTTGAGTACCTCCGCTCTGGAAATCAAATCCTATGCTTAGGTCCCGTTGGCGGAGATGCAGATAAGGTGCTTCAATCGTGCGAGGCTGGGAGGACATTTGAGCGCCAACAGGAAAAAGCTATTGCCGACTGGATTGTAGCACGCGCTGAAGAAAAAAGTTCTGGTAAGCGGAGGGCATCAATTGAATCGGAGGTGCAGAAGTACAGCCGTGAAAATTTGGCAACCACGGTGTTTGAATTGCTCTAACACCTCAGCCTTCCTTCGGTGTCACCACTTCATGTCCGCCGTCGCGCAGGTACTTGGTGCGCTCGAACAGCGCGAGGTCGGAGGCGACCATCTCGGCGCACAGCTCCTCGAGGGTATGCTTGGGCTCCCAGCCGAGTACGCGTTTGGCCTTGGAGGCATCGCCCACCAGCAAATCAACCTCGGCAGGTCGGAAGTACCGCGGATCCACTTGCACTAGCGTTTGGCCGGTCTTCGTGCAGATGCCCACCTCGTCGACCCCTGAGCCCTTCCATTCGAGTGTACGGCCGACTTCGGCAAACGCCATGTTGACGAAATCTCGAATCGGCACGGTACGGCCGGTGGCCAACACATAGTCGTCGGGGGTGTCTTGCTGCAGCATGCGCCACATGCCCTCCACGTAATCTTTGGCGTGGCCCCAGTCGCGCTTGGCGTCGAGGTTGCCGAGGTAGAGGCAGTCGCTCAGCCCGAGCTCAATCTGGGCCACGGCCCGGGTGATTTTGCGGGTGACAAAGGTCTCGCCGCGCAGGGGGCTTTCGTGGTTAAAGAGGATGCCGTTGGAGGCGTGCAAACCGTACGATTCTCGGTAGTTTTTGACGATCCAAAAGCCGTAGAGCTTGGCCACGCCATAGGGACTGCGGGGGTAGAAGGGGGTGGTTTCACTCTGCGGTGTCTCCTGCACCAACCCGTACAATTCCGAGGTGGAGGCCTGGTAGAATCGGCATGATTTTTCGATGCCGAGGATGCGCATCGCTTCGAGGATCCGAAGCGTCCCGATGCCATCGGCGTTGGCGGTGTACTCGGGCGTGTCAAAACTCACCTTTACGTGGCTCATGGCCGCCAAGTTGTAGATCTCATCCGGCTGCACTTTCTGGATGATGCGGATGAGGTTGGTGCTGTCGGTCAGGTCCCCGTAATGCAACTTCAACCGCACGTCTTTATCATGCGGGTCCTGGTAGAGGTGGTCGATTCGGTCGGTGTTCAGCAACGATGCGCGGCGTTTGACGCCGTGGACCTCGTACCCTTTTTCCAACAACAACTCCGTCAGGTAGGCGCCGTCCTGCCCCGTAATCCCAGTCACCAATGCCTTTTTCATGGTTGCGTTGTTGTTTTCATAAAGATACAAATTCGAATGATGCCATCAAGCCAGATCGATCTCTTGGTTTTCGACCAACTTCTTATACGCACCTCCGCTGGCAATTAGTTTGTCATGCGTGCCGATTTCGAGGATAGTGCCCTCGGAAAGGACGGCAATCTGGTCGGCATTCTTGATGGTGCTCAGGCGGTGGGCAATGATGAGGCTGCTGCGGTCTTTCATCAGCGCATCCAGCGCGAGCTGTACCTCTTTTTCACTGCTGGCGTCCAAGGCGCTGGTCGCCTCATCCAAAATCAAGATGTCGGGATCCCGCAGGATAGCCCGCGCGATAGCGATGCGCTGGCGCTGGCCGCCGGACAGTTGCACGCCGCGCTCGCCGACGACGGTGGCGAAACCATCTGGAAAGGATTCGATGAACGCGAGAGCGTTAGCTTGCTCCGCCGCTGAGCGGATGGCCGCGTCAGAGGCGTCGGTCTTTCCGTAGGCGATGTTGCTACGGATGTCCCCGCCAAACAGGATGACCTCCTGCGGCACGAAGGCAATGCGCTTTCGGAATCCGGTCAGGTCGTATTGATTGAGCGGCTGGCCATCGACTTTGATGACGCCGGCCGTGGGATCATGAAACCGCTGGAGCAGGGAGGCGATGGTGGATTTGCCCGCGCCGGAAGGGCCGACTAGGGCCACACGCTTGCCCGGTTCAATGCGCAAATTCACCCCGGTGAGCACATTCACATCGGCGCGGTTGGCATAGTGAAAGTGCACATCCTCAAAGTTGACGTCGCCGCGCAGTTGAAGCGCTGGGTAGGCTTGGTCGTCCCGTGTGACGACTTCCTCGCGGGATTCTTCCATCAATTCCATCAGGCTTTCGATGGCGCCCAATCCCCGCTGCAATGCCGAAAACTGTGCTGCAATGCCGCCAATGGATCCCGCGACCAAACCGGTCATGAGGAGGAAGGTGAAGAAGTGTTCGCTGGCCAGGCCGCCTTCCATCATCAATTCGGCCCCTTTGAAAATCACCAGGGTGATGGCCCCGAAAATGAACAGGATGATGAACGAAGCGAACGCACCGCGCCAGATGGCACCGCGCATGGCAAGGGAACGGATGTCTTTGATGCTGTTAAGGTAGCGCACCACTTCCCACGCTTCATTGGCAAAGCTCTTGACGCTGATGATGCCCGTCAGCGTTTCTTGAACGATGGTGTTGGATTCGGCGACTTGGTCTTGCGTGCGTTTAGAAAGCTTGCGGATGAAGCGCCCAAACAAGATGGCCGCGATGATCATGACCGGGAGGGTCGCGAGCATCAACAGCGTGAGGGTCACCGAGAAGTAGAGCAAGGCCAAGATGCCCCCGACGATGATGATGATTTGCCGCAGCAATTCAGCCAAGGTGGTGGTGAACACGTCCTGAATGGCGGTGATGTCCGCGGACACCCGGCTGTTCAAGTCGCCCACGCGCCGCGTATCGAAGAATTTCATCGGCATGCTCAAAATCGCTTCGAAAGCGTCGTTCCGCATGGCCAGCATCATGTCCTCGGTCATTTTAGCGAAAAGCAGTACCCGGCCAAAACTCAACGTCGCCTGAACCACCAGTACCAGCAAGATGAGCCAGCCTACTGCGGTCAAACTGTGCATGTCGATGTTCAGCATGGCCATGGGCGATTCGACGCCCGCCTCTTCGCCGGTGGAGGCTCCAACGCCTCCGAGCTGTCCCCAGAGCCGCGTGACCAACAGCGTCAGCACGCCGCTCAAACTAATGATCAAGACCCCGAAGGCGTACCCCCAGGCATGCGGACGGAGGTAATGCCCCATTTTGCGTATTGCCCCCCAGTTCTTCCAATTGAACTTCCGCGCTTCTTCTCCAGTCCGTTCCATTGGGGCTAAATTACACGCGAATCACTGGTCAAGGGGCTGAAAATTGCATCTTTCCCACAGGAACGTTTGGACACACGAAATCTGTGTGTATCTTTGCCCTCCTGAATTTGGGAGGAAGGTCTGTTGCCTTCCTACAATGTGATAAGCCATGAAAAGGACATTTCAACCTTCAGTACGCAAGCGACGAAACAAGCACGGTTTCCGCAAGCGCATGTCTTCTGCCAACGGACGCAACGTCTTGAGCTCACGCCGAGCGAAGGGCCGCAAGAAGTTGAGCGTAAGTTCGGAGCGACGCCACAAAGGCATCGAGCGATAAGCAATGCATTTCACTCCGCTGTGCGGAGACCCCATAGCAAAGGAGCCGACGAGCTCCTTTTTTTGTGCCCATTAATCCCGAACAGGGCCGAGCGCTACCCAGACCGGGGGGTGGACTGGAGCTGCTTGCAGCCGTGCAACTCGGTATCGACCCTCACGGCCTCGAACGTGCCCCGTAACGCCTGACGCCTCAGCGGATTCCATCCCGCACCAAGCCACTTCCAAATCCGTTCGGAATTCCAGCGCCGGTCCAAACGCTTTGAACATGCATTCCTTGATGGCCCACGCGGCAGCCAATTCGGCAGGCGCTGTGCCCAACGCCGCCCGCTCCGGTTCGCTCAGGAAGCGGGAGACAACCCGCTGCAACTGGTCCCGCTCGGCCTCCACATCGATACCTATGGCGCTGTCGCTGCAGGCAACTGCTGCCCAGCAAACGTCAGCCGTGCTGTGATGGGCGATGCTCACGTGAATTTCAGGCCGACCAACGGCTTCCGGCTTGCCATCAGCGGTATGTGAAATGCGCAGATTCGGCTGGCCGATGGCGTGAAAGGCCTGGTCAACGCACCAATGTTCCAGCTGCCGAGCAAGGGGCAAAGCGGCGATATCTCGATTGGGAAACCGGGCCTGTGCAGCGGCCCATTCTGCAACGACCGCCTCATCGCACGTGCCGAATCCCGCCGTTGCCAGCGGTGCCAAACTTTTGAAAATCACTGTGAAATCGGCCATTGGCGTGCATTCAAGGGGTGCAAGGGTAATTTTGTTTGTAGTAATTTTGCACTCGAATACAACGACGCATGAGTACAGTTATGACGACAGAATACTTGCCCTACAAAGTAAAGGACATCAGCCTTGCTGAATGGGGCCGGAAGGAAATCCGTTTGGCGGAAGCCGAAATGCCGGGATTGATGGCGCTGCGCGCCAAGTACGGGGAGGAGAAGCCGCTGAAGGGTGCCCGCATCGCCGGTTGCCTCCACATGACCATTCAAACGGCCGTGTTGATCGAGACGCTCGTGGACCTCGGCGCGGACGTGACCTGGTCCTCATGCAACATCTTCTCAACGCAAGACCACGCCGCAGCAGCCATTGCCGCAGCGGGCATCCCGGTCTACGCGTGGAAGGGCATGAACGAAGACGAATTTGACTGGTGCATCCGCCAGACGCTGTTCTTTGGTGAGGAGCGTCAGCCGTTGAACTTGATTTTGGACGACGGCGGTGACTTGACCAATATGGTGTTGGACGAGTTCCCACAGCTTGCTGATGGCATCAAAGGCTTGTCCGAGGAAACCACCACGGGCGTGCTCCGCTTGTACGACCGCATGAAAGCCGGCACGCTGCCGATGCCTGCGATCAACGTTAACGACTCGGTGACCAAGTCCAAGTTTGACAACAAGTACGGTTGCCGCGAGTCCGCAGTGGACGCCATCCGCCGGGCCACCGACGTGATGATGGCCGGTAAGGTGGCCGTTGTTGCTGGATACGGCGACGTCGGTAAGGGCACCGCAGAATCCCTGCGCAACGCCGGTTGCCGCGTAATCGTGACCGAAATCGATCCGATCTGTGCACTTCAGGCGGCCATGGACGGCTACGAAGTGAAGCGCATGGCCGATGCGGTTGTCGAGTCCGACATCATCTGCACGGCGACGGGCAACAAGGACATCATCCACGGCGTGCACTTCGAAGCGATGAAGGACAAAGCGATCGTTTGCAACATCGGGCACTTCGATAATGAAATCGATGTGGCGTGGTTGAACACGAACCACGGCGACACGAAAGACACCATCAAGCCACAGGTTGACTTGTACAATGTCAACGGCAACGACATCATCTTGTTGGCCGAGGGCCGTTTGGTGAACTTGGGCTGTGCCACGGGTCACCCGAGCTTTGTCATGTCGAACTCATTCACCAACCAGACCATCGCTCAGTTGGAGCTGTGGAAGAATGCGGCGGCGTACAAAAACGAGGTGATCACCTTGCCCAAGCACTTGGACGAAGAGGTGGCACGCTTGCACTTGGACAAGATCAACGTCGAGCTGGAGACGCTGACGCAAGAACAAGCCGACTACATCGGCGTTCCCGTCAACGGCCCGTTCAAATCCGATCTCTACCGCTACTGACCCCACGATGGATTGGATACAGAAATTACGCGAATTCGTCCGGTCTCAGCCGGACGTTTTCCGTTTTCTGGTCCTGGGTTTTGGGGGGTACATCGTGTGGCACCTGGCCTACGAAACCTACCTCAAGCCCGCCACCCTGTTGGACGAGTACATCACCCAGAACCTCATTGTGGTTACCGAGTCGGTGGTCGATGTCCTCGGTTATGAGCCGCTGGCGTTCTTTCAGGAAAACGACGGTGAATTCCAGTACCGCGTGGGCATCCGCGGCGCCCAGGGGGTGTTGGTAGGGCCTTCGTGCGATGGGGTGGTGCTGTTCGCGCTTTTCGCCATTTTCATTCTGTCTTTTCCCGGTCGCTGGTTGCGAAAGCTGTGGTACATTCCGGCAGGCATTGCCGCCATCCATGCAGCGAACATTTTGCGCATCATCAGCCTCTTGATGATTCAATTGTACTTTGGCGAAGAAGCGCTCAAATTCAACCACGACTACACCTTCACGGTATTCGTTTACAGCATCATCTTCGCGCTGTGGTACGGATATGCGGTGGGAGCCGGGTTTGGTTTGAAGCGTCCTCAATCGCCCGTTGCATGACCGCTCCAACGTACAAACCCATCCTTCCCCGCCGCCGGCCGCTTTGGATCGTGGTGCTCGCCGGCATGCTGGTGTTTGGATTCTACCAAGAGCGGGCCAAGGTTCAATTGAACCACTACGTCCACGTGCTCCAGGAAAACCCGGGCGTGGCGGAAATGTCCGCTGAGTTGCGTGAAAAATGGTTTGATGTCAACCCGCAGCCCAAGCGGATTCATTACTACGTCATGGAGCGCACATGGAATGGGTTTCACCGGTATTCGCTGCCGCAGTTGGCGCGCATGAAATGGGCGTTGAGCATCGGCATCCTCTTGGTGTTTTTTGCGCTGGATGTCCTGTTTCTACGGACGACCGGGCATTTCGAACGGTGGCCGTGGCTCATTGTCATGTATGCCATCGCCGGAACCATCATGGCGGCGTTTTTGGTTTTAGTGCCGGGAAAAGCGGGCTACAGCGTAGCCCATGAATTCCTGGCTTTCTTGCAGTCGCCTTTACCGTCGTTGTTGATTGTGTTGGTGCCGTCCCTCTTTGAACGGATGCGAACCGACGGGCCTACTGATTGAAAACGCGCAAGACCGGGTCGTTCCACTGCGTCGAATACCGATGCAGCGGGTACACGGCATCCCCCGAGACGACCGAACCGTCGATGATGAGCCATTCAGAATTGCTGCACGGGTCAGTGATGAGCAGGCCGTCCTCGGCCACTTCCACCTGGCAATTGGCCGGGATGTCGAACGTGCTGTGCCGGTCGAGGGCGACGAACTGGTCGAGGGTATACCGGTACAGGATGATGCCTTGCGAACCTCCGTTGACGAGCACATGGCCACTGGGCACCGACAGGTCGAGGTAGGCCGGCAGGTTGACATTAACAGAGAAATCCACCGGTACGTACGGGATGAATTGTTGCGGATCGTTGCACCGCGCCTGTAAAAGCACGAGGGCGCCAAGGGCGATAGCTGCGCTGCGAAAGGAGGCATTTAAGGTCATGCTGGTGCGGATTTACGCAACCCGAGCGGGTCTTTGGGTTGGCCGGCTTGGAAGTCCTTCAGGTAGGCCGGGGTGAAGTACGCGACGTCTTCGAAGCGCTGGTTGGCCCAAGCGTCGAGCGCAGGAATACGCGCACAGTCGGCGGTCGGATGGGCTGAGGTGAATTGCCACGTGATACCTGTTCCCGCCAGCAAGCGCTCTGTTTTGTCAGCGGCATCGCCCACGACGATGGCGTCGTCGGTGGCACGGGGGAAGAGCGCATCCACGCCAGCCTGGGATTCGATGACCAGTGCCCGCGTCTCATCCAAGGCGTCGAAACGCTCACCGGACCAGCGGAACGTTTGCGTGTACACTTCATCCCGACGTGCGTCCATCACGGCGATTACCGTTGCACCCGCTTCGAGGGGGCCATTGGCCACGGCATGGTAGGCCTGAATTTCCAAGCTGTTGATGGCGATGAGGGGAATGCCCTGGGCGTGGCAAATGCCTTTGGCGGTGGAGGTGCCAATGCGCAAGCCCGTGTAACTCCCGGGCCCTGCACAGACTGCCGCAGCTGATAAATCTGAGGCTTGCCACCCCGTTGCTTTCAGCGCGGCATCAATTATGGGGAGCAGGTTGGAGGCGTGTACATGCTGTTCCTCGCATCGCTGTTCGGAATGCACGCAGGCATCGCCGTCAAACAGCGCCACGGAGCACGACAGGGTCGAAGTTTCGAGGGCTAAAATCCGTGCGCTCATTGGTCCTCTTCCGCTTCTTCAGTGGCTTTGATTTCGACTGCATCACCGTCGTCCAGCGTGCGGGATACGCTTTGATACGGTCCAGTCACGACGGTCAGCGAGGTGTCAAGTCCCGATTTGATTTCGATGTAGCGGTTGTCTTGGATGCCGGTTTCCACCCGTTGCCAACGAGCCTCCCCGCTCGGCTCCAACACAAACACCCCCAACTCATACTCTTCCTCGTCCGTTTCTGATTCGCGCGTGGTCACCGATTGAATGGGCACCGATACCACGGCGTCGGCACTCCGGGTGAGCACGTCCACTTTGGCGCTCATCCCCGGTCGGAACGGCGAGGAGGCGTCTTCCAAGGTGGTGAGCAGTTCAGCATAGCTCTCCGGTTGTAGCCGCACCTTCACGGAAAAATTCGTGACTTGGTCCATGGCGAATCCATTGAGCCCCGCGTTCAATGCCGTGTTGCCGATTTCGGTAACCGAGCCCATGAAGGTTTCGTCCAGGTACGCATCCACCTCCACTTCCGCCTTGTCGTTCATGCCGACGCGGACGATGTCGCTCTCGTTTACCTCGACGTCCACTTCCATGATGGATAGATCGGAGACCTTCATGACGACCTCGCCTGCGGTAAATCCGTTGCCTTGCACGCTTTCACCGACCTCTTTGACGAGGGCTGTGACGGTGCCGGACTGGGGGGCGAGCAAGGTGGTGCGGCTCAGGTTGTCCCGGGCTTCTTGCACCGAGGCCTCGGCACTTGAAATGGCAAACTCCGCGCTGCGGATGGATTCCGAAGCCGCGGTCAAGGTTGCCTCGGCGCTGATGAAGTTGGCCTCACCGGTGTCGTAATCCGCCTGTGAAACCACCTTGTCACGAAACAACTGCTGGGTACGCTGCCAGTTCTTTTCAGCGGCGAAAAACTGGGCATTGGCCTGGGCGTGCTGGGCTTTGGCCGATGCGAGGTTGGATCGGGCACTGTTGGCTGCGGCTTGCGCCCGGTTGAGGGCGGCTTCATACAAATCGGGATTGATCTGGACGAGCAAGTCGCCTTTTTCGACCCGGTCGCCCTCCTTCACGGGCAGGGCGAGGATTTGACCGCTCACCTCGGCGGTGATGTTTACTTCGGTTTCTGGCTGAATTTTACCCGAGGCCGAAACGCGCTCGACAATGTCTCGAACGGCAGCCTGCTCTACATCTACTTCGTCCAGGGTTTCCCGACCGCCGTACCACTTGCCAGCAATGCCGAGCACCACAATGGCAACGACGCTGATGATCCAGAATTTTTTCGTGAATTTCATGGGAAGGGGTTATCGGAAGGTCATGGCTTTGCCCATGTAGAAATCGAGGATGCGGCTCTTGAAAGCCAGATCGTATTTGGCGCGAAGGGCGTTGACGCGGGCGTTGTCAAACAAGGTGCGGGCGTCGGCGTAGTCAATGGCCGTCGATGCTCCGGCTTCGTAGCGTTTTTCCGTATTCAGGAAGGCGCGCTCTGCCGCAACCAAGGCGGCCTCTTGGGCCACAGATTGTTCGGAGGCTGCACGCGCATCGGCCCAGGCCGATTCGATGCTAGTGGTCAGCGTCTGCTTCGTCTGTTCGAGTTGATATTGAGCACTCAATGCAGAAACTTCGGCTTGTTCGATGGAGGACTTCACGCTGAAGTTGTTGAAGACGGGGATGCTCATGGAGAAGAACACGCTCTGGTTGAAGTTCTGGCTAAGCTGATCGTCAAACGGCGTCGTGATGAAGTTATAGACTTCTTGTTGAGCAATGAGATCGTACGACGTGCTGTCGTCCACCACAAGCGAACCCAGCACAATTTCCTCCGTTGAGGGCGCACTGTCAACGTCAATGCTGCGGGAGGCTCCGGAGTATCCGGTGCCGATATTGTAGCTCGCAAACAGACGGGGGTAGCGATTGGCTTTTGCGATATCCAACCCGATGAAGGCGTCCTCAACCTGCAACTCCGCCTGCCGAATTTCGGGGAAGGAGCCGAGGGCATAGGCCACAGCTGCCGCAGGTGAGGAGGGCAGGTCCGTGCGTTGAAGGTCTTCATCCGAAGGCCGAACTAATTCGAAGCCATCGGCCTCTGAAGCGGGCAGTTGAAGCAGCTGGACCAAGTTCAACTTGGCTAATCCCAAGGCATTCTTGGTGCTCACGATATTCGCCTCGTCCGCAGCCAGCTGGGCTTCGACATCGTAAAGGTCAAATTCGGCAGCTGCCCCGGCGGCGACCATGCTCCGCATGCGGTCCACTTGACGCGCTGTCGCT
>DJYV01000168.1 GCA_002448555.1 Flavobacteriales bacterium UBA6969
GCAATTGTGATGGGCATTGTAGCCGTTATGCTGTCGGTCTTCTTCCGATTGCAGTTGGGCTGGCCCGGTGAAAGTTTTGCCATCCTGGAGACATTCTTGGGCAAGTGGGCACCGGACGGTGTCCTGGACCGCAATGCCTATTTGGCCTTGGTGACCATTCACGGGACCATCATGGTCTTCTTTGTATTGACCGGTGGCCTCTCGGGTACGTTCTCGAACCTGCTCATTCCGTTGCAAATTGGTGCGCGGGACATGGCATCGGGCTTCTTAAACATGCTCAGCTACTGGTTCTTCTTTTTCTCAAGCGTCATCATGATCTTCTCGCTCTTTGTCGAGGGTGGTGCCGCATCAGGAGGTTGGACCGTCTACCCACCCCTCAGTGCGTTGCCACAGGCGATGCCGGGTAGCGGAATGGGCATGACTTTGTGGTTGATTTCAATGGTGCTCTTCGTCGTAAGCTCGCTGTTGGGCGGATTGAACTACGTGGTAACGGTGATTAACCTCCGAACCAAAGGAATGTCGATGACGCGTTTGCCATTGACCATTTGGGCCTTTATGGTGACCGCCATCCTCGGCGTGTTGTCCTTCCCGGTATTGGTCTCTGCTGTGGTGCTCCTCCTGATGGACCGCACCATGGGGACGGCCTTTTACCTGTCGGACATCTTCATCGGCGGCGAGGCATTGGACGTAACCGGTGGTTCGCCCATTTTGTACCAACACTTGTTCTGGTTCTTGGGCCACCCTGAGGTCTACATCGTATTGTTACCGGCATTGGGCATCAGCTCCGAGGTCATCGCGACCAACGCACGCAAGCCCATCTTTGGCTACAAGGCCATGGTCGGTTCTATCCTGGGAATCGGTTTCTTGAGCTTCATCGTTTGGGGCCACCACATGTTCGTGACCGGCATGAATCCGTTCCTCGGTTCGGTGTTCGTATTCACGACGTTGCTAATTGCGATTCCTTCCGCAGTAAAGGCGTTCAACTACATCACCACCTTGTGGCAGGGCAACCTTCGCTTCACGCCGGCTATGCTGTTCAGCATTGGTTTGGTCAGCACATTCGTCACAGGCGGTTTGACCGGAATCATTTTGGCGGATTCGGCCCTTGATGTGAACGTGCACGACACCTACTTTGTGGTAGCGCACTTCCACATCGTGATGGGCATGTCAGCCATCTTTGGAATGCTCGCAGGTATTTACCACTGGTTCCCAAAAATGTTCGGCCGCATGATGAACACCAAGTTGGGCTACGCACACTTCTGGGTGACGTTGATCTCCGGTTATGGGGTCTTCTTCCCCATGCACTTCGTCGGCATCGCCGGTGCGCCACGCCGATACTACGAGTACAGCAACTTTGACTTCTTGGATTCCGTCATGGACTTGCAGCCCATCATTTCGACGTTCGCGATTGTGGGGGCCATTGGTCAGTTGTTCTTCTTGTTCAACTTCTTCTACAGCATTTTCTACGGCCAGAAGGCGGTGCAGAACCCTTGGAAGTCGAACACCTTGGAATGGACGACACCGGTACAGCACGTGCACGGCAACTGGGATGGACCGCTTCCAGAGGTGCACCGTTGGGCGTACGATTACTCGAACCCAGCCCACGAAGATGACTTCGTACCGCAGACTACTCCGGCCTTGGCGGGTGAAGAAATCCACTGACACAACGAACTTCATGAAAAGCCTCATCGGGTCAACCGGTGGGGCTTTTTTTATGGCCAACCGGATTAACTTGCGACCATGACCGAGGATTTTGATTTGAGGAACGAAGCGGAGCAGCCAACAGACGGCGAATTGGACCGCGTGTTGCGGCCTGCGCGTTTCGATGACTTTACGGGACAGCGCGCGGCGCTTGAAAACCTCGGGGTATTTGTCCAAGCGGCCGCGAACCGCGACGAGGCTTTGGATCACACGCTGTTGCACGGACCTCCTGGACTGGGTAAAACCACCCTGGCCAACATCATCGCGAACGAACTGGGGGTATCCATCCGAACCACTTCCGGTCCCGTTCTCGACAAGCCCGGCGACCTTGCGGGGCTGCTCACCAACCTCGAGACCAATGACGTATTGTTCATCGATGAGATCCACCGGCTTTCTCCGGTTGTGGAGGAGTACCTGTACAGTGCGATGGAAGATTACCGAATCGACTTGGTCATCGATGCGGGGCCGAACGCGCGCACGGTACAGATCGAACTGAACCCGTTTACCCTCGTGGGTGCAACGACGCGCTCCGGGCTGTTGACGGCGCCGTTGCGTGCTCGTTTTGGTATCAACCTCCGGTTGCAGTATTACGACGCCAAGACCCTCACCGACATCGTTGAGCGAAGCGCTGGGATCCTGAACATGCCCATCGAACACGCCGCGGCGTATGAGATTGCGTCGCGCTCCCGAGGCACGCCGCGGATCGCCAACGCGCTCCTGCGCCGGGTCCGAGACTTCGCGGAGATCAAAGGCGACGGAACCATTGACCAGAAGATTACGGAATTTGCCTTGGACGCCTTGAATGTGGATCGCAAAGGGTTGGACGAGATGGACAACCGCATCCTCACGGCGTTGATCGACAAGTTCAATGGAGGCCCCGTCGGGGCATCGACCATTGCCACTGCTATCGGGGAGAATCCCGGCACCTTGGAAGAGGTGTACGAGCCGTATTTGATCCAAGAAGGGTTGTTGGTACGGACGCCGCGCGGGCGTCAAGCTACCGCTGCGGCCTATGCGCACTTGGGCCGCACGCCACAGGGGCAATCGGGCACCTTGTTTGGCGGCTGACCATGGGCACGCACGCACACACAGCACAGGACCGCAAGCGGGCGTTGGTTCGCGAGGCCAAGGCCTTGGGCTTTGATGCAGTGGGCGTTTCTCAAGCGGGGTTCTTAGAGGAAGAAGCTGACCGGCTGGAGGAGTGGTTACGCCGGGATTACCACGGCGAAATGGCATATTTGGCGCGCAACGTGGATAAGCGATTGGATCCAAGGAAGTTGGTCCCAGGGGCTAAATCGGTGGTGTCCCTGCTGTACAATTACCACACCGATGCGCAACCGACGGATCCGGAGGCGCCGCGCGTGGCGCGCTACGCGCAAGGGCAGGACTACCACTACGTCATCAAGTGGAAGCTCAAGGAATTGATGAAATGGGCCCAGCGGGAGTGGGGCAAGGTTGGGGGACGGGTGTTTGTGGACTCTGCACCGGTTCACGAGCGGGCGTGGGCGGCCAAAAGCGGCCTTGGATGGGTCGGCAAAAATAGCCTGCTGCTGAACCAGGGCATGGGCAGCTATTTCTTCATTGCCGAGTTGATCATCGACGTCGATTTAGAACCCGATGCTCCGACGGCGGATCACTGCGGTACGTGCACCCGCTGCATCGACGCCTGCCCGACTGGCGCCATCATCCAATCAGGGGTGGTGGACGGTTCCAAGTGCATCAGCTATTTCACGATTGAATTGCGCGGAGCCATTCCTGAGCCGGTGCACCAGCACCTCTCGCCATGGGTGTTCGGGTGCGATGTGTGCCAGGAGGTGTGCCCGTGGAACCGCCATGCGACGCCTCACAACGAGCCGCAATTTGCCCCGCATCCGGAATTGCTCGGAATGAAGCGCAGGGATTGGGAAGAAATGACCGAGGAGGTCTTTCACGATGTGTTCAAGGGCACGGCTGTAAAGCGGACGGGATACGAAGGCTTGATGCGCAACGTCCAAGCGGCGTTCAAAGCGCCGGGTACGGGCGGAAGGCCGACTCGATGAGTTCGGCGTGTTGCCGGAACCGTTCCGTACACCAGGTTTTCAAGTGCTTGAGGTCCTCACCGGTAAGGTGCCTGATAGACTTTCGGAGTTCGCGGGCGAAAAGCTTTTTGTTGGAGCTCACACGGAGCAAGACCTTTTTGCAGAGGCTAAGCATATCTCGGGTCATTGTCGAGGTGGGTGGTTTCAAATCCACCTTTAAAACGCTGCAAATCCTGTTATCGTACCTTTGCCAAACGTTAAATTTCTGACCCTCCGCGCTGGAGAGGCACTGTGACTTGTAATCGCATGAAGCAACAACTGCGCAATTTGGTCGACCGGAAGGTGCTCTTGGAGCGCATGGAAACAAATGAGGAACGTCGAGTAACGATTTCCTTTTACCAGTATGCGCACATCCTGAACCCCGCCTTCTTTCGCGACTACTTGTTTTCCCACTGGGATGAATTTGGAGTGATGGGCCGCACCTATGTGGCGCACGAAGGCATCAATGCCCAAATTTCCGTCCCAACTGATCGGCTTGAGGATTTCAAATCCCACCTGTACAGCATTTCGTTCCTGGACGGTATTCGCCTCAATTACACCGTTGATGAAGGCAAATCCTTCTTCAAATTGACCATCAAGGTGCGCGACAAAATTGTGGCGGACGGCCTCAACGACGACGCGTTTGATGTCTGCGAGACCGGTGTGCACCTGGATGCGGAATCGTTCAATGAGCTGACGTCCAAGGATGAGACCATCCTCATCGACATGCGCAATCACTACGAAAGCGAGGTGGGCCATTTCAAAGGCGCCATTACGCCGGATGTAGATACCTTCCGCGAGGAAATTGAAGTGGTGGAAAACATGCTGCAAGGCAAAGAAGACCAGAACATCGTGATGTATTGCACGGGCGGTATCCGGTGCGAAAAGGCCTCAGCTTGGCTCAAGCACAAGGGCTTCCCCAACGTACACCAGCTCAACGGAGGCATCATTGAATACACCCATCAGGTGCGCGAGCAAGGACTTGAAAATCGATTCATTGGCAAGAACTTCGTTTTCGATGAGCGCTTGGCCGAGCGCATTTCAGATGATGTGATTGCCCAGTGCCATCAATGCGGTGCCTCCTGCGATGACCACACCAATTGCTCCAACGTGGGCTGCAATTTGTTGTTCATCCAGTGCCCTTCGTGCGCGGAGAAGTACGAGGGCACCTGCGGGGAGCGGTGCCAAGAGATCATTCATATGCCGGAAGAAGAACAGCGTGCCCTGCGCAAAGGCAAAAAAGACAGCGCACGCATCTTCAACAAAGGCCGCCTCCGCACCGGAGGGCGAATGGAGGGTTCAGACGCTTAGGGTGTGTACTCGACGGCGCCGTCCAAAATGTAATTCATCTGGTACACGTCGTCCGCATTCAGGCGGAACTTACCTGCGAATGTGAGCCGCTCATCGGTCTGGTAGACGCGGGGGGATTTGCCGTCGAAGCGCAGGTCGATGACCGATTCCGGTCCGGCACCTCCACAGAAAAAGCAATTGGCAAACGGGTACCGGCTCAACACGTAGAAGTCCTCATCCAAGTCGACGGGAATCATGTACCCCGTGATGTGTACCTCCTTGCCTTCCAACCCATTGACGATGTCACCAAACGTGGGCTTCCAGTAGTACGCATCCAGCTCCTCCACATAGACGTCTTTGAACTCCACGTCCTCGAGCATGCGCCAGGTCAATTCGGCATAGGCGTCTGTCCCTTCAACTGCTGGCGCTGCGACGCGGACATCGGGCAGCATCCCGGCAGCCTTGACCGCCGTTGCCGCGCGTTCACCCTCCTTTGTCGGGTGGCAGTATGAGCTCAAGTCCAATGCGCTGAACGCCAGAACACCCATGATGCCCACCCACCAAGTAGGCCTGAACTTAAGGACAGAAAGGCGAGATGATTTTGAGCTCATTGGGCTTCGGATAACGTGCGTGAGGTATCGATGCGGACAGCGGATATGCCGGGTATGGCGGCCGCAACCAACCCGACAAAGATAGCCAATCCTACGAGTACAAGTTCTTCGGGCATCACACCGATGTTGCTCCAATCGTATCGGAATTTGTCTTCCACCAACTGCGCCAGAGCGACCAAACCGAGTCGGCTGAGGACCAAGCCCAAGAGGGACCCTCCCGTGCTCAGCAGACCACCTTCGAGCAACAGCAGCAAAAACAACCTGCCGCGTGAGCCGCCCATGGTCCGCATCAAGGCCAATTCATAGCGCCGCGCCAACAAGTTGTCGTACACCGAAATGAAAATGCTCGCAAAACTGATCAGCATGATGAGCAGGGCGATGGCCTGTAGGGTATTCATGCCGATGCCGAAATTTTGGGTTAGGCGGTTGATCTCGATGGAGGGGAGGGCCACCTGCATGTTGGTCTCCCGGATGGTGTTGGGTATCGTCAGGACGGCGAGCGGGTTGCGCTTTTTGAGCAATACAGCCGTGATTTCGCGGTCTTCGGGTGCCACGGCTTCCCCGTGCCCCTCGTGCACCTCCCAGATGGTGGAGACGGTGCAGTGCAGCAGTTGATCCAGCACGGTACCACTCGGCTCCAAGCGGCCAACGACGCGGAACACCTTGTCGGTGTGCACGTCCGTCTCGTCCTGCAATCCGTGAGCACTGAAAAACTCATCGCCGACCTTCAGCCCGGTCACCTTCGCCACCTTGGCGCCGACCACCACCTCAAAACTGGCTTCAAACGCGCGGCCTTCCGCCAACGTGCCGCCGTAGTGCGCGGTGTAGGCGTCCGTGCTGCCCACGATGCGGTAGCCGCGGTAGTTGTCCCCATAAGCCAACGGAATGCCCTCCGCGATGTACGGGTGGCGGATGACCTTTTCCGCATCGGCGAGCCGAATGTTCCCGGTGGGAGCGTCGACGTGGTAGACATTGGCCAAAATCAGCTGCAGCGGACTGCCTTTGGCACCGAGCACCAAATCGATGTCTTCAATGTTGCGGTCAAACGTATCGCTCAGCTGCTTTTCGGACAGCATGAGCAAACTGACCAAGCCTACCCCAAAGGCGAGAAGCACCAGGCTCAGGGCCGTTTGCAGCTTCTTGAGCCCGACGTTGCGCCACGCGATGTACAGCCAGTTCAATTTCATGCCGGCTGGGGTTGAGCGGTGAGATCTAGGCGGTTGCCAAAGCGGTCCTTGAGCCGCTGGTCATGGGTGACGATGACCAAGGTCGCTCCGGCTGCTGTTGCCTGCGTTTCCAGGAGGTCCATGACGGCCGCTGTGCTGCCGTCGTCAAGGGCACTGGTCGGCTCATCCGCAAGCACGAGGGCCGGCCGGTGAATCAATGCCCGGGCGATTCCGGCGCGTTGCTGCTCACCGACGCTCAAGTCGCGTGGACGGCTGTTGGCCTTGTGTGCAATGCCGAGCTGTTCTAAGAGTCGGAGGCCTTCGCGTTTATCGAACGCCGCTCCGTGAAGGAAGGCGGGCATGGCGAGGTTTTCCAGCACCGTGAGACTTTGGAGGAAGTGCGATTTTTGAAAAACGATGCCGATGTGTTGGCCGCGAAAAGCGTCACGCTCCGCCTCGGTCATTCGATCCAATGCACGGCCGTTGATGTTCACCGTGCCTTGGGTCGGTTGCAGCATGCCACAGAGCAAATGCAGGAGGCTTGTCTTTCCGCACCCGGACGCGCCTAGCAAGAGCAGTTGTCCTTGCGCGGGGCACTCTACATCCGGAAAGGTCAGCAGTGGGCTGTCCTTCTGGTATTGAAATGCGAGGTTGCTGGTGCGGATCATTGAAACTTAAAATTACAACGCAAGCCGCCTCCGTTGCGGCGTGTCGTACTTTTAGGTTGTGAATTTTCGTCAACGATTCCTGCGTTACGGCATCGGCGTCATCATCGGTGTCATCTTGAGCGCACTCTTTTTCAGTGGCCGCAGTTGCAACGATTGGTTGCCCGGCAAGCGCATCAAGGCCCGCATGCAGCGCGAGGGAATTCAGCCGGATGCGCCCCTCCAGTGCCTTTTAGAATGCGTGGGCCCCACCCGGGCGGACGGAAACCAGGTCATGCAATGGCTGCTGGCGGCCGACATCAATTGGTCGGAGAGCGCTGCACGGGAAGAGCGCCCGTGTTACCTGTTTGAGATGCAAGCGGACTGCCCATTTGAGACGCTGACGGTATGCTTTTCAGAGCACAGTGCCTCCGTCGGAATGGCCGTGGTTCGAGAGGCCGCTGACTGCCCGTGCGCTACGGACGAATGACACTCAATTTGCCGCGGATTGGTGCTGCGCTTCCTGCGCTCCATGCCTCAACAATGAACGTACCAGCGGTCATGCCCGAGGTGTTCCAGGTATAAGGCGCTTCCACCTCTGAGAGTTCGACATCGTGCACCAGTCGCCCGCTGGCGTCGGTAATGCGCAGGTGGGTGAGGAAAGCATTGGTGCCCAAGTCGAGGACTACATCATTTCCGATTACAACGGGGTTGGGCGTAAACCGCAATCCCTCCGTCAGATCTCCCCAGCCGGATTGGTCGGCCGGATCGTAGACCAATTTGTAGATGTTGAGCCTCGTGCACAAATAGAGCTCACCGCGGTTGTTTTCGCTGAAGGCAAAACGCGTCTCGTCCCATGGCACGAAGCCGTCTGGAACTTGAATGTCCAGTGGCGCATCCACCCACGTGCCGTCCGCTTGTTCGGTGAGGGACCAGAATTTGACATCGTAAAAGCCGCACGCATCGGTAAAGACATAGCTGCCGTACAAGGTGGGGATTTCACTGCCGCGGTAGCGGTAACCGCCGATGACGGAACACCAGCCGTTTTCATGGGGGTACGAGAAAATGGGCAGCTCGAGGGTCCCGTCGGGGTCGCAATCCACCACGGGTTCGTAGCACATGGGGCCTTCCATTAAGCGCCACCCGAAGTTGAGTCCACCCGCCGATCCGGCCGACTCCATGCTGATTTCTTCCCAGTCCACTTCACCGACGTCGCCGATAAATTTGTCTCCGGTCAAGCGGTCGAAACTCCAGCGCCAAGGGTTCCGGAATCCGTACGCCCAAATCTCATCAAGGGCATCCGGGTTGCCAACAAAGGGATTGTCTTCGGGGATGGTGTAGGGGTCGAGCCCGTTCACATCGATGCGCAGGAGTTTGCCGAGCAAGGTCTCGAGGTTTTGTCCGTTTCCAATGGGGCCGTGGTCGTCCCCGCCACTGCCGCCGCCGGTTTCTCCTGTTCCTGTGGCACCGCCATCGCCTGTGCTGATGTACAGGTAGCCATCGAGTGGCCCAAAGTGCAGTTGGCCGCCGTTATGCCCGCGGGCAGGCTGCACCAGTTCGAGGACTTCGGACCAGGTTTCGGTATCGGCCGCGGTGCGGTCGGCGTTGGTGCCGAAGCACACGAGGCGTTCATCGATGAACGTGCCGGTGCCGTCCGGTCGATAGCCGTTGTAGATGACATAGAACAGGCCGTTGGTTTCAAAGTCGGGGTCCAAGATGAGGTCGTTCAACCCCTGCTCGCTCGAGATGCCGTAATCACAGATGTCCAATCCAGTTGAACTCAAGTCCAAAAAGGGTTCGTCGCGGACTTCACCAGTCTCCTCGTCGTACCACATGACCAAGCCGCTGTGGCAGATGAGGAGGAGGTTGGTCTCATCTTCAGCGTGGGAGGCAGGGCGCACCGAGACGGGCCACTCTGCTGCAATCAGCCGTTCACCCACAATCGCTTCTGGAGCGGTGGATTGGCTAAAGCCCGCATTCACGAGCAAAGTGGCAACAATGACAAACAGTGCGGAACGTCCGCGGCGATAGAGTGCATAATGTGAAGGCATGAATCTACTTTGAAGGCTAACTTTGCAAAGATACCATCAGCCCTCCATGCTCCGCAGAACCTACATCGCCCTTTTTGCACCACTGGTGGCCCTCGGTTTCGGGCAACTGCTGACGGGCGCACAGGATCCGCACGAGCGGTTTGGCAAGGACGATGCCGAGTGGACACGCTGGCGGATGGGAGAGCTCTGCACCGAGGAAGGGGTTTACTTCACAGGTTCGGGCAACTGCGTCAATTGCCATGCGCCAGATCCAGAGGGCCATGCGCTTGTCGATGAAAACGGCGCGACCGTGAGCCCGGTCACGGACTGGCAAGCGACCCTGATGGCGAACAGCGCCCGGGACCCGTTTTGGCAGGCCAAAGTGGACCACGAGGGGTTAATCAACCCCACCCACCGCGAGTCCATTGAAAACCTGTGCACGGCCTGCCACGCGCCACAGGGTTACCACGAGGCCCATATGACGGGCAAAGTCGGACCCAACGGCTACACGATGGAGGATTTGTTGGACGACGAATTGGGTTTGGACGGCGTGGGGTGCACCGGTTGCCACAGCATCGACGATGTCGGTTTGGCTGGCCGGCACAACGGCGATCTGCCCATCAACGAAGAGAACGTCGCTTGGGGTGGTTTTGAGAATCCATGGGACGGCCTGATGAGCGGCCAGACGGGCTTTATCCCGGCGTATGGCGAACACATACGCAACAGTGAAGTCTGCGCGAGCTGCCATTCGTTGTATACCCACACACAGGACCTTGACGGCGAAGAGACCGGCAATGTCTTTTTCGAGCAAACCACCTACCTCGAGTGGGTCAACTCGGCGTTCAATGCCGAAAACGTGCAGTGCCAAACCTGCCACATGCCGCTCGTTGAGGGTGGAGCCATCGCGGCCACACAGCCCAATTGGTTGTTTACCCAGCGCTTCGGCAAACACCACTTGGTCGGCGGCAATGCCTTCATGTTGAAGTTGATGCGCGACAATGCTGTGCAGCTCAGTTTGAGCGCCTCGCCCACCCAATTCGATTCCACCATCGCCCGCACGGTCGC
>DJYV01000181.1 GCA_002448555.1 Flavobacteriales bacterium UBA6969
ATGGGCATGCCGCGGTACACTTGCCGGGAATCGGCGTTCAGGATTTCGCAGTGCAAGGCCTTCGCAACGGCGATGGCGAGGGCTGTTTTACCGACGGCTGTGGGGCCGATGACAACCACCAAGAGCGGGCACTCCTGTTGGCCTCGGTGTTCCGAGAGAGGAGAAAGCTGTGCTGCGCGGGTCCCGTCCATTCAGAACAGGTCGACGTGGTCATCGATGTTTTCCATGCCGGGCGTCTCGTCGTCGTCCTCGTCGAGGTACGCATCGATTTCGGGATCGCCGGTTTTGGCGTCGTCGCTGAAGACGTCGTCTAACAACCCCGCATCGTCGAGGCCCTCGGGTTCGCGGCTCATGGGGTCGGGCGTGGTGCCGAATTCCATCATCAGCCGGGGGTATCCCACGCCGTCTTCAGCGGCCCCCATGGCCAACGGCTCGAGGTAGAAGCACCACATCCGGAGGTAGTCGTACACGTAGAGCCCGCGCGAGGTGGGCGTCGGCAGGATGTCCCGCACGGTGGCGTTTTCCATGGAGGGAAATGCGGGACCCATCGCCATGAGCGGGTACTCCGCGCCTTTATCCCAGGCCTCGTTGCTTTTGTAGAAGGAGGCCATCTCATTGGCGTTGTCCCAATTGAAAGCGTCGAGCGTGGATAAGTGCAGGTGCATCAACGGGGCATCGAGTTCGATTTCGATGTCGCGAAAGATGTCCTCCTCAACATCGAGGATGACCCGGATTTTGACGACTTGATCCATGCCTTAAAGATAGGGCAACAAGTCGACCGGGTCGATGTTTGAATGGTTTGCGCAATGCACTGTTTTGCCGTCGCGGATCAACAGCAGCTGAGGCGATTGGTGTTCGGTCTCCAGGTCCGCTGCAATTGCATTGTTGACTGCGCGGTAATTGAGCAAATCGAGCAAAAGGGGTTGGACGTCTTCAGGCAAATCCCATGCCTGCTGCGTGAGCTTCAGGGCCATGCGGCTGATGCTGCACCGGGTGCTGTGTTTGAAAACGACAACTGGTCTGACATGCGATGCTTTCAGGGCGGCGTTCCAATCTTCCAATGATTCCAATGCGTTCCAATCCATCTTGCGGTAATTTTGACCGCAAAATTATCTTGTTCATGGACACGCGATTCATAAAAATTCCTCTTGCCGCTGCGAGCTTGGCCTATGCGATTCATTTGTTTACCGTCGGACAAGTCGGTGCTGGTGTGGGCATGGTGCTGGTGGCTGCCCTTCTTGTGTTAATCACGTTGCAGAGCATGCGTTTGTTGATGGCCTTTATCAGCTTGCGTCAACAGAAAATGGAGGATGCGCGCAAATGGTTGGGCCGCGTCAACCCTAAGCACCTGTGGCCCCGTCGCCGCGGCTACTGGTACTTTCTGTCGGGGAGCTTGATGATGGAGCACAATATGAATGAGGCGGAACGGCTGTTGAAAGAGGCGCTGGAAATTGGGTTGAAACAGGACCACGATAAGGCCGCTGTGAAATTGAATTTGGCCGTCGTGGCCTCTGCCAAGCGCAAGACCAAATTGGCCAAGGCCCTGCTCAATGAGTGCAAGCGCCTCGATGCCAAGGGCGTGTTGAAGAAAGACATCAAGCAGGTGGAAGCGGCGATTCGCAGCCCGCAGCAAATGCGCATGCGCGGCCGCTGATCAAGCGTTTTGTTCGTCCGGTCGCGCGGCGGCAAACGCCGCTGGATTGGCCGCTGCTTGCTGGATGCGCTGCATCAGTTTTAGGCTGTCCTCTTGGGCTTCCTGGCACAGCTGTTTGAGTGCTGCTGAATCCTGAGGGGCCTTCCACGGGTTGGATTTGAAGGTCGCAATGTGTTGGCGCAACAAGGAATTGCTCTTGCGCACGATGCGCTGGGCTTCGGCCTCACATTCCGGGTGGTGCATCATCAACTGCAAAGCCTGCTCGTTGACTTCCGAGAAGAAGGCATGAATCGCGCGTTGTATGTGATGAAGCGGCAGCAAGGAGACGGACTTGGTTGTGAGTGTGCACGTGAGATGCACCTTCCAATGTAGTCCGGGCCTTGCAAATTTCCAAATCCCAACCGGAATGCCTTAGGCCCCGAGAAGCTCCGAAAGGGCTTCGTTCAAGCGGCTTGAAGCAAGGAATTGTTCCTCGAGAGCGCCGGCAAAAGGGAACGCTGTATCGAGCCCACCCACGCGCTTGACGGGGGCGTCAAGGTCTTGCCAGCAGGCCTCTTGAATCCGGGTGCTGAGTTCGGCGCCAATGCCTCCGGTTAAGGTGTCTTCGTGGAGAACAAGGGCGCGATTGGTCTTGCGCACGCTTTCGAATACCGCGCCTTCGTCCCAAGGGAGCAAGGTGCGGAGGTCGATGATCTCGATGGAGGCTTCGGAGGCTGCAGCTGCGGCCTCGGCCCATTGCACGCCCAGCCCGTAAGTGATGATGGTGGCGTCCGTACCCGACTGCACCGTGCGCGCTTGCCCCAATTCGATGGCATAGGGCTCCGCTGGAACAGGCCCGCTAAGCGAGCGGTAGAGGTATTTGTGTTCAAAAAACAGGACCGGATTCGGATCCTCGAAGGCACGCAGCAAAAGCCCTTTGGCATCTGCCGGTGTGGAAGGGTAGACCACCTTGAGTCCTGGAACGTGGAAGAACCACGCTTCAGTGGACTGGCTGTGGAATGGTCCGGCCCCGACGTTTCCGCCTGTGGGCATACGGACGACTACGTCGGCTTGCTGGCCCCAGCGCCAGTGGATTTTGGCGAGGTTGTTGACGATTTGGTTGAAGCCGACCGTGACGAAGTCGCTGAATTGCATCTCCATCATGGCTTTCTTGCCGGCAATGCTCAGCCCCAAAGCCGCGCCGACAATGGCCGATTCGCACAGTGGCGTGTTGCGCACGCGTTCCTTGCCAAATCGCTCCACAAATCCGTCCGTTACTTTGAACACGCCGCCGTACTCTGCGATGTCTTGCCCCATAAGCACAAGCTCTGGAAAGGCCTCCATGGCTTGCCCCATGCCCTCACTGATGGCGTCGATCAACCGCAAATCTCGAACGCCTTCCGCCGGCAGTTCGGGTTCGGTGGACCACTGGGTCTCGGGCACTGGCGCAAACCGGTCCTGCAATTCCGTTTCGAGGTCCGCTGAAATCTCGGGTTCTTCCGCGGCGGCTTTCAACCCCGATTTCATCAGCTCGGCATGGTGCGTGCGGACCTCCTCGAGGAACGCTTCGTTGAACACACCGTTGTCCAAGCCCCAAGCCGTGAACCGTTCCACGGGATCGATTTGTCCCCAGTGGTCGATCAGCCCTTCCGGGTAATACTTGGTGCCGGAGGCCTCCTCGTGCCCGCGCATGCGGAACGTTTTGAATTCGAGGAGGATGGGGCGGGGGTGCTGCCGAATGCTTTCGGCGGCGTCTTTCACTGCGTGGTAGACCGCAAGAACGTCGTTGCCATCCACTTGAATGGCGTCTTCGGCGGGAATGCCGTATCCGATCGCTTTGTCGGTGAAATGCTCGAATCGGAATTGCTCGTTCGACGGCGTGCTCAGGCCCCAAGCGTTGTTTTCGATGCCGATGATGACGGGCAATTGCCACACGGCTGCTACGTTGACGGCTTCATGAAAATCGCCTTCCGAAGCGCCGCCGTCTCCGGTGAACACGAGCGTGGCCTTTTCCGCTTGGTTCAATTTGTGCGCCAACGCAATGCCGTCGGCGATGCCCAATTGGGGTCCGAGGTGCGAAATCATCCCCACAATGTGGTGTTCGGGTGAACCAAAGTGGAAGGAGCGGTCGCGTCCCTTGGTGAAGCCGTTGGCCTTTCCTTGAAATTGCGAGAAAAGGCGATCGAGCGGGATGCCGCGCGTTGTGAAAATGCCCAGGTTTCGGTGCATGGGCAGGATGAATTCATCGGAATCCAATGCCGCCGCTGCCCCTACCGAGATGGCTTCTTGCCCCATGCCGCTGAACCACTTCGAAATTTTGCCCTGCCGCAGTTGGCTCATCATTTTCTCCTCAATCATGCGCGGGAGCATGAGCTGCGTGTAGAGCACTTTGATGGCGTCATCCGAGCAATCTCGGCGGTCAAAGGCCATGGGGTTAAAGGGGAACGAGGCGTCGGACATGGAATGCAAAATCCAGCCCAATTTAAGCCCAATCTACCCAAGCTGCTGCCACCAACCCGGGGTTTATCTTCGCGCCATGGCTTCGACCGACACCAACGACCAGCGTACACCGAATCAGACCGGTGAGCCTGCGCGGTTTGTGGACGTTCGGTTCCCAGCCCAGTGGAGTTCCGACGCTGCGCGCATCCAGCGGGTGCTGGCCAAATCCGTGGGCTGCAGGGAGTCAGAACTCGGTGAATACCGCGTGGTGCGCAAAAACCTCGACGCGCGCAAACGACCCGTTCAAGCGGTCTGGCGATTTGAGGTGGCTCCAGCGGGTGGTCGCTTGTCGGAGGTGCGTACCCTCGGCCCGCAACTGGAGGTCCTCCCAGCCGACGCGGAATCGGTCTACGTCGTAGGTGCCGGACCTGCAGGATTGTTTGCGGCACTCACGCTCATCCGCCAAGGCCGGCGTCCCATCGTTTTGGAACGCGGCCAGCCCGTGCGCCAACGCCGACGGGACCTTGTGAAAATCACCCGCGACCACACCGTAGACCCCGATTCGAATTACTGTTTTGGAGAAGGCGGAGCAGGCACTTACAGCGATGGCAAACTGTATACGCGAAGCCACAAGCGCGGCGACATCCGAGGTGCTTTGGAGTGGCTGGTCCACTTCGGTGCGGACCCAGCGATTTTGGTGGACGCCCATCCGCACATTGGGACGAACAAACTGCCTCAAATCATCCAGCGCATGCGTGAGGCTATTTGCGCGGCTGGTGGCCAGGTGCATTTCGGCGCGCGGTTGGTTGACGTGGAGGCCGTCGACGGTGCGTTGGATGCAGTAGCCTGGGAAGACGTGGCCACGGGAGAACGCCACCGGCGCCCCGCGAAACACCTGATTCTCGCCACGGGGCACAGCGCACGCGATGTTTTTGAGTTGTTCGATGCGAAGGGGTGGGCGTTGGAAGCGAAGCCGTTTGCGATGGGCGTGCGCATTGAACATCCGCAGTCCTTGGTGGATGCCATTCAATACCACGGTGAGGAACGCGGAGATGTTCTGCCGCCCGCATCGTACCGGTTGGTTTGCCAAGCCAACGGGAGAGGGGTCCATTCGTTTTGCATGTGCCCCGGAGGCATCGTCGCGCCGTGCGCCACAGAACCGGAGCAAGTGGTGACCAATGGGTGGTCGCCCTCAAAGCGCAACAACCTGTACGCTAACTCGGGGATGGTTGTACAATTGACTGCGGTCGATTGGGAGGGCTTGGGCTTCCAAGGGCAGCTCGGCGGATTGGCCTTTCAGCGGGACGTGGAGCGAACGTGTTGGGAAGCCGCGGGTCGAACGCAACGGGCACCGGCACAGCGGTTGGTGGATTTTTTGGCCGGCGATCGCGGCCGCACGTCGAAAACGTTGCCGGATTGCTCCTACACACCTGGTGTGGTTTCGGTGAACCTCCGTGAGCTTCTGCCGGACGTGATTTCGGACACCTTGGCGGCCGGCTTGCGCACCTTTGGCAAGCGCATGCCCCGTTACTTCGATCCCGATGCCATTTTGATCGCTCCCGAGTCCCGCACCTCGAGTCCGGTCCGCATTCCGCGCGACCGAGCGCACTTGATGCACCCGGATGTAGCGGGGTTGTTTCCGTGTGGAGAGGGCGGAGGTTATGCCGGCGGCATTTTGTCCGCAGCATTGGATGGGATGCGGGTAGCTGAGGCGGTGGTCCGGGCATAAAAAAAGCCACCCGTGAAGGTGGCTTTCATGGCAGGCTCCTGGTGGGCTTGCCGTCGTCAAATAATTCCAATGTTATTCCGCTGAAGCGGTGCCTTCGTTCAATTGCTGATCCAGCGCGGCTACCACCGCGACGTCGACCAATTTGCCGTTGAATTCACCCACGATGAAGGCTTCAGTAAATCCAGCTTCCTGCATCGTTTGCAATTGGGCTTGAGCGTCGCGCATGGAGAAAACCGGTTGCGTGACAAATGTCATCGTGCTGGATTGGTCAAACTTTTGCGTGACTTCACCTTTGAGCAAAAACGGAGTAATGCGCTCCACATCCAACGTGCGCACATCCGGTGTCAATTGGATGCGGTACGAAGGGCGAATGGCCGGCATAACGGCACGCAACGCGTCAATGTTCATGCCCTCGAGCGCACCAGTCGCAGCTGGAGCTGGAGCGGGGGCAGCTGGGGTACGTGCGGCTTTCACCTTGATGGTGGATTTGTCTGTTCCGAACGACTTCAGCAAGCGCACTTCGGCAGGGGTCAACCCTTCGCTGCTCACGGCCTGCACTGCAGGGGCGTTGTCAGGCGTTTCGATGCGCTGGAATACTTCGAGGGTTGGAGCCGTTTGCTCGCTGCGTTGGGCAGCGACGGCTTCCCATTGCGCTTCAGACAAGGCAATGCCCTGCATGTTCACACGGGTATGGGGGGAGAATGGTTCGAGGTCTTCGTAATCGGCAACACCGTCCTTGTCGGAGTCGGTTGGGCATCCGCGCTTATCAACGGGTGCGCCAATCGGGGTCGCTGGGCAGCGGTCACGGTTGTCTTTCACACCGTCTTGGTCAAAATCATTGCCCAACTCGGCCAACTCAACGGGGAGCTCGATGCGGGGTTCTGCATAGTCGCGACCCACGCGGATGCCGATGCCCGCCTGAGCGGTCGTCAGCATGTCCCGGTGACCGGGGCGGGGATCCAAGCTGGCTTCGGCTCCGGCCAACATGGCAAAAGCAGCACTCGCATAGACCCGAGGAGTCAAGTTCAAATTCACGCCCAATCGAATCGGAATAGCTACGTTGCGCTGCGTCGCGGTCTGGGACTCGTAGGTGTAGTCCGGTGTTAGCTCTTGAGCGAGCACGTTGGCGTGTGCAGCGTCTTCGGCCATGTCGTAGACTTTGCCGTTGCTCCAATAGAAGTAGGCATTGCCTTCGGCATCTGCCAAATCGGCAAAATTCGACTGTTGCATGTAGTTGATGCCCAGACCGATCCACGGCTGAATGACCTTGCCATTGTCGTACGGCGTGTGCAGGCGGATGCCCGCGCCAAGTCCATACCACTCGGACATTTCGTGTCGACGATCGGCGGCCGTCAATCCCAAACCACCCCAATTCAATTCAGCATCGGCCGAGCAATACGGCATGATGTCCGTGAATAGGGAGAGTTGAGTGGAATACGTTCCGGTGGAGGCAATTTGAATGCCGTCTTCTAAGTTAGAGGCACCGGTGAAGCTCGTTGGGCCGGTAACGACCTGCAAGCCCGTTTGGGCAAAAACACTGCCAGTAAAGGCAAGGAGCAAAGCGATGCACGCAGTTTGAATGGCTGTCCGCATGGGTTCTAAGGGAATTAATTGACAATTCATCCCCGCCCTTTACGGTGGTCATCGAGAAAAAGTTTCAGTTAATCGCAATTTCTTCTGCAGCCATTCGGCCGACCTCCATGCCGATGGCCACGCCCATGCCGCCTAATCGCACGGCTGCAGAGGCATTGGGAGCGAACCGCTTCACAATGGGCGATCGGTCCTCGCCCACGCCCAACAGTCCGGACCATTGGTAGGCAATGCCGGCGGCTTCTGTGGCTGGCCAGAGTTCGTGCATCAGGGCCATCAATCGGTTGCGTGTGGCCGTTTCATCTAGTCCCCAATGCCGTCCTCCGCCAATGAGCATGCGGTTCTCGATGGGCCGTGCGTAGACGTACCCGGCGTCGATGTGGACAGCGTGGGGGAATTCAAAATCCAGAATCTCATCGGTGACCAGCACATGATTCACCGCCGGTTCAACGTCGATGCCAGGAATCAAGGTGCTGCCGAGCGCGTTGGTGGCCACCACGAGGCGTGCTGGGCGAATCGACGCTTCCTCACGGCTAAGGGTAATGATGTTCAGTTGGCAATTGCCTTCGGCGGTGTCGATGGACTCGACGCGGATGCCAGTCAATACATCAATGCCACTGGCGTGCGCCTTGGATCGGAACGCACGGTTCATTTTGCCGGTGTCCAGCAGGCCTTCGAGTCGGGAGAGGATAGCAGGGCCACGGGCGTCGCCGAGTAGATGTGGTAGGGAATGGGAGGGTACGGGGGTGAAGGTGTCTACTACGCCCGTTACCGGTTCAATCCACCGGTTGAGGTCTTCCAATTCACGGGCCGAAGGAGGGGCCTCGCTTCCCTCGCCCGGAAACAGCTCAACACTCCCACAAACGCGGTGCCCCAAGGCGTTGTCACCAAACGTCGAACGCAGGCGCTGCAGCCCTTGCCACCGTTTGCGTACCAATTCCAAGGCGGCTTCATCGCCCAACGTTTGCCGGTCGCTCCGCAATTCGGTGGCGCTTCCAAAACATGAGAACCCCGCATTCCGCGAGGAGCCGCCTCCTCCCAGCGGGTCGGCATCCACGACGACGATGCGCCAATCGGGGTGCAGGGAGCGCGCGTGCAGCGCGGCGGAGAGACCAACGATGCCGGCGCCCACGACAAGCAAATCGACCTCTTCGAACCACGCGTTTGATTCCCAATAACTAAATGCCATATTTTTACGTTCTAAGTGGAGGACGAACCCTGCGTAATGACCTGCAAATCAACCCCAAAGAAGTTTATGCCTTTCCCACAGGTTCACCGTGGACACAAGGTAACGCGAATTTTGCCCCTGCGGTGGTTCGCGGTGGCGGTATGGCTGATTGCATTTGCGATTCCGACATCCGCTCAAGAGGATTTGTTGGCCGTATTCGGAACGGTGAAGCACGAGGAGAGCAACAAAAAACTGCAAGGCGTGCGGGTGGTGGTGTTCCAAGACGGCGTGGAATTCGACGCCATCTCCACAGATGCACGTGGGGGGTACGCATTTGATTTGCCCCTTCGCCACAATTACACCTTCAGCTTCGAGTTGGCCGAGCACAGCAACAAGCGCATTGAGGTGGACGCTTCCGGCATCCCAATGGATGTCAATGGTACGCGCAACATGGACTTGGACATGAGCATGATGCCGCTACCGCCGGGCTTTGACGCGAGCATTTTTGAAGATCCGTATGGGCGCGGGGAGTATTTCGCAGACCAGAACACGGTGGTTTTTGATGGCAATTACACGGTCCGAATGCGCAACAAGGTCAACGCTGAGTTGGCGCGCTTAGAGCGGATGGCGGGGCAAGCGGAGGAGATGCGGGAGAAATTTGAGGAGTTTGTCCAGAAGGGTGACCGCGCGAAATCCAGCCGAGAGTGGCAGAAGGCCGTGGACTTCTATGATTCGGCGTTGGATTTGTTTCCTGAGGAAACCGATGTCGCAACGAAGCGGGACGAAGCCCAGCTTGAATTGGACGCTGCGAATGCTGCAAATGCAGACGAAGCGGCGTTCCAAGCCTTGCTTGATGATGCCGACCGCGCCCTGTCGAAGGACCGACTTGAGGAGGCACGGGCTGGTTTTGAGGCAGCCAAGGACATGCGTCCGGACGCGCGTAAGCCGCGTGATGGCTTGCGTCGTGTAGACGAGCGAGAAGACGCACTGGCCAATTCCGCCGAGGTCGATGAAGAGTACAATGAACTTGTGGAGGACGGCGATACCTACTTTGAGCGTGAGCAGTGGGACCGGGCGATTGACAAATTCACAGAAGCCAGCGCCTTGAAGCCGAACGAGTCCTAC
>DJYV01000089.1 GCA_002448555.1 Flavobacteriales bacterium UBA6969
GGCATGCAGTTCGACCGCGGCTACTTGTCGCCGTACTTCGTGACCAACAGTGAAAAGATGGAGGCCGAGCTCGAAAGCCCCTACATCCTCATCTACGACAAGAAAATCTCCACCATGAAGGACTTGCTCCCAAGCTTGGAGCAAACCGCTCAAAGCGGTCGTCCGTTGCTAATCATCGCTGAAGATATCGACGGAGAAGCACTGGCTACCCTCGTGGTGAACAAGATCCGCGGCTCGCTCAAAGTGGCGGCTGTCAAGGCACCTGGATTCGGCGACCGCCGTAAGGCCATGCTGCAGGACATCGCCATCCTCACCGGCGGACAGGTCATATCTGAAGAAACCGGATTGAAACTTGAGAACGTCACCCTGGCTGATTTGGGTACTGCGGAGAAAGTGACCATCGACAAGGACAACACCACCATTGTCAACGGAAGCGGGGTAAAGGAGCAAATCGACGCGCGCATTGGTCAGATTAAGGCGCAAATTGAAACCACGACTTCGGATTACGACAAGGAGAAGTTGCAGGAGCGCCTCGCCAAACTCGCGGGCGGTGTTGCCGTGCTGTACGTAGGTGCAGCCACGGAGGTGGAGATGAAGGAGAAGAAGGACCGAGTGGATGACGCATTGCACGCAACCCGCGCAGCCGTTGAAGAGGGTATTGTTCCTGGAGGGGGCACGGCCTACATCCGCGCAGCGGCTCAAGTCGGAGGCTTGACCGGTATCAACCAAGACGAAACCACGGGCGTACAGATCGTTCTTCGCGCTGTCGAGGAGCCGCTTCGTCAGATTGTGGCCAACGCCGGCGGTGAGGGCGCAGTGGTCGCGAATTCCGTTCGCGAAGGTGAAGGCGATTTCGGCTACAACGCACGCACCGAGGTGTTCGAGAACTTATTCGAGGCGGGTGTTATCGACCCGACGAAGGTCACCCGTGTTGCCCTCGAAAACGCCGTTTCCATCTCGGGCATGGTGTTGATCACCGAGTGTGTCATTGCTGATGAAGAAGAGGAGGCACCTGTCGCTCCTCCTGCCGGTATGGGCGGCGGCATGGGCGGCATGATGTAAGCCTGACCAGAACGCACTGAAAAAGCCACTCCAATCGGGGTGGCTTTTTTGTTCCCTTGGGAATCATCGTACCTTCGATGCCGATGTCGGTCTCGGTCAAAAACGTGAAGCGTATGTTCGGTGAACAAGCTGCCCTGAACGGGGTCAGTTTGGACGTACCGAGCCCGCAAGTGCTCGGTTTGCTCGGTCCCAATGGGGCGGGAAAATCAACGTTGATGCGTTTGATCGCGGGGTATCTACCGCCCAGTGAAGGGAAGGTAGAAGTGTGCGGGAAGGATGTAGAAGAGCATCCGGTTGAAACCAAACAGCACATCGGCTACCTGCCGGAACACAACCCCATTCACCTCGAGATGTACGTGCGCGAATACCTCGATTATGTAGCGCATCTGTACCAGCTTCCCGACCGAAAGGCCAAGGTGGAAGAAGTCATTGAACGGGTTGGATTGACCCCTGAAGTCCACAAGCTGATTGGCCAGCTTTCAAAAGGCTATCGCCAGCGGGTCGGCTTGGCTCAAGCACTGATTCATGATCCGGAGGTGTTGATTTTGGACGAACCAACGTCTGGTTTGGACCCCATCCAGTTGGTTGACATCCGCAACCTCATCAAAGAGGTGGGTAAGAAGCGCACCGTGATCCTTTCCACACATATCATGCAAGAGGTCGAGGCGATGTGCGAACGGGTGGTCATGATCCACCGCGGCCAACTTGTCGCTGACGATACGGTGGCCAATCTGTCGAGCCAACCGGGAGGTTTGGAGGCGGCGTTTCAATCCCTCGGTACATCTGCTTGATGGAGATTCGGCAAACACGTGGCGTTGTGTTGCGCTCCACAGGTTCGTGGTACGAAGTGCGCGATGCCGATTCTGGAAACGTGCATTCGTGCCGGGCAGGAGGGCGTTTGCGATTGCAGGGTGACCGGTCGACCAACCCATTTGCTGTGGGCGATGACGTCGTCATTGAATTTCACGGCGAGGATGAGCCGCCACTCATCGTAGAGCGCAAGAAGCGCCGCAACGCCATCGTGCGCCGTTCGGTCAATCTGTCCAAGCAAAGCCACATTGTTGCCGCCAACCTGGACCGGGCTTTTCTCATCGTTACCGTTGCCAGCCCGGAAACTAGTACGGGCTTCATCGATCGATTCCTCGTCACGGCGGAGGCCTATGGGGTACCGACGACCTTGGTCTTCAACAAATGGGATTTGTACGGTGGTCAACCAGATGCTACGGCTCGCCTTGAATACCTCGAAGAGGTGTACCAGCTGGCCGGCTACACCACCCTTCGCACCTCCGCTGAAACCGGCGAGGGCCTGGACGAATTGAAGGCGGCCCTCGCTTCCGCGGGCATCAACCTGCTTTCCGGGCACAGCGGTGTGGGCAAAAGCACGTTGATCAACCGGTTATTGCCCGGCCTTGAATTGAAAACAGGTGACGTCTCGAAGGCGCACCAAAAGGGCAAGCATACCACCACTTTTGCCGAGATGTTTGCCTTGCCTGAAGGCGGTTACCTCGTGGACACTCCTGGCATCAAAGGGTTTGGGTTGGTCGAACTCGAACGGGACCAGCTGCATCACTATTTCCCCGAGCTGTTCGCCAAACTCCCCGCGTGCAAATTTCACAACTGCCTGCACCGTTCGGAGCCCCAGTGCGCGGTCCGTACAGCCGTAGAAGAGGGAGAAATCGCAGAAGAACGGTACGTCAACTACCTCGATTTGTATGAAAACTTCGAGGCTGATACCGCCTACCGATAGCCCTTATATGCGCGAGGCGTAAAGATTCCCCACTCGCAGGCTCATGGAGTTGTAGGTGAGCGGTTGGTTGGTTTCGCGGTCGCGCACGGCAATGCCCATGCTGCGCAAAATGCCATCGCCAGCTGCACAATCCCACTCCATGTACGAGGCGCTACGTGCGTGCACATCGGCCTCACCGGTGGCGAGGAGGCAGAATTTCAATGCACCACTGACTGCTTCCATCAGAAACGTTCCAGCGTCTAAGGATGCGGGAAGCAGGTCTTCTTTCGATAGCGCCTCATTCCAACTTGTAACGAGGCGGTATGGCCGGGTGGCGGGTCGTGGTGTGATGGGCCGATACTCGCTCAAATTGGTGAGGGAAACCGTAAAAGGCGTTCTGGATTGGGTGCCCGCAAAAATCCGGTCGGACAACGGGTCGGCGACGACACCGAGGATGGGTCCTGATGCATCGCATAGGGCAATGTTGATAGCAAAGCCTTCCCGGTGGTCGAGGTACGACTGGGTGCCATCCAATGGGTCCACGAGCCAAAAGAGTGGCCAGTTGGAGCGCTCGGCGTATGGGGGCAGGGCGCCTTCTTCGCTGATGATGGGGATGCCGTGCGGCGCCAATACGTTTTGGATCGCGGTGTGGCTTTCGAGGTCCACCGCAGACACCGGACTGCCGTCCCGTTTTGCGCGGATGACGAGGCGATCGTTTTGGTGGGACAGGTGGTGAAGGAGCACTGCCGAGCCGGCCGCAGCCGCTTCAAGCGCGGCATCCAGAAGCAGGTCCAGTCGCTCGTTCTCCATGGCGACAAGATACAGATTTGATGTATATTTGTCCCGTCGCAGGGGTGCCTCGATTCCGAGTGCTGAGAACATACCCTCATAACCTGACCGGATAATACCGGTAGGGGAGCTGAGCCAGGCCGTTGGGCCTGAATTGGGATTGTGCCCCCTTGCGTCGTTTTGTTTAATGAACCTCAAAAAACGATGAATCGATTCACCTTCATTTTGCTCTGCGCACTGGCCTACCATGTGCCCGGTGTCGCCCAATCTCCCTCCGCTGCAGCTGTGGACTCCGTGCTGAAAACCGTTCAGTTACTTCCGGCTACAGTCTCCGCCATTCAGGCGCCTGAACGGTCTCCATTTCCAACGCAAACAGTCGAGGCTGTGGAGCTGGCAAAAAGAGATGCATCCATGGACATGCCATTTCTTTTGCGATTTACACCTTCACTCGTCGTGACCTCTGATGCCGGCGCTGGCATTGGGTACACATCCATGCGCATCCGGGGATCGGATCAGACGCACATCAACGTGACCATTAACGGGGTTGCCCTCAACGATGCTGAATCGCACCAAGTTTACTGGGTGGATTTACCCGATTTGGCGAGCAGCGTGGATAACTTGACCATTCAGCGTGGGGTCGGTAGTTCATCCAATGGCGCCGGAGCATTTGGCGCCACCGTGGCCATCCAAACCATGGAGTTCAATGAAAAGGCCGGTGGCCGGGTTGTACTCTCCGGCGGATCCTTCGGCACGTTGCGCAGCATGGCACAGTGGAGCACGGGTGAAATCGGTTCGGGCTTCTACATGGAAGGCCGGGCCTCACGGATTTTGTCCGATGGCTACATGGACCGGTCAGCCAGTGACTTGTCGAGCATGCAGTTAGGCCTTGGATACCGCTGGGATTCAGGACAAATTGCATATTCAGCGATGCTGGGCCATGAGAGGACAGAGCAAGCATGGTACGGTGTGCCCCGCATCGGATTGGATGCCGATGCCGATTCCATTTGGGCTTGGGCGGCTAATTCTTACGAGTACGGATATGGTGCTGACTCGGCGCGTATTGAAGATTTAATTGATCGAGGACGCCAACACAATTATTATGACTATGCTGACCAGGTAGACGATTACCGGCAGGATCACCATCAGGTCCATGTAAGCCAGCGCCTCGGGAGCTGGGATTTTGGTGCAACTTTGCACTATACTGCTGGCGCTGGATACTGGGAGCAATTCAGGGAGATGGATGACATTGCATTGTACGGAGGAACTTCCGTAATCACTTCCGAGGACACCGTTACCACTTCCAATGTCATTCGCCGGCGCTGGTTGGATAATGATTTTTTCGGAGGCATCCTTCAGGGTAGCCGATCTTTAGAGAACGGCGGTGTACAATTTGGCTTAGGAGCTTTTCAGTACGAGGGTGAACACTTCGGCAACCCAATTTGGATGGAAGCAGGGGGACAATCGCTCTCGCCGCAGCATCGCTACTACGATAATCTTGGACAGAAATCGGATCGATACGCGTTCGTCAGCGGTAACCAGCGCCTAGCTGAGGGTAAGGTCAACGTTCGAGGAGAAATTCAGGCGCGCCAGGTGGGCTATAGCGTTGAAGGCACCGACAATGATTTGCGCACGCTACAGGTCGATACTTCAATGACTTTCATTAATCCCAAACTTGGATTGGATTACATCGTCAGCCCAAGTAGCCGTATTTTCGCCTCCGTGGCTAGGGGGAGTCGTGAGCCCGTGCGCAACGATTTCATTGACCGGTCCACCGTCACTTACCCGTTAGCGGAGCAATTAACGGACTACGAACTGGGCTGGGAAGTTTCAACACCTGAATGGAGCATGCAGGCCGTGGGCTACTTCATGCAGTATGAGAACCAATTGGTTCTGACTGGGGCGTTGAACGATGTAGGTTCTCCAATCAGGCAAAACGTAGCCAGTAGCTACCGCGCGGGACTGGAATGGACCAACATGTGGCGTCCGATGAACGGATTTCAGTGGTACAGTACCGTAACGGCTTCCCAGAACCGCATCACCGAATTCGGCTTCGACTCGGGAATGGACCCAGCCGATATCAGCTTCTCCCCCAACTTTACAGCGTCGAGTGTAGTGACCTGGGAGGCATTGAACCGCCTAAATGAAGAAGGGGTCGGTTCGACGTGCCTGTTTGAATGGTCTGCCCGCCACGTGGGAAAGCAATTTCTTGACAATACGTCCAGCGATGTGCGATCATTGGATGCGTATAACGTTCATGATGCGCGTGTTCGCTGGATGTGGAACCGACCGAATGGATCTTACGTCGCGGTTTCCGCATATTTGCGGAATTTCTTGGACGCCCAATACAGCGCGAACGGATGGGCTTATTTTTATGAGTGGGGAGGAGAGGAAATTTCTGAGGTGTACGTCTACCCGCAAGCGGGCCGCCACGGTCTGTTGGCTCTGGAATTCTCGTTCTGAGCGCGCTGGGTTAAACCTGCTCTTCGGCTGGATTGGCCTTGGCACTGAACGCCTCGGGATGTGGCATCCAATCCAGCTGAAAGGGCCGGCTTTCGATGGCGTGTCCGATGACCACGAGGTCGGCTCCGGCTTGCCAGGCGGCTTCGACGCCTGCGGCATCGCCGATGCCTCCACCGACGATGATGGGGCAATCCACGGCATTGCGCACGGCGTGAATGGTAGACGGCGAAACGCATTGTTGCGCCCCGCTTCCGGCGTCCATGAACAGGGCGCCGAGGCCAAGCATTTCACCAGCGACCGCCGTAGCGACGGCGATTTCTTTTTTGGCCGAAGGAATGGGCAAGCTGTTGCTCATGTATGCGGCAGTCGT
>DJYV01000178.1 GCA_002448555.1 Flavobacteriales bacterium UBA6969
GTCCATATCGTACATCCTCAGCATCAAGCAGTTAAAGCACTTTTTCGGACTAATGATACCCTCAGGAGGCAAATTTGCGCAAGCGCGATTCAGTGAGGAGGCTTACGCCTGTCGGGGTCTTGATCATCTCGTAAAACGTGGGGTGCAAGAAGTTCAGCGTCCGGTGAAAAGCGCGTTGTTCGAGGTGGCATTTCCACACGAGGAGGGCGAGGCGCTTGGTTGTTTGCCACGCGTGCTGATTGAATTGGTTGGGGCGAGCGAACGAATCGATCCAGCCTTGGGCCTCTGCGAGGGTGGTGATTTGCGGGTTGTTCTGAAACGCTGTGGGGTTCAATGGAATGGACATGGCAGCCTGTTTTGATGGTTTGACCAAACAAACCACGACAGTTACTCCGTAAAGGATTTACGGTGCCGAAAAAAAGATTTATTGGTACCGATCCAACGCTGCTCGGTGCACCGCTTCCATGCGTTGGCGCAAGCTCTCCGGTGCGATGACTTCAACGGCCGCACCCAAGCCCAAGAGGAAGTGTACCAGTTCAAACGTGACCAGCACGTGCAGCTGCAATTCGTAGACATCCTCCTCAATGCGAATCAACTGCTGGGAGGGATGGACGGGCTGAGCGGCGAGGTATTCGTACTCCAGTTGGTTGCAGCGGACCCGCACATCCTGTGGAGCCTCGGTGGACTTGGATATGCCAAAGCTGTGCTTGAAAAAGTGGTCGGCATCAAAATCACTGCGCAACGCAAACCCATCATCCTGTTCCTCCACGGACTCAATGCGGTCCAGGCCATAGGTACGGTAATCGCTGCGGTCGGGGTTCCACGCAATGACGTACCAGCGGTTGCGGTATTCCTTGAGCAGGTAAGGGTGGACGAGCAGGGCATCGGCCTCCTCTGATTTGAATTTGCGGTAGCTCAGGGACACCACGCGTCGCCCTTGAATCGCCTGCAGCAACGGCTGCAAATGCTCGGACCCACGCGTCGCCGTGGCCGATTCAAACTGCACAATGCTATCGAGTTGGGCTGTATCCAAATCCGGCGCCATGCGCAGGCGGTCGTCGATTTTGCCGATGGCCTGACCGAATTGCGAAAACATTGGTACGTTGCGGAACTGCACCAAGGTCCGTGCCGCGAAGCGGATGGACTCAAGCTCTTCATCGTTGAGCTGGAGGTTGTCAATGGAGAAGTCCGCTTCTTCGTAATAGTACCCGCGCTCGTCCCGGTGATAGGCAATGGGCGCGTAATACCCCAGTGCGCCGTCGTACCGCATGGCATTCAGGTCCTTTTCAAGTGTGGACGTGCTGATGCGGTCGCCGTCGCTGCCGTACAAGGCCTCTTCACAGGCCGCCCGCAATTCTTCCTTGGAGGGAAAGGGCCGCGCCTCGTTGCGCAGGCAGCGGTCAATGGTCCGGTAGCGGATGAGGGCGTATTTATTGGCGGGCATCTTCAGCGAATTTACGCATGTAGGTCATGCCGCGTTGGACGTAGTCGGGATGAAAGGTGGTGGGTTGGCCGTTGGCCGGATATGGTTTGCCGGTGTTGTGCAAATGGAAGGCATCTTCAAATCGGCCAGCCCGCAACGCATCGCCGTACGTCAAATCAATCCATTGGGCTCCGGCTCGAATGGCGTCCTTGCCTCGGATGTCCCGCAGCTGCACGTCGAGCTGGATGCATTTGTATCCCATCAATTGAAACGGTCCCCACGAGGTGGCCAGGTTGCGCAGGGCTTCATCGCTTGCCCCTACCAAATCCGCCGCGGTGATTTGCTCGTAGCGTTCACGCTTTCCATTCCGCACGGCGATCAGGCGATCGTACACATGGGCCTCAAAGCGCTTGCCGGCTGGTTTACGTCCCCCAGATTCCAATTGAATCAGCGCCAACAAATACGCTTCTGGCAAATCGAATGCCTCGGCCCATTCCCGAACATCACCGCCGTAGTTCAATTGCGTCGCACGTTTGCCCCACCAGTCGCCGGGGCCCTGCCAAGTGCCTTCAATGCGCCGGTCGATTTCGCTCCACATCCACCACGCACCCACCAGTACGGCCCCAGCCGTCAGGACCAACACAGCGCGTCGCAGTGGGGAAGGGGAGGTCAAGGCAACAACAATTGAGGAAGTCCGGTTTCCAGCCATTGGGCCACCGGTTGAAACAGCGGCACGAATGCAAAGGCCGGAACGAAGTTGAGCAAGGCAAACGAACGCACTTTCAACAGGTCGAGCCCCAGTGCCAACAGCAACAAGCCGCCAAGCCCCGTGAGGTCAGCAATCAGCACGTCGGACCACGCAGCGCCCCACACCGCAAAGGCCGCCGTCAAGCCGCCTTGGATGAGCAGGAGGGCAGGAGCAGCCAACAACACGCCACGCCCCAACGCCGCTGCGAGGAAAGCGGAGCTTACGAGGTCCATAGATCCTTTGATGAAGAGGACCGTAGCGTCACCTTTCAACCCGTCCTGCATGCACCCGATCAAGGTCATGGCGCCCACGCAAAACAGCAAGACGGCTTGAACGAGGGCCGTGCCCGTTCCTTCGCCGAGGCGTGCCGTGGCGGCCTTCATGCGTTGGTCCAATTGCAGGGCATGCCCCGCAACGACACCGGCAATCAAGGACAGGAAAACCGCGAACAGGTCGGCGACTTCCAAACTCATCGCCACCCCAATTCCGAGGGTAAAGAGGCCGAGCGCTTGAAAAATGATGGCGTGCAGTCCTTCACTAAGCCGTTTGCCCAGGACGAGGCCCGCACTGGCACCGATGGCCACTGTAACTGCATTGAACACTGTTCCAACCATGCTCCGAAGTTACATTTGCACCAATTACCAATCTCCATGGCAGCGCTCAACTTTCAAATTGACGGCAAAGACCCGCAGTCCAAGGCACGTGCCGGCCGCATCACAACGGACCACGGGGTCATCGAGACGCCGATTTTCATGCCGGTTGGCACCGCAGGTACGGTCAAAGCGGTGCCGCAGCGGGATTTGAGCGACGACATCCGCGCGCAGATTATCCTGGGCAATACCTACCATTTGTACCTCCGCCCCGGCACCCAGGTGCTGGAGACGGCGGGTGGGTTGCACAAATTCATGGATTGGAAGCGACCGATTTTGACGGACAGCGGCGGCTACCAGGTGTTCAGCCTGTCCGATCGCCGCAAGATCACCGAAGAGGGCGTGACGTTCAGCAGCCACATCGATGGCAGCAAGCACCTATTCAGCCCCGAGACTTCCATGGATATCCAGCGGAGCATTGGGGCGGACATCATCATGGCCTTTGACGAGTGCCCCCCGTATCCCAGCGATTACGGCTATGCCCGCGAATCGATGGAACGCACACACCGGTGGTTGGATCGTTGCATCGCGCATTTGGACGCCACACCGGCGAAGTACGGATTCGACCAGCACCTCTTTCCCATTGTACAGGGCTCGACGTACAAGGACTTGCGCGTAGCTTCTGCGGAAGCCATCGCCGAACGCGGCGCGGCGGGCAATGCCATTGGCGGTTTGAGCGTGGGCGAACCACACGAAGACATGTACGCCATGACGGAAGTGGTGTGCGGCGTGCTGCCCGAAGACAAGCCGCGGTACCTGATGGGGGTGGGGACGCCGGAAAATTTATTGGAGAATATGGCGTTGGGAGTGGACATGTTCGATTGCGTCATGCCCACCCGAAACGCCCGCCACGGCCTGCTGTTCACTTGGAACGGCACGCTCAACATAAAAAACGAAAAGTGGTCCAACGACCACAGCCCGCTCGATCCCCAGGGTACTTCGCCAGTGGACGCTCAGTATTCCAAAGCGTACGTTCGGCATTTGCTGAAGGCCAACGAATACCTCGCGCTGTACATCTGCAGCGTGCACAATTTGGCCTTTTACCTCGAGCTCGCGCGGCAGGCGCGGGCGCACATCCTCGCGGGCGATTTCACGGAGTGGAAAAACGCCGTCGTTCCGCAATTGAACCAACGCCTCTAACGGTATGCGCCGCTTTCGCCTTCAACGCCTCGACCGCTACATCGCGAAGAAGTTCCTGACTACGTTCTTCTTCATGATTGCGGTGTTTTGCGTGGTGGCCGTGGTGTTTGATTTGATGGAAAATGTGGGGCGGCTGCTCGCCAACCAAGCTCCTTTGGGCGCGACCATCCTGTACTATCTCAGTTTCTGCTTTCACTTTGGAAATCTGCTCAGCGGTTTCATTGTCTTTCTCACCATCATCTGGTTCACGAGCCGGTTGGCTCAAAACACCGAAATCGTGGCCATGCTCAGTTCGGGCATGAGCTTCACGCGGTTGATGCGTCCGTATTTTTTGGCGGCGACTGTTTTGGTGGTGCTTTCGTTGCTGATTTCCCACTTCATCCTTCCCAAGGCCAATGAGAGCAAGGTCGATTTTGAGGTTCAGTATGTGCACGTGAATTTTCACATCAGTGACCAGCACATGTACCGGGAAATCTCCCCCAATGTGGTGGCGTATTTCCGGTCAATCACGGTCGATCGCAATACGGGTTACCGATTTCAGCTTGAGCGGTGGGGAGAAAACGGCGAATTGGAACAGCGCATCCTCGCCGCGAAGGCCACGTGGCTCGAGGAAGACAGCGTGTGGCGGCTGGTGAATGCCCGCATTCGCGACATCGCTCCGGACGGCTCGGAAAACCTCCGCTACGTCACCCGTCACGACACCGCCATTGACATGCGCATCAGTGATTTTGGGCAGCGGGCGGTGATGACGTCGATCTTGACGACGCCGCGCCTGGACGAACACATCGAACGCGAAACCAAACGCGGTGCCAAGGTCGCCATGCTCAAGCTGGAGCGGTTCGGCCGCACCGCCAATCCGTTTTCGATTTACGTGCTGATGGTCATCGGGGTGGGCATCGCCGCGCGCAAGTTGCGAGGCGGCATGGGATTCCACCTGTTCTTGGCCGTGGTCACCGGGTTTCTTTTCGTCTTTGCAGCCAAAATCATCACGGTCTATGCCGCTGCGGTGGTGCTGCCGCCGGATGCATTGATTTCAACCGACAATTGGCTGCGCTTGGCTGCGTGGTTGCCCAACTTGATTTTTGCGGCGGTCGGTGCCTTGATTTGCTGGAAGGCGCCAAAGTAGGGCTACCGGTTTGCTTCAGCAGTGTAGGCTGTCCAGCCGTTTGCGCGGGCTGCTTTGCAGGCCTTAAGTGCGGATTCTTCTGAGGAGAACAGGCCAAAGCAAGCGCTTCCGGTGCCGGTCATCTGGCTGTACAGGGCTCCCTGTGCTTTAAGCAATTCGCGCACCTGTCGGATGGTGGGATGCAGGGCTTCGATGCCCGGTTGGAAGTCGTTGCGCAGGGTTTGGTCCCATTCGGACAATGGCGCCGTGACCAGCGCGTGGAAATCCACGGTGCTCGGTTGAGGGACCACACCCTGAAAGGCATCGCTCGTGCTCACGTGGATGCCCGGATGGGCGATTGCGATGTACGTATCCGCTGGAAATTCAAAATGCCACGCCTCGAGGTGCTCGCCTCGCCCGGTGACCAACGCCGGCTGGGCCCGCCAGAAGAAGGGACAGTCGGAACCGAGTTCAGCCGCGAGGGTCTCACCGTCTTTATCGTTCAGGTTCAACCCGAACAGGGCATCGAGCAGACGCAGCATGCACGTCCCGTCCGAACTTCCTCCACCCAAACCGGCTCCCATGGGAATGACCTTGTGCAGGTGAGCGGTTACGCCGCCAATGCCATACCGTTCCTTGATGAGGTGGTAGGCTCGACTGACCAAGTTGGACACAGGGTCGCCGTCGATGGCGACGCCGGTGAGGTGCAAATCCAATCCATCCGTCTCCGAACGGTGTGCTTCGAGGACATCGTTCCAGCCGACCGGCCAGAAAGCACTTTGCAGGTCGTGGAACCCATCCGCCCGTTTGCCGGTGACGAAAAGGCCCAAGTTGATTTTGGCGGGAGCAAATCCAATCATGCCGATTACTCCAGGTATCCGAGGCGCTTGAGCTTGCGCTCGTCATCGCGCCAGTCCTTATCCACCTTGACATATAGGTCGAGGAAGACGCGTTGGCCAATGAATTTTTCGATGTTTCGGCGCGCATCGGTGCCGACGCGTTTGATCATGCTGCCGCCCTTGCCGATAACGATTTGCTTTTGGCTCTCGCGTGCGACACGTATCTCGGCGCGGATTTTCACGATGTTGTCTTCTTGCACGTACGCGTCGACGACCACTTCACACGAATAGGGAATTTCCTGCTTAAAGTGGGTGAGGATTTTTTCCCGGATGATCTCCGAGATGAAAAAGCGCATGGGCTTGTTAGTGAGCTCGTCCTTGGGGAAATACGGAGGGCTGACCGGCAATTGCTCCACAATCCGTTCGAGCAGCTGGTCAATGTTGAAGCCGTGCAGCGCGCTGATGGGAGCGACAGTGGCCCGGGGTATCTTCGATTGCCAGTAAGCGATGCGTTCGCCTACATAAGCCTGGTCTTGCGCAAGGTCAATTTTATTGATCAGGATGAACACCGGGATGTCCATCTCGGCGATTTTGGCAAACGTCTCGGGGTGCGCGAGGTCGTCCTCATTGATGTCTGTGACCAACAAAATGAGGTCGGCATCCTGAAGGGCCGTTCGGACAAATTTCATCATGCCCTCCTGCAGCTTGTAGGCGGGGTCCAATACGCCGGGTGTGTCGCTGTAAACGATTTGCCATTCCGGTTTATTGACGAGCCCCATGATGCGGTGCCGGGTAGTTTGCGCCTTTTTGTTGATGATGCTCAGGCGTTCACCGACGAGTTGATTCATCAGGGTGCTTTTGCCCACGTTGGGGGAGCCGATGATGTTTACAAACCCAGCGCGGTGGGGCGTTTCTTTTGTCGTAGTCATAGAGAATGCAACGCAACTGCGGGGCGAAGGTACGGCCCGCAGAACTTGTGTTGGATGTGTTTGGTGAAATGAAACTAGGGTGTATATTTGCCGTCCTGTTTGCGAAAGCAACAGGCGGATATCGCGGGGTGGAGCAGTTGGT
>DJYV01000183.1:0-1941 GCA_002448555.1 Flavobacteriales bacterium UBA6969
CGGGCGGCATTCGAGGCGTTCTGGCCCAACCCAGATTCGGGCATCCCAGCAGCTACAGAATTGAACACCACCCATTTTCTGTACGGTGACATGGAGTTTTTCTTGTTGGACAACCGATCCCACCGCGTAAACCACGACATGGGTCCAGAAAAGCGTCAAGTCCTAGGAGAGGCCCAGCGAAACTGGTTGCTGAACGCTTTGCGGAACAGCCGTGCACCATTCAAATTGGTGGCCATCGGTGGGCAGATGGTGAGCGACGCAGCCATCTATGAGAATTTTGCTCAGTTTCCAGAAGAACGAGCACTCTTATTCAATGCCATTGATGAATTGGACATCCGTGGAGTCGTATTCCTCAGCGGGGACCGCCACAACAGCGAACTGTCCAAAATGAAATTACCTGGAGGGAATTGGGTCTATGACCTAACTGTGAGCCCATTGACCAGTGGGAGCTATGACCACGAAGATGAGCCCAACTCCAACCGCGAGTCCGGAACAATGGTTGGCCTTCGCAACTACGGTGTGCTGAATGTAGCGGGGCCGCGCACAGAACGGGTGTTGACCATGACGGTCAAAGATGCCGACGGCCGTGCTCTGTGGACTCGGTCCATCGATGCAGGGCAAGGGCATGTGCTGCAGTGATTACCAGTCTTCGTCCAGCAGGAAGTCCGTCTTTTTCGGGCGCTGCTCCAACTTGATCAAGTAATTGACGCCTTCTACGCTGATGCGAATCGCCTTGCAAATCAGTTGCTGACCCGGGATTTCGAATTCGAACGAATCGTCTTCATATCCATCTGGGTACTTGACTTGTAATGACTTGAGCACAGTGCTCGGTAGTTTGCGGTAGCTGATGATTAAATTGCGCATGATGCAAAAGATTTCACCCGCCTTTACTGCATTCTTTATTTAAGGGTTTCATTTCAATTGTCCTTTTTATGTCCGACGTTGTTCGTTCTACTCGAAAAGACTACGCCAAAGGCGCACTCAACAATGCGGATTTACCGCAGAATCCCATGCGCTTGTTGAGCCAGTGGTTGGAAGAGGCAGCACAGGCTGATCCAGAGGATTACAATGCCATGTGCGTCGCCACGCAGGGGCTGTCCGGTGGGATGAACGGTCGAATCGTATTGCTTCGAGCCTTGGAAGGGGATTGCCTGCGGTTCTTCACGAATTACGAGTCTGAAAAGGGAAAGGAGCTGTTGGCCTCACCTGAGATAGCCTGCGTTTTCTTTTGGAAGGAATTGGAACGGCAAGTGCGCGTACGTGGACATGCCACACCTTCATCCGACGCGGTTAGCGATGCGTATTTTGCCTCACGTCCACGTGACAGCCAAATCGGTGCGTGGGCGTCTCGGCAAAGCCAGCCTGGCGAAGAAGCGCAATTGACCGAGCGCATTCAAACCTACCAAGCGAAATTCCAAGAGGAAACTGCCATTCCGCGGCCGCCATTCTGGGGCGGATTTGACGTTGCCATTCATGAAATTGAATTCTGGCAGGGCCGTCCAAGTCGCCTCCACAACCGTTACCGCTACACGAAATCAAGTTCTGATTGGGCCGTTGAGCGCTTGGACCCTTGAATCAATCCACCCGCAGAACGAGGCCCTTGAGGTATGAGCCCTCAGGGTGAAACGCACTTACTGGGTGATCTGGTGGCTGATGCAGCCGGTGGAGGATCCGCACATTTCGCCTTGCTTGAATGGCCGCTGCAATGACGGTATGGGTAAACAAACGGTCGTCTACAGCCTGGGAGCAACTGAACGTGAACAAGATGCCACCGGGCTTGATGGTTTCCAATGTGCGCTGGTTGATGCGCTTGTACCCTTGTACGGCAGCATGACGAGCCGAAGCGGATTTTGCAAAAGCAGGAGGGTCGAGCACGACGACATCATAATCGGATACACCATTCTTTAAATATCCCAAGGCATCCGCCTCAATGCTCTCGTG
>DJYV01000183.1:2338-8969 GCA_002448555.1 Flavobacteriales bacterium UBA6969
AAACTGGCCACGGATGCAGCTCCGCCTTGCATGGCTGCGATGGAAAAGCCCCCTGTATAGCTGAACACGTTGAGCACGCGCTTACCAGCAGACAGCTTTTGCAGCAACGTTCGATTTTCCCGCTGATCGATAAAGAAGCCGGTTTTTTGACCCTGCTCCAAGTCGATGTAAAACTTCCTTCCACGTTCTTTGGGTTCCCAATCCCCAGGAAGTGCACCGTGAATAAAACCGTCTTCAGTATCGGTTTCGCCTGACTTTCGCAAAACTTTTGCGGATTTGTCGTAGATGCCCTGCAGCTCCGGTAACGCCATCTTCAAGCCGGCAACAATGAAGTCCAAACTTAAATGCATCCCCAATGAATGGGTTTGAATGACTGCAACCCGATCATAGTAATCAATGATGAGCCCGGACATCCCATCGCCTTCCGCATGAATAAGCCGACAAATGGAGTTGTTACCTTGCATCAATCCGAGGCTCTTTCGAACATCAACGGCATTTGCTATACGCTCTGTCCACCAAGTGTCCTCTTGGAATTCTGTTTCGAACGATAGCATGCGCACGGCGATGGACGTGTTGGCGCTGAAATGGCCAAAACCCAACGTTCTTCCTTTGTTCGCACAGACCTGCACAAGGTCCCCGGTAACGGGTTGCCCTTCCATTCGTTTTACAGCTCCCGAGAACACCCACGGGTGTTGACGAAGCAGGCTATCTTCTTTGCGGGGCTTGAGGTAGATTACTTTGTCCATCATCTATCAGGCGAAGATACGCGCGCTAGTCAGCTTTGAATATGCGCCGTTTCTCAAATCGGATTTGGCCACCCTCTTCAGCGGTTTTAAGGGATTGAACGAACACGCCGTACCGGCTCGGAGGAATCTTTCGGATCACATCATCGAATGCAGCTCCCTCGGGGGGGATGGCATCCAAAAGTTCATTCGTGGCACCCGCCTCTGTTTCAGCAAGGCAATTGTCGCATTTCCCACATGGCGCTGCATCCTCAAATCCAAAGTAGTGCGCGATGTGGAGTTGGCGGCAGCTTGAGGCGTCGAGAAAATCACGAAAGGCGTGCAATCGATTCACCGACCGTACGAATGGCTCTGTTCCAACGGTACTCGGAATGGTGACGTTTCCCGTTGCTCGCGGCTGGGACCACTCGATCTGTTGGGTGTTGTGACATTCGGAAAAGGTCAAGATGCCCCATTCTTCCAGTCGACGGAGTCCGGATAGGATTTGGTGCCAGGCAAGGCCGGTGCCCTTCCATTCGCTTTGTTTCTTTCGAATCGATGCATGCGCCGCGGAAGGAGCGAGGTGTTTGGCCAAGGTGCCTTCCTCTGTAGGTGCTTCTGCTATCTCGTACAATTCTGATTGGCTGTTGGCATTGAACGAGACCTCGAGGCTTGCCTCGCCAACCGATTGGATTTTCCCAAAGTATCCCGACAATTGGAGGAGTTGTAGGCTCCGATTGAAGGCTTGGGCGGAATGGCCGTGCCGTTCCAGAAATGAAGAAACGTCGAAGGGCGTGAAGCTGTCCGGATGTGTGCCTGTGGCCACTTGACCTTGATTCGCAATGAACTGATATGTGTCATTGATGGGCAAAAGCGCCGGGTCTAAACGCTTCAATTGCTGCAAGCGGTGATCGAACTGTTCGGGGTGAACGAAAAGCACGCATTCGCTTTCCCTGCCGTCTCGGCCTGCTCGTCCAGCCTCTTGAACATAGGATTCCAAATTGGCGGGCACGTAAGCATGGTACACCCAGCGTACATCGGGTTTGTCGATGCCCATGCCGAATGCATTCGTGCAAACAATGATGCGCAGATCACCGTTGGCCCATGCTTTGAGTCGTTGAGCGCGGGTATCTGCATCCAAACCGGCATGATAGGCTTCCGCACCGCCATGGACTCCCTCGAGGCGCGACGCCCATTTTTCAGCTTGAAAACGCGTTCCTACGTAAACCAACCCAGTGCCAATTGCATTGAAAACCGCTTGATGCAACATGGCTTCGGCATCCCGAATGCTGCACACTGCATATGTGAGGTTGTCACGCCGCGTAGATGTGCGGAAAATGGCAGGGTTCTGCAGTTCAAGGTTTTCTCTTATGTCTTCGACTACGCGCTCCGTGGCCGTGGCCGTGAAACACCCCCACGCCGCCTTGGAAAGGGCCTTCCGAGCAAATGAAAGGTGGCGGTAAGCTGGTCGAAAATCGTGCCCCCACTCGGAGATGCAATGGGCTTCGTCAACGGCCACTGTGCGGATATCAAGCCGATTCAACCGTGTTCGAACAAGTTGACCTTTTAATTTTTCCGGCGATGCAAACAAAAAGCAAGGCGTGCATCGTTCGGCATTTTCGAGGATGCGTTCCAACGTTCGCGCATGTGAAATGCCTGCCAACGAGAAGGCATGAATCCCCCTCGCCTTCAAATCATCGAGTTGATCTTGCATCAATGCAATCAAGGGGGAAATGACCAAGGTGGTTCCACCTCGAACCAAGCCGGGAAGCTGGTAGCAAAGTGATTTTCCGCCTCCCGTTGGTAACACTGCGATGGTGTCTTGGCCTGAGCAGAGGGCCTCAACAGGACCGAGCTGGTTCGCTCGAAGCGCATCGAATCCCCAAAACTGGTTCAGCAGAGAACTCCAGGGGAAAGGCTGTTCCGAATTCATGCGTGATTGACCAATTTATTCCATGGGATAAGCGAACTTGCCGCAGCAAAGCGTAAAGGTCATGAAGAACATCGTAGCTGGAAACTGGAAAAGCAACAAATTGTTGCACGAGGCTATGGAATTGATGAATGAGGTGAAGTCTGGCTTATCGGACACCCTCAGCACGGAAGTCATCATTGCACCGCCCGCACCTTACTTGAGCGTTATGACGGGGCAAGCAGGTGAAACCCTCCAAGTTGCCAGCCAGCAATGCAGTGCGACTGGATCGGGTGCATTCACAGGAGAATTTACATCCGCTATGCTCGCTTCGTGCAACATCAATTGGGTCATCATTGGCCACTCCGAACGCAGGCAAGGGTACGGAGAAACCAACGACGCTGTACGCGACAAACTTTACGCTGCCCTGGACTCAGGGCTTCACGTACTTCTGTGCTGTGGTGAGTCCTTGGAAGTGCGGGAGTCCGGCGCTCATTTCGATTGGGTTCAAAACCAACTGTCCCATGCCTTGGAAGGCCTGTCAAACGAGGCGATGGACGGTGTTGTTGTGGCCTACGAACCCATTTGGGCCATCGGTACGGGCAAAACGGCCTCTTCGCAGCAGGCCCAGGAAATGCACGCGTTCATTCGGACTTGGCTGACCAACCGATTTGACCAAGCAACTGCACAAGCGTGCAGAATTTTGTACGGAGGCAGCTGCAAGCCGAGCAACGCGGACGAGCTCTTTGCGCAACCTGACGTCAATGGAGGCTTAATTGGAGGGGCTTCACTCAAAGCCGCTGATTTCCTCGCCATTGTTGCCGCTGCTGAGAAGCACTGATTTGAATGGAGAAGTCCGATCGATTTCTGCGCCTTGAGCTGCAATTGGAGCCGGTCTTGCCCGCTCGTGAAGTGGCCATTGCGTATTTGAACGGTTGTGGGTTCTCGATGTTTGAAGAGCAGCCGACAGGCCTCGTGGCCTTTGCACGGGAATCAGAATGGGATGAGCAGGGAACGCAAACGGTGCTCGCTGAACTCCGAACGATGGCCGATGTACACATGTCATCAGCATTCGTTGAATCCGAAAATTGGAACGCACAGTGGGAAGCCCAATATGAGCCCATCGATGTGGAAGGGCGCATCATGATGCGAGCGCCATTTCACCCTGCGCCAAAGTCAGGATTGGACATCATCATCCAACCTGAAATGTCGTTTGGCACAGGACATCATCCAACAACGTGGCAAATGATGCGGTGCCTCCTGGATTTGGATTTGGAAGGGAAATCGGTCGTGGACATCGGATGCGGCACCGGCGCCTTGGCCATCGCTGCACGCAAGCTTGGCGCAGCGCCTGTGGTGGCGTTCGACTTCGACGAATGGTCCTACCAAAACACGCTGACCAATTGTGAACGAAACGAATTGGAGGGGGACATCAACGTGCTTTTCGGGACAGTGGAGTCCCTAGCGGACAAGCTCGGAACATACGACGTGGTCTTGGCGAACATCAATTTGAACGTCCTGAAGGCGGAGATGCACGCGTATGCGAAACACCTTGCCGAAGATGGCATCATTGCGTTCAGCGGTTTCTACACAGCCGATGTGCCTGCGTTACGGGCTGCCGCTGAGCAGGCAAACCTGAATTACATCAGCGATACAAGTCGTGAAGATTGGGCGTGTGCATTGTTCGTAAAGACCACTCATTCCGCATAAATCCCGGTTTGAACACGTTGTATTTTCGTCAACGAATGCGACTCAACTTGCGTCTTTTCTTTTTCATTCTTTTGGTTGCGATGCACTACAGCGCTTCTGCCCAAGATGACGCATGTGCAGCCTGGGTGGAGTCACTGGCCAGCGACGTCAAAAGTGCTTCTGCCGACGAATCAAAATGGGTCAAAAAAACCTTTGGTCCACACGTGTGCTCAGGAAACGTAACAGCTGGACATCTCGCGGACATTGAAACCACCGTAGCCCTGCTAAAGGCCCAGCGTATCACAGCGACAAAAGGACTGTTGGATTACCTGCACGCAGCGGACTCCATCGTGCGTGCCGATACAACGCGCTGGGATGCATGGCACGGGGTCATCCACAGTATGGCGTCGGACAAAAAGCTCAGGAAGAGGCTGAAGCCTTTTTTGGAGCAGTCCAAGGATTTGATGCTGTACGGGGTCGTTGGGAGTGGCCCGCGCCATCGCTGGCAACTCGCCGGCAAGCCCTGGTATTTCGAGACCATGGATTCTCGGAATTTGGTTCGCTTTGACTCCTGCAGCCTTTCCCTCGGGTTCAAAGGCGATACCATGCGGTTCGATGGGGTCGCAGGCCAATGGGATGTATCCGATACAGAAGGCGAAATTTCGGCTTCGCGTTTCCCATGGCTCGGCACCGTTCACGATCCGCAAACTACATTTGCTGCACTGCCGCCGACTACTCTTGATTTTTCGAAGGATGATTTTCGGTTGGACAGCGTCTTGTTTCATTCTTCCTTCTCAGAGCGGCCGTTATTGGGAAGGCTGACAGGTAAACTTGAGCCAGGAACTGAGCCGCAGAACAAGCGTTACCCCGTTATTCGCTGCAACCAAGCCGCAGTCGTTTTGGACAGCCTGTTCGGGTGTTTGCGGTACGAAGGCGGAATGGACATCCGGGGGTCATCCCTCCGCGGTATCGGCGATATCGGCGACCCTGCTACGGTGTCGTTGATGCAGTCAGATTCGGTTTTCATGAAGTTTTCAGTGCTTGAGGTATCATTCACCGATCGTGGCGTTACGGCGCCACATGCGGATTTTGAATTGTTCTTCAAAGGCGATACGGTGCGGCATCCCGATTGCACGGTGCGATTCGATGCGCGCAGTGAGATGATCTCGGTGACACGGCAATTGGAAGGCATGGGGCAGCAGGCGTTTGAGGACGGTTTCCATGCCTTGGAGTGGGACGTCGAGGGCTTTTCTTGGAAAATAGGGCATCCTCAAATCGAAATAGGTTATCCCTTGGTTGACAACGCGAAAGCCGGTGTGTTCAGGAGCCTCAACTATTTTGAGAAGTCCAGTTTCGATCAGCTTCAAGGCATCGATCCCATCCACCCGGTGGTTGAGTTGTACCGGTTTCACCAATCCACTGGCCTGCGCGTGTTCACCTCATTGGATTACGCCAAATACATCAAGTTGAGCGAAGTTCAGGCACGGGTGGCTTTGATGAATTTGGCCAACGCCGGTTACGTCGATTACAATGTGGATGAACGCCTCGCCCGCCTCTCCGATAAAACGTTTCGCCACATTGGATATGTTTCGGGCAAACGCGACCATGACATCATTCAATTCCGATCCAACCCGCGGGTAGGACACAATGCCGAGTGGAGCTTGGCGAGCGGGGCACTCAATGTCAATGGGGTAGAGCGGTTGATCTTCAGTTCAGCGCGCGAGGTCTACATCGATCCGTCGGAAGGAGAGGTACAAGTCTTGGAGGGCTGTGACATGGCACTGGACGGATTGGTCCACGCAGGCAACGTTAAGCTTAACGGCCAGCAAATGGACTTCTCTTACGAAGCCTTTACCATCGATTTCAATACCATCGAAGCCGTACAATTGAGCGTCAATGATGCCGAAAATTTGGACTACCGCGGAAGTCCAAAGAAGATTTGGCTCAACAACAGCCTGCAAGACATTTCAGGCCAATTGGCCATTGACCGGCCCTTCAATCGCTCGGGAAAAGATGCCGACCGCTATCCATCGTACCCCGAATTCACAAGCAAGGAAACGAGTTTTGTTTACTATGACCGGCCCGACTTGTACGGCGGCGCGTATGAAAGGAGCGACTTCTACTATGCGGTTGAGCCGTTTCAATTGTCCGGTCTTGACAACCTGACCGTGTCCAATTTTCAACTCGAGGGGACGTTGGTTTCGGCGGGGATTGTTGCCGACATTAATCAGCCATTGGTTGTGATGGATGACTTCTACATGGGGTTGACTTCCATTACGCCCCCTGATGGATCGGCGCTTTACAACGGCAG
>DJYV01000136.1:0-733 GCA_002448555.1 Flavobacteriales bacterium UBA6969
TGTGGACCGCGAATTCGGAACGGGCTGCTTGAAGGTGACCCCGGCGCACGACGTCAACGACTACGATTTGGGCCAAAAACACAACCTGGAGTCCATCAATATTTTCCACCCCGACGGTACGTTGAACGAGCATGGTGGAGCCTTCGCAGGCAAGGACCGGTTCGATGTCCGAAAGGAAGTGGAAGGGGTGCTCGATGCCTCGGGGCACTTGGTCAAGACCGAAGATTACACGAACAGCGTAGGCCGCTCTGAGCGCACCAACGCCGTCATTGAGCCTCGGTTGTCATTGCAGTGGTTCCTCTCCATGGAAAAGCTGTCCAAGCCCGCCTTGGACCACGTGATGGACGATACCGTTCAGTTCCATCCGCCCAAGTTCAAGAACAGTTACCGCCATTGGATGGAAAACGTTAAGGACTGGTGCGTGAGCCGGCAGTTGTGGTGGGGACACCGCATCCCCGCGTGGTTCTACGGCGCTGGCGAAGAAGATTTTGTGGTGGCGAAGACGGCAGAAGCGGCGTTGGAAAAGGCCCGCGCCAAGTCCGGAAATGCTGACCTCACGGCGGATGCTTTGCGCCAGGATGAGGACGTCATGGATACGTGGTTCAGCAGCTGGCTGTGGCCCATCCAAGTATTTGATGGCTTGAAGACGGAGGAAGAGGTGAGCTATTACTACCCGACCGCCGACCTCGTAACCGCTCCGGAAATCATGTTCTTCTGGGTGGCGCGCATGATC
>DJYV01000136.1:1042-6936 GCA_002448555.1 Flavobacteriales bacterium UBA6969
TTCTTCTGGGTGGCGCGCATGATCATCGCGGGCTACGAATACCGGGGGCAGGAGCCGTTCAAAAACGTCTACTACACCGGCATCGTTCGCGACAAACAGGGCCGTAAGATGTCCAAAAGCCTCGGGAACAGCCCGGACCCCATCGAGCTGATGAACCAATACGGTGCAGACGGGGTGCGCGTGGGCATGTTGTTGACGTCACCGGCGGGTAACGATTTGCCGTTTGATCAGAAGCTCTGTGAGCAAGGCCGCAACTTTGCCAACAAGATTTGGAACGCCTTCCGCCTGACCCAAAGCTGGGAGGCAGACGCGGACCGCGAGCAACCGGAATCCGCAGAAGTCGCGGTGCGCTGGATGAAGGCGCGCGTGCAGCGGGTGTTGGAGGAACTGGAGGGACAGTTTGCCGAGTTCCGCTTGAGTGAGGCCTTGATGAACCTCTACCGCCTCGTTTGGGACGACTTCTGCAGCTGGTACTTGGAATTGGTCAAGCCGCCCTACGGCGAACCCATCGATGCGCAGACCTTGGCAGAGACGAAGTCCATTTTCGGCGATTTGCTAAAGATGCTCCATCCATTTATGCCGTTCCAGACCGAAGAACTTTGGCACTGGATGGACAAACGTCAAGGCCCGCAAGACGCCCTCTGCATCGCGGCATGGCCCAAGCGCGAGGCGTACGATGCAGAATTGCTGACGCAGGCGGAGGCCTTCCAACAAATTGTCTCCGAAGTGCGGAACATCCGCAAGGAGAATCAAATCCCCAACCGCGAGCAGCTCGAACTGAGCGTGCAGTTGGGCGACGGCTATCCCGAGGCGTTTGAATCTGCCATCATCAAGTTGTCCAACGTGGACGGCGTGGTGCGGGTCGCAGACAAGGTCCCCAACGCCTTTGGCTTCATCGTGGGCACCAGCTCGTTCTTCATTCCTTTTGGTGATCAGGTGGACGTAGAGGCGGAGAAGGCCAAAATCCAAAAGGAAATGGACCACCTCAACGGCTTCCTGAAGGGCGTTCGCGCCAAGCTGTCCAACGAGCGGTTTGTGCAGAACGCGCCGCCCCAAGTGGTGGAGTTGGAGCGCAAAAAGGAAAGCGATGCCCTGGCGAAGTTGGAAGTGCTCCAAGGCAAATTGGAACAATTGGGCTGATTCCTTCGAACACCTTCCATACCTGCTTGTTGTACGGGTATGTTGGGATTATTCAAAAAAGATCCGGTCAAAAAGCTGCAGCAGCAACACGCGAAGCTTTTGGCCGAAGCACACCGCTTGAGCACGGTGGACCGCACCAAGTCAGACGCCTTAATGGCCCAAGCAGCCGAGGTAGAAGATGAAATCGCCAAATTGATGAACAATGGCGGGAACTGAACAGGGTACGTTTGCCGTCATCGGCGATTCAGGTGGAATCGGCGAAGCCATCCGCAACCAACTCCTCGAGGCTGGCCATCGCGTCATCGGCGTTTCCCGCAAAGGGGTTTCGGAACAACGCGCCGGCTACCAGAGTCTGGTCTTCGATGCTGTTGCGCACCCGTGTGATCTGTCCAATTTCACGGAGCAGCTCGACGGGTTGGTGTATTGCCCGGGAACGATTCGATTGAAGCCGTTGAAGGGCGTCAAGCGCGAGCACGCCTTCGAAGATTTTGAGGTCAATGCGTGGGGTGCCGTGCAGACCTTGCAGGCGAATGCAGCGTTGCTGCAAAAGGCCCCGACAGCATCGGTGGTACTCTTCAGCACGGTCGCTGTTCATACGGGCATGCCTTACCACACGAGCATCGCCATGGCCAAAGGCGCCGTCGAGGGTTTGACCCGCACCTTGGCGGCCGAGTGGTCACCGGCCATTCGCGTCAATTGCATTGCGCCCTCCCTCACGGATACGCCTCTGGCTGCTCCGATGTTGTCCAGCGATGCGAAACGCGAGGCGGCTGCAGATCGTCACCCGCTGAAGGCGGTCGGAAGGGCCGATGGCATAGCTTCGCTGGCCACCTGGTTGTTGAGTGGCGGTTCGGAATTTGTCACAGGACAGGTATACACTGCAGACGGCGGCATGGGAAGCATTCGCAAATGAGCACCTACAAAACCCTCAACGACCTCGACTTGGAATTGATGCCGCGCCGCCAGCGTGGCCGCCTCGTCAACGCGCTGAGCGGATTCAAAAGCGTCAACCTCGTTGGCACGACCAACGATGCCGGTGTCCACAACCTGAGCATTGTCAGTTCAGTGGTCCACTTGGGCTCCGATCCGGCCTTGCTCGGCATGGTCATGCGTCCCCCGGTGGACCGGGAGCGCGGCAGCCACACGTATTGGAACATCCGGGAAACCGGCTGCTATACCATCAACCACGTCCCGGTAACGCACACGGTGCAAGCCCACCAAGTGAGTGCGCGCTATCCGGAGGAGACCAGCGAGTTTGATGCGGTCGGATTCACACCGATTTACCGGTGCGGTTTTGATGCCCCCGCGGTTGAAGAAAGTCCGGTGCGCATCGGCTTGGAGCGGGTCGACGAATGGGCAATCCCCCAGAACCGGTGTCGGTTTATCGTGGGGCAAATCCGGTGGGTGGAATTCCCGGAAGAAGCCTGGGCGGCAGACGGGTACTTGGACATCGAATCCCTTGGCGTCGTAGCGTTGAGTTCACTGGACGGTTACCACCGCACGGAAAAGGTGCACCGCCTGGCCTACGCCAAGCCCGATATTTACCCACCTGAGGCCTTGGAGGATTTCAAAGCCGGGTGGAAGGACGATTGAGATTTTCGCCGAAATTTGTCCTTCATGCCTGAAATCAAACCGAAGCAAGACGTCAACGGCCACACGCTGTTGCACCACGAAGTCATCGCGGAGAATCCCGATGCGCCGTGGTTGGTCTTTGTGCATGGGGCAGGCGGCAGCATCCGCACGTGGAAATTCCAGATTGATGCTTTTGCACCGCACTTTCGTTTGCTGCTCATCGACCTTCGAGACCATGGATACAGCAAGGACATCCTGCCCGAGTTCCCGGCGTATGATTTTGACATCGTTGCCAAGGACATCCTCGTGCTGACCGACCACCTCGGCATTGAGAAGGCGCATTTCATGAGCTTGAGCATCGGCAGCGTCATTCTGCAAAAAATCGACATTGAGCGGCCCGAATTGGTGGACCGCATGATCATGGCGGGCGCGATTTTTGATGGCAGCAAGGCCATGCATTGGTTTGTGCATTCGGGCAAATTCCTTTCGTACATCCTGCCGTACCGCGCGCTGTATTGGCTGTTCAGCTTCATTGTGTTGCCACGCCGCAACCACCGCCTGAGCCGGTACATCTTCCGCCGCCAAAGCCGCCGCTTGACCACCCGTGAATACATGAAGTGGATTGAGTTGTACAAGCCGTTTTTCCACTTAATCCGCGACTATGTGAACCGTCCGGTCATGAAGAAAGGACTCGTGGTGATGGGCAGCCAGGATCATATTTTCTTCCGTTCGGCCAAGCGCTTCACGGAGATACAAAAAAACATGCGCCTCGCCGTGATTGAGAACTGCGGCCACGTTTGCAGTATCGAGGCACCCGAGGTCTTCAATGACCTGGTGTTGCGCTTCCTGCAGGACCTCGATGTCCCTGACGCGGTGACCGCCAAACCGGTGCCGATGCGCTGGTCGGAGTTGAAAGCCCTGCAGAAGGGTTGAGGTGAAAACATCTCGTTGGTGACGGGGTTATACCCCCATGCGCCGAAGCCATTTTCCCCCGGATAAGACATGCGTAGTATGCCAACGGCCGTTCTCTTGGCGCAAGAAATGGGAGCGCTGCTGGGACGAGGTGAAATACTGCTCTGAGCGCTGCAGAAAAACCAAGGCGTCATGAATTGGAACGAAACCATCGCCGCGTGCCGAGATGCCCAGCCCGCCGAGGAAGTCACCCTGATTTGCGGCGATCAATTGAACGAACACCACAGTTGGATTGCGTCCGGCCCCGTGCCGACGCGGTTGTTCGTGATGATGGAAATCCGCACAGAAACGGATTACGCTCGGCACCACATCCAGAAGGTCGTGGCCTTTTTCGGTGCCATGCGGCTGTTCGCCCAACGACTCCAGGAGCTGGGACATCGCGTCCATTACATCGCCCTGGACGATTCGGACAACAAGCACTCATTCGCCGCGAACGTCCACCGCGTAGCTGCGCAAGTGGGCGCCCGCCGCTTTTGCTGGCAACAGCCGGATGAGTATCGCTTAGACGAAGCCCTGAAGGCGCTGGCGGGCGAGTGCGAAGCAAAGGGCATGGAAACGAAGTGCGCTGACACGGAGCATTTTTACACTCACCGAACGGAATTGGCCGATTTCTTCAAAGGCAAAAAGACCTACCGGCTGGAGAATTTTTACCGGGCGATGCGGGCCAAGCACAATGTGCTGATGGATGCCCTCGGAGCACCGGAAGGTGGGCAGTGGAATTTCGACGCCAACAACCGCCAGAAGTTACCGAAGGACCACGTGATTCCGCCGCCGAAATTGTACCACCGAGACGTAGCCGCACTCCAAGCGATGATCGAGGCCGCGGGCATTCAAACGACCGGTCAGCTCGATGCTGCCTCATGGGGTTGGCCGCTGACACGTGCGGAGGGGGTGGACTTGCTCGGTTATTTCGTCGGCGTGCTGTTGCCGCATTTTGGTGATTACCAGGATGCCCTGACGCCCGACAGCTGGAGCGTATACCACAGCCGCCTGAGTTTTGCCATGAACACCAAACTGCTCAGTCCCGATGAAGTGAACCGGGCGGTGGAACAGGCGTGGCGCTCCAATCCCGAACGTGTCAGCATCTCCCAAGCGGAAGGGTTCATTCGGCAGATCCTCGGATGGCGCGAGTACATGCGCGGCGTCTACTGGGCGCACATGCCCGAATACGCCGAGCTCAATTTCTTCGAGCACACCCGTCCATTGCCGAATTGGTTCTGGACAGGAGAGACGAAGATGGCGTGCCTCTCGCATGCCGTCGAGCAAACCATGGAGCACGCGTATGCCCACCACATCCAACGCCTGATGGTCACCGGAAACTTCGCCTTGCTGGCGGGCATCGATCCCGATGAGGTCGATGGTTGGTACCTCGGGGTGTACATCGATGCGCTCCAATGGGTGGAGATTACGAATACCCGCGGCATGAGCCAATTTGCAGACGGCGGCATCGTGGGATCTAAGCCCTACGTGAGCAGCGCCCAGTACATCAAAAAAATGGGCCCGTACTGCAAAGGCTGCCATTACAAAGCCGATGCCAAGACCGGCGAGGAGGCCTGTCCGTTTAACGGGCTGTACTGGCATTTCCACGTGCGCAACCGCGCCAAACTCGAGCGCAATCCGCGTATTGGTATGGCCTATCGCACGTGGGATAAGATGGCGCCGGAAAAGCAGCAAGCGTTGCTGGAGACTGCCGAAATGAATTTAAACCGAATTGAAGAATTGTGATGCGAGCTCTGTATTGGTTTCGAGAAGACTTGCGGCTGGAAGACAACCCGGCCTTGACGGCCCTCTGTGCGGATGCGGACGAGGCGGTTTTTGCCTTCGTGCAGCCGGACACGGCGGCTTGGAGCCGGAGCCCCGAGCGCATGGGCGAACACCGTTCGCGCTTCATGATGGAGAGCGTGATGGCCTTGGACCAGGCGCTGAGGGAACACGGTAACCAGCTCGTGGTGCTTCACGGTGACCCGGACGTTGCTGTGGTGGAGGCCGCGCGGCAGTGGTCGTGTCAAGCGGTTTACTCGCAGCGCTGCCACACCCACGAGGAGGAGGTTGCCGCGGCGAAAGTGGCCGATGCGCTGCCGCATTACACATTCGAAGGCGCCACCTTGGTGCACCTCGACGATTTGCCTTTCGATGTGGAGGATTTGCCTGAAATTTTTACCCGGTTCCGCAAAAAAGTGGAAAAAGGTGGGCTGCGTGTCAGGGACCTC
>DJYV01000136.1:7234-12255 GCA_002448555.1 Flavobacteriales bacterium UBA6969
AGAAAAAGGTGGGCTGCGTGTCCGGGACCTCCAGCCTGTTCCTGACATCCCACCGCCGCCGAGCGATATGCCCGATGAGCCGCTGGATCTAGACATCCCGGATCGGATGGGCGGCTTGCCCAAGACCACTATGCACTTTGATGGCGGCGCGGAAGCCGGCATGAAGCGCTTGCGGCATTATTTCTGGGGAACACGCGCCCTCAGCGAATACAAAAAGACCCGCAACGGCATGATGGGGTGGGATTACTCGAGCAAATTCAGTCCGTGGTTGGCCTGGGGCTGTTTGAGCGCGCGAACGATCTACCACGCGGTGTTGGATTACGAGGACGACGTCGAGAGCAACGAGAGCACGTACTGGTTGATTTTTGAACTGTTGTGGCGCGACTACTTTCGGTTCATTGCGATGCAGCACGGAGACCGCATCTGGCATGAAACCGGCCTGAAAGATGCCCCGCGCAATCCGGTGACTCACCACCCGTTGCAGTGGAAGGATTGGTGCACCGGCAACACGAAGAGCGCCTACGTCAACGCCAACATGCACGAATTGCGCCTCACGGGCTTTATGTCCAACCGCGGCAGGCAAAACGTCGCCTCCTATGCCATTCACGATATGGGGTTGGACTGGCGTGAATGCGCAGCGTGGTTTGAACGTTGGTTGATTGATTTTGATCCGTGCAGCAACACGGGCAATTGGTTGTACGTGGCTGGCATCGGCAACGACCCCCGTCCGCAACGCAAATTTGATGTGGATTGGCAGGCTGAACGCTATGACCCGGATGGGGTGTTCCAGCGCCACTGGAACCGGCTGGGCGAGAAATTTCCGTGCGATCCAGACGCCGTGTCATGATGTATTGGAACGTCACGTACAACGATCCGAACCGCTGGAAAGCGGTCTACGAGGCGAGCGGTGGGCGGCTGCCGTGGTGGCGAGGCGTGCGTGATACCTTCGCGGGATTGCCAGTTGGGTCCCCCAAATTGGACTTGGTTCGCGTGGAGGGCATCACAGAATTGCAGGAGTTGAGGGCGGACCTGTCCGAACGCACTGCCATCAACTTTTCGCGCACGGCTGCTGGATTGATTGCCTTCACCAAAGTCAGATTGGAGGTGTACGCCGTTTCTATGCGCTGGAGTGAGCAATTGATCTGTTCGCAGGAAGGGGCGTTGGTGGTGCAATTCCAACGCGGTGCCGAATCCGTTCGGTTGCACATGCGAGGTTCTGCGTCGGCTGAGGCAAACTTCCGAGCGTGGTTTGCGCGCGCGGCGCAGTAAATTCCACGTGTAGCGTTTACCTTCGTTGCATGAACTCTGCAGCTCCTGAAATCCGCTACATCAACCGCGAATTGAGTTGGCTTTCGTTCAACCACCGCGTGCTGCAAGAGGCCGAACGCGACGACAATCCCTTGGTAGAACGCGTGCGCTTCCTGGGCATCTTCTCGAACAACATGGACGAGTTTTTCCGCGTGCGGGTGGCCAACCTGCAGCGCGCGTTGCTGGTCGATGAAAAGTCCACCACGACCTTGGGGTTCGGTGTGCGCGAAACACTGAGCCAAGTGGGCCAGCGTGTCTTGGAGTTGCAAAACCAATACAACGAGGTCTACGAAACGGTGCTGGATGCGATGGGCGAAGCCAAAATCCACATCTTAAACGAGGAGGAATACTCGGAAGCGCAAGGCGAGTTCGCCACGAATTACTTCAAGCAGCGCATCCGTGCGCACTTGGTGCCCATCATGATCAGCGAAGAGCGGCCCTTCCCAGATTTGAAGGACGGCGTTGTGTACTTCGTTGTCGCTTTGACGGTGGACGGATCGCGCGGACTGGAGACCCAGTATGCCTTGATCGAGCTTCCGCAGCATTTACCGCGGTTTGTCATTTTGCCTTCGGCAGAGGATGGCCACAACGTCACGTTCATCGACGACGTCATTCGGAATGAACTCGGCCGCGTGTTCAGCTTGTTCCGACCGGTGGAAGTGGTGGCACACACCATCAAGGTGACGCGTGATGCGGAAATCGACATGGACGATGACTTGGCCACGTCGCTGATGGACAAGATGTCCGCCGGTATTGCAGCCCGCAAAAAGGGAGATTTCGTGCGCATGATTTACGACCGGGCCATGCCGGAAGCCATGTTGGAAGTAGTCAAACATAAACTCGAGTTCGGGGCTTCCGACAACCTCATTGCCGGCAGCCGTTACCACAACCGCAAGGACCTGATCAGTTTTCCAGACTTCGGACGCGAAGATGCCGTTTTCCAACGCAGAAAACGCATTCAGCACCCCCTTTTAAAAAGCAAGAGCAGCCTGATTCAACAGGTGCTGCGCAAGGATATCTTGCTGAATTACCCCTACCATGATTTTGGTCATGTCGTGGATTTGATGCGCGAGGCAGCGATCGATCCGGCTGTCGAGTCCATTCACATCAACCTTTACCGTGTTGCGTACAATTCGCGCATCATCAATGCTTTGGTCAACGCAGCGCACAATGGCAAGAAGGTCGTGGCGGTCATTGAACTCTATGCGCGGTTTGACGAGAAGAACAACATCCGCGTGTCGAATGTCCTGCAGGAAGCCGGGATTCAGGTGGGTTTTGGGGTCACAGGCTTGAAGGTGCACTCTAAGCTGTTTTTGATCACCCGCCGCCAAGGTGTTACGACCAACCGTGTTGCGTACATCGGCACCGGTAACTTCCACGAGCAACGGGCCAAGGTATTCTGCGACTTCGGATACCTTACTTCTGACGCGGGCATCACCCAGGAAGTAGCGGACCTCTTCAGTTTTTTCGCCCACAACTACGAGCGGCCTCGGTTCAAGCATTTGGTTGTAAGCCCGTACACGACGCGAACGCGCTTTGCCCAATTGGTTCGGCAGGAAATCAAGCACGTCAAAGCAGGACGAAAAGGCCGAATCATCCTGAAGCTCAACAACCTCGTGGATGCAGCCATGACTGAATTGCTGTATGGAGCGAGCCAGGCGGGGGTAAAGGTGGATTTGATTGTCCGCGGCATTTGCTCGCTGAAGCCCGGGGTGGAAGGATTGAGTGAAAACATCCGCGCGCGCAGCATCGTTGGCCGCGACCTCGAACACGGCCGCGTGCTCTACTTCGCCAACGACGGCGATCCGCTGTACTTCCTCAGTTCTGCGGATTGGATGGGCCGCAACCTCGATCGCCGCGTAGAAGTGAGTGTTCCCATTCGCGACCCGCAGTTGCAGGCCCAAATTGGCGCCATGTTGGAATTGCAGTTGAAGGACAACGTACGCGCCCGTAAATGGGACGTTCAACTCCGAAATAAGTTCGTCGCAGGTCGCTCTAAGCGCGTCAAGCTCGACTGCCATCAGGCGCTGTACGAGCGGTACTTGAACCAGAACGACACGTGAATATGGTCGATTCGAAGTCATCCCGCAGCCAGCGTTACGCCGCCATTGACGTCGGTTCCAACGCCGTCCGATTGCTCATCAAGGAGCTGGATTGGTCGGCGGGAAAGGTCGCGCAAGAAGATGTGGTCGCTTACTACCGGGTGCCGCTTCGTTTGGGGGCGAAGGTGTTCAATTCCGGTCAGCTTTCTGCAGCGGCCATGGATGACCTTGGGCAGGTGATGAAGGCGTTCAAGCTGCTGATGGACGTGCAGGGTGTGGTCCGATTCCGGGCATGCGCCACCAGTGCACTGCGCACAGCAGAAAACCGGGACCGCGTCATCCAACAGGTGGCTGAAGCATCAGGCGTTGAGATCGAGTTGATTCCCGGAGAAGAGGAGGCGGATTTGATCCTAAGCAACTTCGCGAATAACCGCTGGAGCGAAGGATCCAATTTGCTGTGCATCGACGTGGGCGGCGGTTCGACCGAGTTATCGGTGTTGAAGCATGGAGCCTGCATTGCGAGCAAAAGTTTCAAGCTCGGGACTGTCCGCATGCTTAACGACGCCATGGATGCTGACGAGTGGAAACGCATCAAGAAGTTCATCGACAAGCAGGTGGAGCGAAAGGACTTGACTGTTGTCGGTACAGGCGGCAATATCAACCGCTACCACAAGGTGGCCAGCCTCAAAAAAAGCAAACCGCTAACGCTCGAGACCCTCGAGAAGTGGGTCGAACGAATCAAAGATGTGCCCGTGCACGAACGCTCGCAAACGTTCGGATTCAAGCACAACCGGTCAGACGTGATTGTACCTGCGGGCGTGATCTACCGCAGCATCATGAGCTTGGCAGGCGCACAGGAGATTTACGTCCCGAAGGTGGGGCTCTCCGACGGCATCATCCTTCAGTTGGCTGAAGCCGACCGGTGAAGCGGAAAGCGAGGGTTACTTCAAGTTTTCAGAAAGGAACTTGTCCACCTGGAAGTAGCGCTTGGGCTTGAGGACAATTTGCCCCTCCTTGTCCAACAAGAAGTAGGTCGGAGTGGCCGTCACCTTGTATTCGGATACGACGGGGCTGTTCCAAGCTTGAAGTTGGCTCACGTTGGGCCACGTCATGCCGTTATCGTTGATGGCCTTCTCCCACGTATTGCGGACTTGGTCCAAACTGACGCCGACAATCTCAAACCCTTTGTAGCCGTATTTGGCGTAGACAGGGCCTAGGTTGGGGATCTCCTGTTCACACTTGTGGCACCACGATGCCCAGAACATGAGCAGCGTGTACTCGTTTTGGGCGCACGTCTCGTATAAATCGAGGGTGCCACCGTCCCACTTGTCAATCTGGAAATTGGGCGGAGTCTTGCCCAGTTGCAAATTGATGATGCCTTGGGCCCGGATGCGGATGGCGTCGCTCAAGTCCGCGCCGCAATCCTCGTCGAAGATGTAGTTGTCCAAGATGTATTGGCAAATCGTCTCCTTGCCCGTATTGTAGAAGCCGTCCAACATGGTGTAGAGGACGCTTTCCAACGCCACCGGATTGGGCTCAAAGTGTGCCTTGACAATGTCGATGCATGCGAGAAAGCCGCTGTCCGTTCCGCCGCTAAACGTGCGCATCATGCTTTGGACTCGGTCGCTGATGGCCAAGGAACGCACGGCGCTGTTGTCAAGCGGATCGATG
>DJYV01000072.1:0-1931 GCA_002448555.1 Flavobacteriales bacterium UBA6969
CGAAAAAGCGTGATTTTCCTTGCGATGCGAAAATTTAACCCAATGAGAGCTTTACCGGGATTCCAAGCCCCCAAGACCTTCCTTTCGGCATGCGTGATGTTGGTGTCTTTGACCGCGACTGCCGGTGTATGGGATGAAGGCGACATTGAAGCAGGTCAAGCCCTGTTCAATGCGAACTGCGCCTCTTGCCACAAGGTAACCAACGAAGTCCTTGCTGCCCCAGGCCTTGCCGGCATTGCCGACCGCTGGGGAGCCAGTGAAGAGCTGTTGGTCAAGTGGATTCAGAATCCACAAGGCGCGGCTGAGTCCGGTGATGGTTACATCAAATCCCTGGTCGACCGGTATGTCCCGACTTACGGCTGGATGACGGCTCAAGCGGTGTCGGAGGACGACGTCAAGAACATCATGGCGTATGTCCAGAATCCGCCCGACGCGGCTCCTGTTGCCGACTCTGGCTCGGACTGCGTGACGGTGGATGAGCTGCCCATTGAGGAGGCAAGTAATGACAGCGGCGTTTGGTTTGTTCTGTTGCTGGTGATGTTCTTGATCATCGCTATGGCTGCGGCAGGTGTGAACCGGTCGTTGACCAACGCGAGCCGAGATCGTGAAGGGGAAGAGCTGCTCGGGGATCTGCCATACAGCGAGCGAGTAAAGGCTTGGATGTGGGAAAACCGCGTGGCGGTATCGTTGGTCGGTGTGTTCTTCGTTGCGTACGGAGCGGTACTCGGCTACCAAGGATTGATGCGTGTAGGCGTGGTTGAGGGATACAAACCCAACCAGCCAATCAAGTTCATCCACAGCGTGCACGTATGTGAGAATGAAGTGGACTGCAAATACTGCCACCACAGCGCTTACGAATCGAAGCACGCAGGCATCCCTTCCACCAACGTTTGTATGAACTGCCACAAGGCGGTGAAGAAGGGCCGTCGCTACGGCGAGACCGAGATTGCCAAGATTTACGATGCCATCGGATTCGATCCGGAGTCAGGCACCTACGTAGACGGCGATGGCAACAATGGCTACACCTCTCCACAGGATACCTACAACGGTGAACCCATCCGTTGGAACAAGGTGCACAACCTGCCGGATCACGTGTACTTCAGCCACCAACAGCACGTTGTAGTGGGCGGACTCCAGTGCCAGAACTGCCACGGAGACGTCGAAACCTACACGGTGGGACGGGTGGCGAACGTGGACGACATCAACCTCCTGGTGGACAAGTACCCCGGATTGATTGAATTGTCGAAGCCAACCCTCACCATGGGCTGGTGCATCGAATGCCACAACAAAGCAGAAATTGACCTGGCGAGCAGCGGGTACTACGAGGACATTCACGCCCGCTTGAAGGATCACCTTCGCGGCAACGAAGAGCTCCGCAAGTACATGGAGGATGACAAAATCACGGTCAAGGAACTCGGCGGATGGGAATGCGCCAAGTGCCACTATTGATAAGTAAGTAATCGCGAACCCCTTATCGCAACAGCGACATGGCAAACACAAAGCGTTATTGGTCCGGACTGGACGAGCTTCACGAAACAGAAGCATTCAAAGCGATTCAGGCACAAGAGTTTCCTGAGTCCCAATCGGTGGATGAGTTTTTGTCCGATGAACAACTGGAGTCTACCCACACGGGGCGTCGTGACTTCTTGAAGTTCATGGGCTTCAGCTTGACCGCAGCGACCCTCGCGGCATGCGAAACGCCTGTGGTCAAGAGCATCCCCTACACCAACAAGCCATCGGAGGTCACCCCTGGCGTAGCGAATCACTACGCAAGCACCTACTACGACGGACAGAACTTCGTCAATGTCTTGGTGAAGACCCGCGAGGGCCGTCCGATTTTTGTGAAGGCCAACAATCAAACTGGAGTGGCTGCCCCCAACACGCGGGTCATCGCTTCGGTCATGAGCCTGTATGACAGTGCTCGCTTGACC
>DJYV01000072.1:2344-3175 GCA_002448555.1 Flavobacteriales bacterium UBA6969
CAACGTCATTTTGACCAATACCGTGATGAGCCCCTCGCTCAAGCGTGCTGTGAGCCTTGCCGGGTTGGAACACATTCAATACGACGCCATCGATTACGGTGCGTTCCGACAGGCCGCTGAACTCGATTACGGCATCAACACCTTCCCGAGCTACAAGTTTGAAGAGGCCCAAGCGATCGTTACGATTGGCGCGGATTTCTTGGGCACGTTTGGGGATGCGGTATGGTACAAGGAAAACTGGGCCAAGACCCGCAATCCTGAAAGCGGCAGCATGTCCCGCATGCACGCATTCGAGACCAACTTGAGCTTGACGGGCTCGAACGCCGATTACCGCTCCATGGTCAAGCCGTCGGAGCAGGGCAAGGTGGCCACGGCCCTGTTGAACGCTGTAAGCGGTCGCGGTGCGGCCGGCGCTCTTTCTGAAGGCGTCCAAGCAGCAGTCAACGCAGCGGCGAAGGATTTGAAGTCAGCGGGCAAGAATGCGCTCGTCCTGGCTGGCTCCAACGACCTGAACGTACAACGTGTGGTGAATGCCATCAACGAAGCGTTGGGCGCTACCGGCACTACCGTTAAGTTCGAAAGCAACGATTTGTTCCAAGGCAGTTCCGCTGCACTGGCACAGTTGACACAAGACATGGCTGCAGGTCGTGTCAATACGTTGATCGTTGCCGATTGCAACCCCGCATACGATGCTGCCAATGCTGCAGCCTTCTCTGCGGCTTTAGGCAAAGTCAACTTGACCGTAAGCACGGCGACAGTGGCGGACGAAACCGCTTCCCAGTGCCGCGTCATCGCACCAACACACCACTGGTTGGAGTCGTGGGGCGACCT
>DJYV01000072.1:3524-10770 GCA_002448555.1 Flavobacteriales bacterium UBA6969
CGCATCGATTTGGTACAACCAACCATTTCTCCGCTGCACAGTACGCGCGGATGGGGTGAGAGCGTTCTTACTTGGTCCGGTCAAGCGACCGACTGGTACACCTTTTTGCGACAGACCCACCAGGCAGGCTACACCGCCGATGCCATGTACACCGACTCGAACTGGAACACAGCGGTTCACAACGGGTTCATCGGATTGGATGCCGGAGAGCAACCCGCACCTGCCTACGCAGGGGGGACATTGACCAGTGCCGTTGCCGCATTGAATGCCCAGCAGGGCGGGACCTTTGAGCTGGCCTTGTACGAGAAGACCACCATGGGAGCCGGTCAGCATGCGGCGAATCCCATGCTGCAGGAAACGCCGGATCCGATGACCAAAGTGACGTGGGACAACTACGTGACCATGGCGCATTCCGACGTGGATGCGATGGGCTTGAACGGGTTCATCGGCCAAGAAAAGCCGGCCAGCGTGGTCCGCGTAACGGTGGGCGGTGAATCCCTTGAACTCCCTGTTTTCCCGATGCCAGGTCAAACCCCAGGCACCATCGGTATCGCCCTTGGTTACGGCCGCGGCGCGAACGGAGAGAACATTGGAAAGGCCGCCTTCCAGACGGGTGAAAACGGCTCGTTCTTGACCAATGCCGAAGGAGGTATGGTGCCTGTCGGACAAAATGTATTCGGTTGGGCGACCTCAGGCGACTTCAACGGATATCACCAATTCGACGTGACTGTTGAAGCCACGGGAGCGACCTACCCACTTGCGTGCACGCAGATCCAAAACACCTTCATGGGCCGTGACAGCATCGTGAAGGAAACGGACATGGCGAGCTTCTTCGCAGAGCGCAACGCCGAGAAAGGCGAAGCGTCGTGGAACAAGCTCATTAAGCTCGCGGTTCACGAAGACGTCAACCAAGACGGAACCATCGATGCCCAAGACGGAAAGCCTACCGAGGCCTTCGATTTGTGGCACGAGCACGCCGTCGAGAACGTTGGACACCGCTGGGGTATGACCATCGACCTCACGACCTGCACCGGTTGCAGCGCGTGTGTCACGGCTTGCCACATTGAAAACAACGTTCCCGTCGTGGGTAAAGACGAGGTGCGCCGCCACCGCGACATGCACTGGATGCGCATCGACCGCTTTTTCAGTTCTGACTACAGCTTGGAGCGCGGAGAAGAGGAGGGCGTTGGTGTCATTTCCTCTTACCGCAAAATGGAGGATCCATCGGCCAACCCGCAAACGGTCCACATGCCGATGATGTGCCAGCACTGCAACCACGCACCGTGTGAAACGGTTTGTCCAGTTGCAGCGACCACGCACTCAAATGAAGGCTTGAATCAAATGACATACAACCGTTGCATCGGCACGCGTTACTGCGCGAACAACTGCCCTTACAAGGTGCGCCGATTCAACTGGTTCAATTACCCGGGTTACAAGAAGTTCGCCAACTTCAACCCAGCCCAGGACAGCATGATGCGCATGGTACTCAACCCCGACGTTACGGTTCGAAGCCGCGGGGTCATGGAGAAGTGCAGCATGTGCGTTCAGCGCATTCAAGCGGGCAAGCTAGAAGCCAAGAAGGCCGGCGCTCCGGTGGTCGACGGTTCTGTCACCACGGCCTGCGCAGAGGCTTGTCCAACCCACGCCATCAACTTCGGCGACTTGAACGACACCAAGTCGGCGGCTCGCCAAGTTTCAGAAACCAACCGCGCCTACCACGCATTGGAAGAAATCGGCGTCAAGCCGAACATCTTCTATATGACGAAGGTGCGCAACGTAGAACCTAACCAAGCCTGATAAGACGATGCAAAAAGAAGCAGCCATTCGGGAACCCCTGATCCTGGGGGAAAAGTCTTACAAGGACATCACCGACGATGTGGTCGGACCCATCCAAGGCGCCGCGCCGATCGGATGGAAAATCATGATCACCATCTCGACGATCATCGCGATCTACGGTGTGGGCAGCATTTTGTACCTGCTCGGAACCGGCATCGGCGTCTGGGGATTGAACAAGACCGTTGGATGGGCTTGGGACATCACCAACTTCGTATGGTGGGTTGGCATCGGTCACGCGGGAACGCTGATCTCAGCGGTATTGCTCCTTTTCCGTCAGAAGTGGAGAATGGCCATCAACCGCTCAGCAGAGGCGATGACCATTTTCGCCGTGATTATGGCGGCCATCTTCCCAGGTATCCACATGGGACGCATCTGGGTAAGTTACTGGGTGTTGCCCCTCCCCAACCAGTTTGGTTCGTTGTGGGTGAACTTCAACAGCCCGCTGCTCTGGGACGTATTCGCCATTTCGACGTACTTCTCGGTTTCGTTGGTGTTCTGGTACATCGGTCTGATTCCTGACTTTGCCACGATTCGGGACCGCATGACCAAGCCATTGGCCAAGAAAATTTACGGGGTATTGAGCTTCGGTTGGAGCGGACGTGCCAAGCACTGGAACCGTTTCGAAGAGGTGTCACTGGTCTTGGCAGGCATCGCCACGCCGCTGGTATTCTCCGTTCACTCGATTGTATCGATGGACTTTGCAACATCGGTGGTTCCAGGTTGGCACACGACCATCTTCCCACCCTACTTCGTATCGGGTGCGGTTTTCTCGGGCTTCGCGATGGTGCAGACCTTGCTCCTGATCATGCGCAAGGGCATGAAGTTGGAGAACTACATCCACGTCAAGCACGTCGAGTACATGAACATCGTCATCATCGTGACGGGGTCCATCGTAGGTGTTGCGTACTTGACGGAGTTGTTCATCTCGTGGTACTCAGGCGTAGAATACGAAAGCTACGCCTTCATCAACCGTTTTAGTGGACCGTACTCGTGGTCGTACTGGATCATGATGACGTGCAATGTGATCAGTCCCCAGCTGTTCTGGTTCAAGAAAATCCGACGCAGCCTCATCGCGACCTTCATCTTGTCGATTGTCGTAAACATCGGTATGTGGTTCGAACGTTACGTGATCATTGTTACGTCGATTCACCGGGATTACGATCCATCAAGTTGGGGCGAATTCCACCCGACCAGTGTCGATGTGGGCATCTTCATTGGTACCCTCGGCATTTTCTTCACCCTCTTCCTCGCCTTTGCCCGGTTCTTCCCGGTGTTGGCCTTGAACGAGTTGAAGACCATCCTCAAGACGAGCGGTGAGAACTACAAGAAACAGCAAGCTAACCACTGACCCTTACAGCCATGAATAAGGTATTCCATGTAATGTATGACGACGACGATACGCTGAAAGACGCGGCGTCGGCGTTGGTCGCAAAAGGCATCCGGGTGAAGGATGTTTTTTCTCCCTTCCCGATCCACGGCATCGACCCTATCATCGGCGTGAAGCGCACCCGCTTGGGCATTGCGGCGTTCATGTTCGCCACCACGGGCACGACCTTGGCACTGCTCGGAATGTGGTACTTCATGATTTCCGACTGGCCGATGAACATCGGGGGTAAGCCGAGCTTTTCCTTGATTGAGAACTTGCCCGCGTTCATTCCCGTGACGTTTGAGTTTTCGGTATTGTGCGGTGCGCATGGGATGGCCATCACCTACTTGCTCCGCAACGGAACGCTGCCGGGCATGCCGGCCTCCAACCCGGACCCTCGTTCGACCGATGACAAGTTCATCATGGAGATCACAACCGAACAGAACGCCATGTCTGCCGACGAAATGGAGGCAGCCATCAAGGAAACCCCGCTCTTTGAGTTGAGCATCAAAGACTACAAGTGATGAATATCCGAAGAAGCATTGTTTTATCGGGAGTGGCTGCCGCGCTTGTAGCCACCACGGGTTGTGTCAATGACCCGGATAGCCCCGGCTTGGAATACATGCCCGACATGTACCGCTCGCCTGCAGTAGAAGCGTACGTCGACTACGGCCAAGACCCCTACCAAGTGGGAGAGGAAGTGGCTTCGGCGCAACGCCAGGTTCAGTCTGCGCGCAAGCCAGTCGCTGGTACGATTCCATTCAACCCAGACGCGATGGCATTCTCGATGCCGTATGCGTATCCGAACACCGTAGAAGGGTACGAAGCCGCCGGAGCTAACTTGTCATCACCGTTGGCGCACGTCGGTCAGGCTGAAATTGAAGCTGGACAGCAGATCTACACGCAGATGTGCACCCAGTGCCACGGTGAGGAAGGAAAAGGGAACGGTGCGCTGAGCCGCAACGGTCATATCCAAGGGATTCCGAGCTACAGCGACAAGCTGAAAGATCTGCCTGAAGGCAAAATGTACCACACACTGACCTATGGTAAGGGCCTCATGGGTTCCCACGCGTCACAGCTGTCCCAGAAGGACCGCTGGTTGGTCATCGAGTACATCAAAGTCCTCCAGAATGGAGGGGAAATGCCGGAATTTGACGAAAACGGCAATGTGGTGAAATCGGCGCCTGCTGAAGCAGGAGATGCCATGGCAATGAATAACTGATCATGGAATTCAAATTCGAAGGACGCACCAAACTGGTCACCCAAGTGCTCATGGGCATTGGGTTGCTGGCCCTCATCGGTGGATTTTTGACCGATGGTTCAGCGCACCACCAACGCTGGTGGGCAAACTTGCTCATCAACGGATTTTTCTGGTTCTCCATTTCCTTGGCGGCCCTCTTCTTCTACGCGCTGAACTACGCGGTGGAGGCATCGTGGTCGGTCGTCATCAAACGCACGTTTGAGGCGATGTGGCATTTCTTGCCCATCGGTGCCGGAGTGATTGTGGTCGTGTTGGCGGCCGGACAGTTTTTCCATGCCCATCACCTGTACCACTGGATGGATTCAACCTTGTACCACGAGTACATGATTGTGGACGGAGATCACACCCAATACGTGGATGAAATGACGGAAGGTGCAGTCGTCAACCCGAACTACGACCACATCATCGCAGGCAAGCAGCCCTACTTCGCGACCTGGTTCTTCTGGTTGCGAACCATCGGTTACGTTGCGACGTTCTTGATTTTTGCGCGCTTGTTCCGCCGGTGGTCACTGCTGGAAGACGAGCAGCCAAGCCTGGACCTTCACTTCAAGCAATTCCGCCGCAGCGCAATGTTTTTGGTGTTCTTCGCAGTGTTTAGCTCAATGTTGGCGTGGGATTGGGTCATGTCGATTGATGTGCACTGGTTCTCGACGCTCTTTGGCTGGTACCTCTTCTCCGGCATGTGGGTCAGTTTCATGATCATGTTGAACCTCGGTTTGATCTGGTTGCGCAGCAAGGGATATTACCAAGAGGTCACGTCCAGCCACATACACGACATCTCCAAGTGGATGTTCGCGATCTCCATGTTGTGGAGCTACCTCTGGGTAAGCCAGTTCTTGTTGATCTGGTACGCGAACATTCCGGAAGAAGTGACGTACTACACGCAGCGTTTCTTCACCGACTACCAGGTGCCGTTCATGCTGACGTTCTTCATCAACTTTGCGGTGCCGTTCTACACGCTGTTGCCGCGTGATACCAAGCGCAATGCCAAGTTCATTGTCCCGGTCGGTTTGCTCATCTTTATCGGGCATTTCGCGGATGTTTATCTGCTTGTCGTGCCCGGCACAATGTTTGACCACAACGAATTCGGTATTTTTGAAATTGCGTTGTTCTTAGGGTTCCTGGGTCTTTACCTCAACCGCACATTGAATGCGCTGAGCAAAGCACCGTTGATTCCAAAAGGGCATCCAATGTTGCAAGAATCAAAAGACCTCCACTACTGATAACAAGAATCTCCTAAGAAATGAAATTGCTCATTCTCCTTGTTGTTGTCCTGGGTTTGGTGGCTGCAGTGCAGCTTTCCAAAGTCTATCAGCTCTCCATCTCCTTGCGAGGGAAGCGCGAAGAGGACATTTCAGAAGCAGATAACCGATTGAATGGCGGAGCCTTCTTGGCATTCATGGCGGTCTTTTATGCGTCGTTCATTTACCTCTTGGTGTACTACGGATCGTATGGCACGCCTCCGGCAACAGAACACGGTGTGGCGGTTGACCAGTTGATGAACTTCAACATGGCCATCATCTTCACGGTGTTCTTCATCGTCAACACCCTGCTGTTCTGGTTCGCAGCGAAGTACTACTACCGCGCTGACCGCAAGGCGCGCTTCTTCGCACACGACAACCGCCTCGAATTGGTTTGGACGGTCATTCCTTCGATTGTTCTGGCGGTGATCATCGCATTTGGCCTGCGCACGTGGAACCAAATGACCGGGGATGCAGCGGACGACGCACTGCGCGTTGAACTCTACTCAAAGCAATTTGACTGGACGGCTCGTTACCCCGGAAACGATGGTGAATTTGGCTTGGCCAACTACAACCTGATTACCCCCATGAATGCCTTGGGTATTGTGACTGCCGACGGCATCGCAGAGGCGCTGGAAGAGATTGAGGGCAAGATTGCGAAAGTGGAACGAGAAATCTTCTACGAGAAGGGCCACTTGCTCGCAGAGCGCGAAGCATTGGTAGCGCAGCTTGCCGGAGACGACCACGGTCACGGGGGCCACGGCCACGACGATCATGGTGACCACGGCCACGACGATCATGGTGACCACGGCCACGACGACCACGGTCACGACGACGATGCATTGAAAGCAGTCCTCGAGGCGCGCATCCACGAAATCGATGAGATGTTGGCTTCTGACAAGTTGACCATCCTCACAGACGCGGCGTACGAAGCCAAAGAGGACAAGCTGTACCGATTGCAGCGTCACCGCCAGCGCATCCAAGAGATTCGCGAATTCGACTTCGACGGCAATTTGAGTGCATGGGAAGCGGGCATGGACGACCGCATCGTGAAAGGAGAATTCCACTTGCCAGTAGGCCAAGAGGTGGAGTTTGTATTCCGTTCACGTGACGTCATTCATTCAGCGTACATGCCGGCCTTCAGAGCGCAGATGAACACGGTACCAGGTGTGCCGACGCGTTTCAAAATGACGCCAACCATTACCACCGATTCCATGCGAATGGTGTTAAACGATCCGGAATTTGATTATGTCCTTTTGTGCAACAAAGTGTGCGGAGCTGCCCACTTCAATATGCAGATGAAGGTCATCGTCGAAACCGAAGAGCAATACGCGGCTTGGCTCGCTGAGCAAGATGAGTTCTTGGTCAAGGAAGGTTCAGATGAACCGGAAATGGAGCAAGCCGTCACCACCGAAGAATCTACTAACGTAACTGCATCGCTTTAATCATGGGAGCACACGCACATCATCACGAAGAAAGCTTCATCTCGAAGTACGTTTTCTCGCACGATCACAAGATGATCTCCAAGCAGTTCTTGGTGAC
>DJYV01000094.1 GCA_002448555.1 Flavobacteriales bacterium UBA6969
CCACAAGCTGCGGCCTCGGCGACGACTTCCTCCGTACAATCCAGCGAGACCAACACACCCGTGACCTCGGCATTGCGATCGCCGACGAGCAGTCCGGAATTGTCATAAGACTCCTGCAACGCGGGCGGTGCCCACGCTTCCAACTCCGCGATGACATCGCGCACTCGAAGGGGTTGATTGGCTTGCATAACTCAAATGTAAGGGAGGTCCAAAACAACGCGTACTTTTAAAGCATGTTTCGCCGTGGAATCCAACACGTCTTAATGCGCACGCTCGGGTGGCTACCTGCCCAGCTGTACGGCTTGGTCGTCCGTGCCAGGCACCGGCTTTACGACGCTGGAATCCTGCCCTCTCAGGAAGGAGCACTGCCGACGCTGGTCCTAGGCAACCTGACCGTAGGCGGGACGGGCAAGACACCCCTCACCGAACGGCTGGTGCTCGATCTCGAAAACATCCTCGGCAAAGGCACCGTTGGTATCCTCAGCCGCGGGTACGGCCGAGACACGTCGGGGTTTCAATGGGTGACACCTCAGTCCACCAGTGCCGAAGCGGGGGACGAACCGGTAATGCTCGCGCGGAAACTGCCTCACGCAGCCGTCGCCGTTTGCGAAGACCGACTCCACGGCTTGGAGCGAATGCGGGACGAACGCCCCGAATTGCGTTGGGTGGTGTGCGACGATGCCTTCCAACACCGGGCCTTGAAGCCGACCATCAGCATCCTTCTGATTGACAGCACCCAACCCATCGCTTCTGATCGGCTGCTCCCCGCAGGCCGACTCCGCGATGTGCCCGAAAGGGCGATGGCCGCGGACGCCATCGTCGTCACGCGTTTGGACGACGTGCACGGAGATTTGCGCGAAACGTACGCCCCCGATTTCCCAGCACACAAGCCCATTTTTGGCACCCACATGGAAACCGATCCACTCCTCGCTTGGCCCGGCGATGTGCCTTGTGCCAATGGAGACGAAAACGCCTCGCCCGATCGCCGTGAACGCATCTTAGCTGTGGCGGGCATTTCTCGACCCGAGCGGTTTATGGATCGGTTGGCCGTGCGTTTCCAGGTGGTGCGCCGCGAAGCCTTTTCGGACCACCAAGCATTCACCGCCAACGACTTCAAGCGATGGAAGCGCATCGTGGATTCGGACCGGCTCCATGCCTTGGTCACCACGGAAAAAGACGTGGTACGCATGCCCTTGGACGGCATTGAGGGCGTGTCGATTCGGTACGAACCCATGCACGCTGAATGGCAAGAACCACATGAGTTACAGCCATGGCTTCGAGCACAAATTGAAGGAGGCTCCACCGATTCCGCCGGAACAAGCTGAAAATTCAAGATATTTGAATCATGAAGGTATTTGAGCAGATTACCCCTCGATTTCCGCAGGGGACCCGGATGACGTGGTTGGCCATAGTTGCTATGAGCGCAGGACTATTGGCGGGATGTGGAGAAGCAACAAATGGCCCCAAAAATGCCATTTCAGGCGTTTTCCGTGGTGAAAACGGGCTTGGGGTAGAGATGGACCTACGCCGCTGGGTTGCCGGCACGAATGGGCGGATGGGCAAGTTCGAATCCATTGGCAGTGCAACCAGTGACATGCAAGGCCATTTTCAGCTCATCCCTGACCGGGCCTTGGTCCTCGATTACTACCAGCTCATGGTCAGCGGTATGACCCCGATGGTCGTCATCATGGACAGCACCATGCACGTGCACATCAAGGCCGAAATTCCGGACGGAGGCTTCATTGCAGATGCGATCATAACCGGCTCCAAAGCCGCAGCCGAAGTGCACGAATACTATGCAAAAGCGATGCCCATGCAAACCTCACTGAGCATGTTACGGGGGAGCATGCAGCGCACGAAGGATCGGGGCAAGATGCAAGAACTCTCCGACCGAGCCGCACAAAAGAAGCTCGAGGCGGACAACTGGGCGAAGCAATTCATCCAAGACCATCCCGGCTCACCCGCCCTCCTGGGCCCACTGGAACACCTCGATCCCCGTTCCAACGCTGCATTGTTCGACGAGGTCTTGAAAGCGACTGAAGAGCAACTGCGGGATGGAGCATTCCACCAGGCAATCACCTCTGCCACTCGAGGCGCGCAAGTGACGCGTAAGAACGCCCGCGAACGCGTGGTCAAAAAAGGCAACGGAGCGAACCCGCCCCGCCCCGCCAAAAACGCTCGCTACGGCGTCGGAGATGAGGCGCCGGACATCGCTATGCGCGATCCAGACGGCAACATCCGCCGGCTCAGCGACTTGCGCGGCAAGGTGGTGTTGGTCGATTTCTGGGCGTCGTGGTGTGGACCGTGCCGCCGGGAAAATCCGAACGTAGTCCGTGCATACGAGCAGTTCAATGCCGAGGGTTTTGAGGTGTTCTCGGTCTCATTAGATCAAAATGCCGACCGCTGGAAGGCCGCTATCGCCATGGATGGGTTGAATTGGCCTAATCATGTGTGCGATTTGAAAGGATGGCAAAACGAGGCCGCTCGGGCCTACGGCGTGAGCAGCATTCCCCATGCCTTGTTGGTGGACCAAAACGGCACGATCGCCGCCACCCACCTCCGCGGTCGAGAATTGGCGGCGAAATTGAACGAACTGCTTCGCTAACCCACCCCCTTGCACCGCGTTCACCTCGCCTCTGACTTGCACCTCGGTGCCCCCGATGCGGCCCGCAGCCGCGAGCGCGAATTGCGTTTCATCGGCTGGCTCGAAGACTCCGCGGCAGGCCGTAACCACGCGCATGAAGGGTCCGCCACAGAAATCCATTTGGTCGGAGACATCTTCGACTTTTGGCACGAGTACAAGCACGCCGTTCCCAAAGGCGGCACACGCCTGCTCGGCGCCATCGCCCGCGTGGCAGATAGCGGAATTCCCGTGCATTACCACACCGGCAACCACGACCTCTGGACCTATGGATACCTCGAAGAAGAACTTGGCGTGCAATTGCACCGCGACCCCATCGTTCGCGATTTCGATGGCCTTGCATGCATGATTGGGCACGGCGATGGACTCGGGCCCGGTGATTACGGCTACAAGCGCATCAAAAAAGTCTTCACTTCCCCCCTTTTGCAATGGGCTTTCCGTTGGGTGCATCCCGATCTCGGCATCCCGCTGGCGGACTTCCTATCCAAGGACAGCCGAGCCAAGGGCGGCAGAGAAGACGCGACGTTCCAAGCACCCGAAAACGAATGGCTCTGGTCGTACAGCAAAGACGTCCTGAATACCCAAGACATCGATTGCTTCATTTTTGGCCACCGCCACCTCCCATTGGACCTCGAGGTGCCGCGCCCCGCCAGTGCTACCTCAGCGGACCCGGCGCGGTACATCAACCTGGGCGACTGGATCCAGTATTTCACCTGCGGGAAAATTGTTGACGGAACCGCGTCCCTGCTTCACCTCTGATTCCCTTCGACTCACCAACGCAAAAAAAATCCCCAGCCTTGTGGCCAGGGATTCTTCAATTCGTTTTTGGCTCAATTAGTGGCGGACCAAGAGCTTCGCAGTCTCTTGGAACTGGCCGTTGACCAAGCGCACGATGTACTGGCCGTTCGGCAGCATGCTAGCGTCCACAACCAATGGACCTCCGACGTAGCCAGTCACAGACTGGTCTGCCGCCAAGCGGCCCATCAGGTCAAACACCTGCAACTGGAAGTCGCCTTTCATCGCGCTTGACTGAACCGTAAAGTTCGCGTCGCGAACCGGGTTCGGGTACACCAACAAGCCCTGTGCTTGCGCCGCTACGTCCTCATCGACATCCTCAACGTCCAAGAACAAGTCGGAGCGGAAGATGCCACGTCCGTGCGTCGCTGCGTAGATGGCGCCTTGATTTGACGGATTAACCCAAGGTGCAGCACCGCGCCACTGCTGCTTCAAATCGAAGACGGGAGCGGTCGCTTGGTCGGGTGCCGAAGCCATGTTCTGGTTGGCCATGACCCAATCGTCGCCGCCGTTGTCCGTGGCGAAGATGCCGTACTCTGTTCCAATCAAGATGGTCTCACCGGAGGGGTCCATCGCGTCAATGATGACATCGTAGCAAGGCAATTTGCTCAATCCGCTCACGTTCCAGATGTTCGTCCAGTTGACGTCCTCATCCAAGGCATTGAATGTTTCTTGCACCTTACCTGAAGAGACATTACCGTATCCGCCCACCGTGATGACCACGTGGTTCGGGTTATTCGGATCGACAGAGATGCCGGTGATGGCTGCGCCCACCGTTTGGATTAGCTTGCCCATGTTCGACGGGACATCGTCTTGCGTGTAGATGTCCTCCATGCCGGAGAAGCGGTACAACTTACCGTCCCAACCGCTTACGAACATGTGGTTACCCGCTTCGGGTTCAACGTTCACCGTGAACTCGACAGCCTTGGTTCCCGTGCCTGCAGGCGCGTTGCCCAAGCGAACCCAGTTCGGAGTCGTGTTGAAGTTCAATCCGTCGCGTGTCATCCAGATGCCATTGCCACCGTTGAAACCAGCAATGGTCATGGTGGTGTACGGATCGCGCACCTTCAATCGACCGGCTACATCGTACAACGTATCCGCAGCGTGGAAGTAAACGGTGTCACACACTTCCATGACGTCATACACATCTACTTCTGCGAAAATGGTGTCGTAGCCAACGGTATTGTACACCCACTCGTCCCAGTCCTCAATGTAGACCGAGTCAACGATTGGTGTGATGTCCGTAATGACCAGGTCGGTGCCTGTCAAGGTGCTGTCCGCGTAGCATTCCAATTGTGCTTGAGCTTCCTGCGGATCCAACCAGAAGTAATCAGGGTCTTCCGTCAAAGGCGCATCCAACACACGCTCTGGACGCTCTAAAAGATCATAGTAAGGAAGCTCAACACCCTCAGGCAGTGTGTATTCGAAATCCAAATTTTGATTAGATGTCGACAAAGCGAAGGTGCTGTCTGTCACGGTCTCTCCGTATGGGTTGACCAAGATGATTTCGCGCTGCGTGTCGGGGTCATCGGTATTTTCGTACAAACGAACCACCGAGTAGAATTGACCAATCTCACCTTCGGTGTTGGCCAAATCAATGATGTTGGCATCCCAGAAGTCACCGTAGTTGGCAACAGCACCTGGTGCAACCGTTCCGCGCGACAATCCGCCATTCTGCGAAGTGGCGTAGAACGCATACTCATAGCCTACGGCATCGGTAACCTGCGAAATGGCACAATCGAAACCATCACCGCCCTGTACTTCTACCGCTTCCTGGTCACTCAAGAAGTAACCGCTCGCTGGGATGAACAAGGAACCGTTGTCCTGCGTTCCACCCATGGCCGCACTACGTGCACTGTGATCCATGCCGTAGAATTGCGTGACCGCGAGGTCTCGGTTGATGTCGATGTAGGTTTCGCCTCCGTTGGTGCTCTTGTAGATACCACCATCGGTAGCAACGTACATGTTACCTGAGGGGACGAACATCACTTCGTGCACGTCGGCGTGGACATCGATGTCTGTTCCAGCAAAGTCGAACGCATATGCCGCCAACTCAGCTTGCTGGTTGGGACCCGAGCGCCACAATTCGATACCACCGACGTAAGCCAAATCCGGCTGGCCTTGTGCAATGCCCAATGCCAAATCATAGATGCCTTGGTTACGAGGAAGCGGCGTGGCTTCGAGGATATCGTTGGGCCAAACGTTCGACCATGATTCTTCTTGACCTGCGTTGTCTGAATGATACAGACCACCGAATGAGCCTCCGCTTGTAGCAAAGACTGCAAATGCGTGGTTGGGATCATCAATGCTGATGTCAACTCGCACGCGGCCGTTACCCGACTGGGGCAGCACCGTGTCATCATTGTTCGAACCTGAAACACTGTTGAATGACGTAAAGTCGTTGCCCTCACTGCGGAACACACGGCAGTTGCCCATACCAATCAACATGTATGATCCGTCGCGGGCAACAGCGATGTCCGCTACAGCACCGTTGATGTCGTTGCTGGGGCTCATCGTCATCACGCCGTTCTCGATGAAACCGAAACCAGCGTTGCAACCGAACCAGACGCGGTCCTCGTCATTGGGGTCCGCCACCATGGCGTCCACAGCAGCGAAGTTACCTGATCCGAATTCACCGGGATCAGTATCCTCGACCATTTCGAAGTTCTCGCCGTCAGCAGACCAGTAGATGCCGCGGCCGCGGAAGGAGCTTCCGCCTTCACCGTATCCGCCTTCGAACAACGAACCTGAACCCACATAAACATGGCCGTTCTTGGTGATGCCAATGGAACCGATCATCATCTGATCGATGCCGAAAACTTGGTTCCAGTCATTGCCCCCGTTGTCACTCTTCCACAATCCACCAGATACAGAACCTGCGTAGAGCACTTGCTCCTCGCTTCCGTCTTCCGGGATGATGGCAGCAATGGCACGAACACGGCCACCGATGTTATCGGGACCCATCTCGTTCCAGTAGTGATCCGTCGCGCGGTTGTTGCTTGATTGGTTGGCGGCGAAGCGTTCCACCTCGTGGCGGAGTTCGCGCAAACCGTCTTCGTTCATCTCTCCGGTCTCAATATCGCCACGCAGCAATTTCTGGATTTCCCAAGCGCCTTCAGGCGATTGAGCAGGCTGAGCAGCGGTACGCGGTGCGTAGGTCGCTTGATCCGAAACAGCAGCAACAGGGTCAGTGGAGTTGCTCACTTGCCACCCTGCGAAAGCGAGGACAGCAGCAGCAGAAGCAGTGAATACATATTTCAATTGCATGGTCTGGGTTTTGTCAATCAAGAATTCGAAAGTTACAACAAACGAAGCGCCTGTCAACTCATTCTGTTCACGACTTCCGCACCAAATTCAGGCTGAGGGGAATAAGCGGCTTAAAACCGATGCGCAGTGGCACCGCAAGCGCACTTCAGGGGCTATACCAAGTGCTTTTCAGCGTGGTAGCTCGAGCGCACCAACGGGCCGCTTTCCACATAGCGGAAGCCCTTTTCCAAGCCGATTTTCTTCAGTTCGGCAAACGTATCAGGATGAATGAACTCAACCACCGGAAGGTGCTTCGGGGTGGGCTGCAGGTATTGTCCCAGGGTGAGGATTTGGCAATCCACACTGCGCAGATCGTCCATTGTTTCGACGACTTCTTCAAACGATTCGCCCAGGCCGAGCATGACACCCGACTTGGTCTTAATGCCCGCTTGGCGCAGGCGGCGCAGCACTTCGAGGCTACGGTCGTATTTGGCCTGAATCCGAACCTCCTTAGTCAGCCGGCGCACAGTTTCAAGGTTGTGCGAAACGATTTCCGGCGCAACTTGGATGATGCGGGCGAGGTTTTCCCATTTGCCTGCAAAATCAGGAATGAGGGTTTCCAGCGTAGTGCCTGGGCTTTGGTGGCGGATTGCACGCACCGTCTGGGCCCAAATTTCACTGCCGCCGTCCGGCAAATCATCCCGGTCCACCGAGGTAATGACGGCGTGCTTGACGTTCATCAGCTTGACCGAATTCGCCACGCGGCCCGGCTCAAACGGATCGGCTTCGAGGGGCTTTCCGGTCGCCACGTTGCAAAAACCGCACGAGCGCGTGCAGATGTTGCCGAGAATCATGAACGTCGCCGTCCCCGCACCCCAGCATTCCCCCATGTTCGGACAATGGCCACTTTCGCAAATGGTGTGCAGCTTGTGCTCCGATACGATGTCCCGCACCTCTTTGTAGGCTTGGCCCGTAGGCAGCTTCACCCGGAGCCACTTGGGCTTGGGAACGCGTTGAGGGGCGTTTTCAGGGGTGGGCGTCGATGGCGTAGTCATGGCTTACCGGGTCCAGTTTCTTCCGATTTCAAAGGTCGCAAATAAGGTGACAAACAAGCGGTTGTTCTGTTCAAAATTCGCAGCAAAGACCTCAGGTGCCACAAGGAAGGCGTCAACCGACACCCCGGTGGTCAGGGCTTTGGGAATGAACCGTTCGTCGCCGTATTCAAATTCCAACCCGTAAGTGGCGTGCAAACCGGGAACCACGGTCAACTCATCCAGCCCGTTGCTCCAATCGGCCCGGCCGTAAATGTTGTCCGAAAAATGCGCGTCGGGGTCATACCGTTCTGTAGCGGTGTAATCGTAGGGGATGTCCGGATAGCCAATTTCCAAGTAGACCGGTTTCAGCACCGCCAACGCCGCTCCCGCCTTCCAAAACGTGCTGAATCGAACCGCGTCGCGCCGCAGTTTTTCGGAACGAAGGTTCTGCTTGCCGTACCACAACCGCAGGATCTGCAGCGTGTTCTGTTTACCGTAGACGTACGGTCGTCCGTTTTCGTAAATGGGGTTGCTCGTCTCGATTTCCTTCGGGTGCTTAAAATAAGCCAAATCGACCCCGATGTTCCGCACGGCAAAGGCATTGCTGTAGAAGCCCCGGCGGGCCGTGACGCCGATGCCTTGGGTGTGAAACAACACCCCTACTTGGTATTCATCCGTCAACGGAACATTGACCTTGCCATCGCGGTACACAGCTTGATCGCCCGTCAGCGGGGTACCCGTGCTCTGCGCTCGGACGCACTCAAACGGTCCGAAGCACCCCAAAGCGAGGGCAACTGCGACCAACAAAAATCCGAAACGCGAAACGAGCATGGTTCAAATTTAGCGCGGAAAGCGGTACTTCGTTGCACCTTTGCAAGCATTAAGAAAGTCCTCAATATGACGAGTACGACCCCACACTACACGCTTGCCTACCAAGGCCAATTGCGCACGGCGATGCAGCATGTGCAATCCAACAGCCAAGTCATCACCGACGCCCCGATTGACAACCGAGGGAAAGGTGAAGCCTTCTCACCGACGGACCTTGTCAGCGCGGCGCTTGCGAGTTGCGTCATGACCATCATGGCCATCAAAGCTGGAGACATGGGCCACGAAACCATTGAGATGGAAGCACGCGTTTGGAAAACCATGGCGTCCAATCCGCGGCGAATTGCCCGAATTCAAGTGGAGCTGGATCTGCACATCCCAGAGGTCACAGATCAGCAAAAGCTCATTTTAGAGCGTACGACGAAAGCGTGTCCTGTGGCGCGCTCTTTACACCCGGACACGCAAAAGGAAGTCGTCTTCAATTGGCGGTGATTACTCGCACACCTCCACTTCAGCATAGGCTGCACAAGCGGAGTAACTCGTCGCACAAGAAGCGAAGAGCGAGGCGGCCAACACCAGGCCAATGGTCCATTGAAAAAACCGTTTCATCTTTCGGTTGTTAAAAGTTCAATATCCACTACGGGGCAACGCTTACGAAGGTTGCGTTTAGATGTATATTCCGCTCATGGAGTCGTCGCAACTTATCACCATCCTTATCTTAATACTCGCCCTGCTAACCGCCGGAATCCTTTTGCTAGCGAGGCAATTGGCGCGAAGAGGAAGTGACTCAATTGCCGCCGATCCCGAAGCGGAACGGGTGCGATTTGACCGCGACCAACTGCAGGCAGAGCTGGAACGGACCCGCGAAGAATTGTCCGGAACGCGCCAGGAACTGCAAGCGGCCATCGAGGCCCGGAGTAAGGCGGAGCAGCGCTACGAAGACCACGCGCAGGAAGCCGAGAACCGCAGAACCGAACTGAAGCGGGAGTTCGACCTGTTGGCTCGCGACATCATCGAAAAGAACGCCGAACGCCACCAGAAGCACCTCAGTGAAGGCGGCAAAGAGACGTTGTCCGCCGTGGTCAAGCCCATTAAGGAGAAATTCATCGAGTTGCAAAACCAAATGAACAAGTTCTACGGTGACGAACGCGAGCAGCTGGGTCAACTCGACAAAGAACTAGAGAAGTTATTCTCCCTTAACCAAAGCCTGCAGGCAGAGGCCAAGCACCTCACCAACGCCTTGAAGGGCGAATCGAAGGTGCAAGGCGACTGGGGCGAATACCAATTGGAGCGCATCCTCGAGCAGGTGGGCCTTGTAGAAGGCATTCACTATTCGAAGCAATCGTCACAGCGGGATGAGGCGGGCAAACTGTACCGACCGGATTTCCTCATCTACCTCCCCGACGACAAAGTACTCATCATCGACAGCAAGGTCAGTTTAACGGCGTACGAGCGCATGACGCAGGCCGACGACCCTACCGTCATTGAACAGGAACGAACGGCACACGCTGCGAGTGTTTCGGCACACATCAAAGGATTGGGCAAAAAAAACTACGCCGAACTCTATGGCAAGAGCACAGACTACACCCTGATGTTCATGCCAGTGGAGGCATCGTGGGTGGCATTGGACCAACACCTCCTGCGGCTGCAAGAAGAGGCGCTCGGTCAAAACGTCCTGCTCGTTTCAACCAGCACCTTGATCGCGACCCTGCGCACCATCAGCTACGTCTGGCAGCAGGAAGAGCAAAAGGCAAATATCCAGAAAATCGCCGAGCGCGGCAGTAAACTCTACCACCAGATTTATGCATTTCTTGACGAGTTCTCCAAAATCCGCACCCAGCTCACCCGAGCACAGTCTTCCTACGACGACGCCCTCGTGAAACTGAAAGGGCGGCAAGGTGCGCTGTACCAAGCGGAGCAAATGCGCGAATTGGGGGTCAACGTCAAAGCGCGCATTCCGGAGGAATTCACAGCAGATCTCTCCGCCGCACCGCTTGAACTTCCCGAGGAACCCACCGAACCGGAACGGACCTGATGAAGCTGCGCACGCCCATTATCTGGGGAGCCGCAGGCCTGATTATCGCATCGCTCTCCGGCTGCGGAGCGTCGGGCATGTCATTAGGGAAATCCAACCAACGTCCCTACGATTTTGAAGCCCACATCCTTCATCCCCGGTGCGCCGTACTGCCGGCGGGCATCGACAGCGTAGACGTCTACCTCGATTGGTCGCGGGAAGAGGCCTTGTTCCTTCGGGATTCACCGCAAAGTCCATTTACAGCCAATCTCCAACTCAAAGCCGGTACGTTTGAGGTGACGTGGAGCGACACGCTCGTGGATTTCGCCCCTCGGCGGGACCGAAAACAATGGCGCGTCTCGCTCGCAGAATTTGCCTCGGAATGGGACCAATCGACCAACCTCATTCCGATGCAGTTGGATGATTTGCACCGAAATGCCACCGCCACCTGGAGCGTGCCGCTGCCGCAGCCGGGCATTCCCCGAACGCCGTTCCGCAGCGATGGATGGCCAGTGCACGACGGATTTGCCGTAGCTGGGGACACCCTATTCTTCGAGAGTGCGCCGGGCAGCCGGTGGCAACACGCTAGCATCGAAGTGCCGGGGGTTATGCCCGCTCCGCCGTTTTCACAAGTCAAAGACAAAAGCGACACCCTTCAACCGGCCATCCGTTCCGATTGGAATACGGACGACACCGGATGGAGCGGTTACATCGTGCAGCCCGGAATCAACGTTGTTGGCCAGCCCACCTCGAGCGGCACGTTGCGCGTGGCGCACCGAATTGTCGGCACAACGGAAGACCACCCGTTGGTTCGGGACCTACAGCTCATGATTCAATCCAGCCGCTACATCACGTCCCGCAAAGAGTACGAACGCATGGTCAACGCCTCGGATCCCAAGGCGGCCCTCGATGCCTTTTGGCTCAGCTGCGGAAACGAAAAAGAAGCGTCGGCCACATTGATTGCGACGTATTACGGTCGCGTAGAAGAAGCCAACCGATACTTCTCCGGGGTGCATCCAGGTTGGCGTACCGATCGAGGCATGGTGCACATCGTGTTTGGGGTTCCCAACAAAGTACGCCGAGGGTCGGACAGCGAATGGTGGGTTTACGGGGAAGAAGGCTCGGCCAATGCCCTCGTATTCCGCTTTCTACACGTCAAACACCCCTGGGACAGCGAGTTTTACGTCCTGAGCCGCAGCATTCAATTTCGATCGCAGTGGGACCGCATGGTCACAAATTGGCGCAACGGTCGCATCAAAGCGGATTGATTTGCCGGTACCTTTGGACATGCCTTTTGACTTGCCCTCTCCCAAGCGGTCTTCGAACCGTTCCAACCGGCCCGCATCGCCTTCCGGACCCACGGGCCATGGCGCCTCCCGAAAGAAAGGACCGTACACCGGACCAAAACGTCCGCCAAAAGGCAGTTACGTCATGGGATGGCACCCGGTCATGGAGGCCCTGGACGCCGGCAAGGAATTTCAAAAGGTTTTGATCCAACGGGACGAAAAAGGCGAACGCACCACTGCCTTGGTCGCCCAATTGCGCGGGCTGAACATCCCTGTTCAGCGGGTGCCCAAAGAGAAATTGAACCGGATCACCGTCAAAAACCACCAAGGCATTGTGGCTTTCCTCTCGCCCATCAGCTACCAACCGTTAGAGGAATTGATCGCTCGGGCGTATGAAGCCGGTGAAACACCCCTGCTCGTAGCCCTGGACGGTGTGACGGATGTCCGCAACATTGGAGCCATCGCCCGCAGTGCTGAGTGCTTTGGAACTACGGCGCTGGTCGTTCCGTCGTTTGGCGTGGCCCCCATTCAGGAGGATGCCATCAAATCGTCTTCCGGTGCCCTGCTTCGGCTGCCCGTCGCGCGTGTGCCCGATATGGCTCGCGCGTTGGATGGCATTCAGGCCCAAGGCATGACCTGCATAGCCCTTGATGAAAAAGCCGAGAAATCCATTCACGCCCACCAAACGGACGGCCCCGTCTGCCTCGTCATGGGCGATGAAGGCACAGGAATCTCCGACGGCGTCGCCCGCAAATGCGCGCTCCAGCTACGATTGCCGATGACGGGCAAAACCGGCAGCCTCAATGTTTCCGTCGCCGCGGGCATCGCATTATCTCATATTGCATTGTGGAAAGAAGCCTAACGGGCTGCTGAAAACACCCCGTCACGGCCGTTATCATTGTTAAGTGGGTTCCTTGTTGTGAGGCACCCTCTTTCGCAATGAATCGACCATGACGCCAACGCCGTTTTCCCGTTCAATGACTATCACCGCCGTCCTGGTAGCTGGAATGGTGGTGCTCAATTCCTGCGGTGCCCGCCATTTTTGGAAAGGACTCCGCATGTCCGAAAAAGAGCGTTACACAGAAGCCGCCGCCAACTTGCACCGCGCATTGGCCAAATGGCCCAACGACACCATGAGCTATCGGTTGTTGGGGCAAACCCAAATGCGCCTTCTGGATTTTGCCGCCGCCGAGCGAACGTATGAGGAATTGGGTTACCGCACCGCGTTGACCACAGACGACCAGTTGAACTACGCCAAGTGCATGATGCAACAGGGCAAGTACGCCGATGCAGCGGATATTTTGGAATGGCTGATGGTGGAGGACAATACCCCTGAGTATGTCCAGCGCGTGTGGGACCGGTGCACGGCGCAGCTGCACGTGGACGAGGATGACCGGCGCTGGCAGATCAGCCCGCTGCGCTTCCCCGGTCTCGAAACGGCATCCGCCCCGCGCATCAGCGACAATCAGCTCTACTTCAGTAGCGAACCGTACCAGTGGGGCCAAGCCGATGAAACCACACGGCTCGACCGCAACGCGACGTGGTTCATGGACTTGGGACAAGGCAGTCCTCAGGTCGTGCGGGCCAAAGATGTGACAGCAATGGCCTTGCCGGACCACGACGGCATCATCAGTTTGTCGCCCGACGGACGCTCCATCGCTTTTTCGAAGAAAACGAACAGCAGCATCGGATGGTTTGGCGACCCCATCGACGGCGGCTACCAGCTGTTGATTGCCTCGCGCACAGCGACGGGCGAATGGAGCGAAGCACGCCCCTTCCCATTCGTTGAGAAGGGCTACGTCTTCGCGCACCCCACGTGGTCCCCAGACGGCAACCGCCTGTATTTCGCCACCGACCTTCCCTCACCCGAAGCCCAAGGTGGCATGGACATCTGGGTATCCGAGCGCAACGGAACGTTCTGGGAAGAACCCCTGAACCTCGGGCCTGAAGTCAACTCTGCTGGAGACGAGGTGTTCCCTGCATTTGACAGCAATGGCCGACTGTATTTTGCCTCCAATGGCCACCCCACCCTCGGCGGCCTGGACATCTTTTGGTCAGAGATTGACCCCACGGTTAAGCCCGAGACACGCCACTGGCGGGACGGCGACGCGTGGAAAACGCCCGTTCGGATGGCTTTCCCCATCAACAGCCTGGCCGACGACTACGCGTTCGCCATCGAACCGGATGGGACCCACGGCTTCATCTGCTCCAACCGCGAAGGGTTCGATGAAATCTTCCGCGTCGAACA
>DJYV01000039.1 GCA_002448555.1 Flavobacteriales bacterium UBA6969
ATCACAGGAGGATTCAATGGCGAGGATAACAGGAGGAGTTGGCATGGTTTCTGACCGTAAAAGTATACTTTCACGTGCAATAGATGAGGTCCGCATCCACAAAACCACCCCGCCGCATACGCTACTTTTTGGTCGCGTGCTTCGCCGTGGTAATAACCGTCGGCTTCACGCCTGCCTTTCAGACATGGGCGTGCCGTCTCGCCTTGAATCAAGCCACCGCAAAGCAGGGGTTGACATGGTCGGTGGGTGCAGCTTCCATTGGTTTGTTTCCGATTGCCGTTGAATTGGAGGAAGTGGCGGTTGCGCATGCGGAAGGAACCGATTTGCATTCAAATCGAGTGGCCATCAGCCTCTCTGGAATCGGCCGTTCTGGCTGGAACTTCGATCGCATCATCGTCGATGGACTCGAGGGCCTTCTCATCGCGCCCGATCGCACGACTCCGTCCCCCTCCACCCCTGCACACGAGGCGAACTCCTTGCTGTTGCATGAAGCTGCCGTGAGCAATGTAGACGTCGAAATCCGTTCAAATCAAGCTGCCCTTGCCGTGGAGTGGGAACGCTTGAGCTTGGAGGAACTCCATTGGGATGGCACCCACCTAAACGGAGCGGTGCATGTGCCCCAAGCCGATGTAACTCCGCTTCCCCTATCCGATGGTTTTTGGCCGGGCGCTTGGGAAGCCCCTGCTTCTTTCGAAGGGCTTAGCGCAACCTTGCAAACCGTGGACTCCCTTCAGCAATTCACGCTTCAGACCGCCTCCAATTGGGGAGAACTTTCTGTGGACTGGCAGGCCGACGGCGAGCAACAAACGGTCGCCTTCGAAGCGTTGCCACAGGTGCATGCGTGGCCCGTGCGCAGCGATCACTGGCTGAGGCAATGGTCCCGAATTACCACCGACTCAGTCATTTTCGGACAATTCACGTGGCACGCGGAGTCCGGCGGCACTGGCGTCCTTTCGCATTTGAATGTGGAGGTGCCGCTGGCTTATCGAACTTCAAATTGGAACATCGGCCCCATTGATCTCAGCCGCACGCAGATGAAAGCGCTTTCCCGACTCGCCAGCCTCCCGCTACCCAAGTACTTCAACGCACACTCCAATTGGCAAATCCAAGGAGAGCACGACGGGACAACAACAAGAGCGCGGTTGACACCGAAAGCAGCATCCGACCAACGCATCGAATTGACTTGGGACAACCGAGGAGAGCGGGATGAAGTTTCGGTTGCCTTGACGGGATTCGCGTTGAATGCGAGGAACCAAGACCTTTGCCAGGGTAATTGGGACCTGATCGGACATGGCCATGCCACAGCGACCGGCTGGGAAGGGCGTATGACCGCTTCGCACCCCGCCGGCGACGGCATCAATACGGAGTGGAATGCCACTTGGGATGCACCTGCTTGGTCCATTTCCACGGAGTCACGCATTGAACAGCTGACCCCAAGCGCCCAGTCTACATACCCGTGGGAACTGTTCGCACATGTTGGATGGCGTGCGTCCGGATCCGATGCAGAAAACTGGACACAAGTCCTCGAAATTCGAGACATCGTTTTGCTGCAAAACCGCGTGCCCCGCACCTTTGATCGGTTCGATGCTGTCCAATCAAGAACCGGTGAAGCTTGGTCCATAGAATGGGCGTCGGCGTTTGTTTCCGGCAGAGCTCGATGCAACACGGCCCTCTTGACCGAATGTTCATTCAACCCAACCCGATTGGCATTTGAACCACGTTCCGAAGGTCCCTCCGTCGTTCCGCAATTGGACATCCAAGCAAACGTGGTCAATCTTCACCCCATCGCTGTACTTGCCGACCTGCCGTTGACCACCCGAGAACCGTTTACCGTACAAGCACGCTGGAATGGACAAAGTGGAATGGTGCAGACGCATGTCACATCCGCCTCCATCGGCAACGTTCACGCAGAACACCTTGCGGTCAACGGCACCCTGCATGCGCAGCATTCCTCTCGATTGAATTGGGAGGTGGGTGGTCTAACGTTCACTAACACACCAATCATTGAAGAAACGTCGGGCCAATTGATTGGCGACACCGCTGGCTTGGCCTTGGCGATTCACACCTTCACAGGGCAAGTTGGGGACGAGGCCTTCGCGCTTGAAGAACCTGCACGGGTGTCCGTCGATGCTGGGTCGGCGGAATTAACCCTGGCCAACATGCCCTTGCGTTCAGCAGGGGGAACGATCGATTTCTCTGGTGCATTTCAAGATGCGAACGATTGGAACCTGCAGGCCCACGTTGTCCACGATGGCCTTCAGTGGGGGAGCGAAAAGCGTCGCTTGAGCGGCATCTCCGGCATCCTCTCCCTCACTTCCGGACCCGAAGCCCCACTATTGGAAGGTGCGATTGATTGCGATGAAGCCCGCTGGAACGATTTCATTGCAGTGGATGCCCGGGGATCAGCCTCGGGAACCATCAATGCTCCCCATGTGGAACTTCAGGCAGCTACACTCCCGTCAGGCAACGTCAACGCGGTGCTTGATATCCCGCTGGATGACCTTGGCGCGGCGTGGGCGACGGTTGCGTTCACTGACCTCGACCTGATACCAGTCAACGGGCTGCTGCCCCCTTCGAGCATTGGACTGATCGGCACAGCATCGGGAAATTTGAGCGCCAACGGGTTTGAATCCTTCCCCCGCATCGAGGGAGAGGTGATTCCCAATGGCGTCACCCTCACAGTTCCGTACCTCGGGACCCACTACGAGGTAGACGGAAAAGTCGAAGTTCGACCCGACGGGTTTTTGATGGACCAATGGACCTTATTCGATGCGTCCGGCGCTGAAGCCCGGTTCAATGGGACGGTGTTGCACCGAAATTTCAAGGATTGGAATTTGGATTTTGGCGTTGAAATCAGCGACCGAGCCATCACCCTCATGAACATTCCCATCACCGATGACGCTCTGTTTTACGGGACCGCCAGCGGAACAGGCGACATCAACGTCTCCGGATTCGGGCCCATGCTAGAAATTCACGCTTCCCTCACTACGGAGGAAGGAACTGACTTCGCCCTGCCCATGGATAGCCAATCCGATGTGGATTACGTGGATTTTGTGCGGTTCAAAAAATCCAGCACCGAGACCGAAACCCCTGCTATCCCGCGCGGAACGTTTTCGAACACCCGAATCAACCTCGGCATTGACGTCGAGAACGGAGCTCAAGCACGGATTGTGTTCAACCGAAAAGTCGGCGATGAAATCGTCGGCAACGCCACCGGCCACCTCGATTTGGAGGTCAATGATTTTGAGCAACTCGACATGACCGGCAACCTCGAAATCACCGAGGGTGCATACCACTTCACACTGCAAAATTGGTTTAATAAGCGGTTTGACATCCAGCCCGGAAGCACGATTTCGTGGGAAGGCGATCCGTACGATGCCCAACTGAATGTCGCCACAACGTACACAACGCGCGCAGCGCTTGACCCCTTGCTTCCGGAAACAGATGACCTCCCCGGCCGTATCCCGGTGGACTTGCAATTGACACTGAACGGATCGCTGCTCCGGCCCGGTCTGGACTTCAATGTGGCCGTTCCCACGGCCGACTCTCGGATTCAAGCCCTGGTGGAAGGGGCCCTGGTCTCTGAAGAAGAAGTGCAGAGGCAAGCACTTGGTCTCCTCACGCTCAACCAATTCATCCCTTCCGACCCCACCGAAGCTGCGATCGGTGGATTCATCCAACCTGCACAAAGCACCCAATTTCTCGCCAACCAATTGGGCCATTGGATTTCACAAATCGCCCCCGCAATGGACGTTGGGTTGGACTACGCACAAGACGCCTTGAGTGGGGAGCAAGCAGTAGGACTGGCACTGAGCACCCAGCTGCTCAACGACCGATTGCACATCGAGGGCGAAGTAGGCGCTCAGACTACGGGCACTGTAAACGCTGAAGATTTCCAAATTCAAGACCTCACAGTGAGCTTTGATTTGACGGAAGACGGTGGCATACAACTCACCGGCCACTCCCGCCAAAACGCTTCCTTGACCAACGCCATTGAAGGCGAAGCCGTTCAGGGTGTGGGCATTCGATTCAAGTGGGCATTTGATGAATGGGGAGCTTGGAAGAATCGGTAAGAAAAAATCAACCGTATTTTCGAGGCAAACAATCGTCATGCGAAACGTTATCCTTCTCATTCCCGCTATGCTCTTCGTAGAGGCAGCAGCCAGCCAGATCACCATCACGGGCGACGACATGCCCCAACCAGATGTCACCTACCCACTGGTCAACGCGGCCATTTTGGACCTCAGCCTCGGCGAAATCAGCGGAGCAAATGCAACATGGGATGCGAACGATTTGACGGCATTGATGGATGCACCGTTGACCCCGGTCGACATCAACGATGCGAGCATCAGTGCGGCTTTGGTGTTCAACAGCCCGTTTAATTCCACGTACCAGTGCGATTTCTACCTGCCCACTGAATTGCCCGACTTCGGAGTGGACTTGGGCATCCCGCTTGAAGGGTTCAACAATTTCTACCAAACCGGCGGTGATGCCTATGCCATTGCGGGCGTTGGGCTGAGTGCCATGGGGTTTGATTTGCCTGTCACCTACGATGACATCGATGAAATTCTTCCCCTACCCCTTGAATACGGTGAAACCCTGAGCAGCACTGCCGCTTTCCAGTTGGACTTGACCGGCATCTTTACGTATGGACTGTCCCAATCACGTGAGGTTGAGGTGGATGGATGGGGCACACTCGTTCTGCCCAGCGGTTCGTATGAAGTGTTGCGAACACGTACAGAATTAACTGCCACAAATGACATCTTCATTGAGCAACTCGGTGAGCCCTTTTCCATCGACCGCGAACAGGTCACCTACCAATGGTGGGGTACCGGAATGGGATTCCCATTGCTCGAAATCACCGAAATTTTTGGGTTGCCCCTGACTGCTACATTCCAAGATTTGGGCGAGTCGAGCGATGTAGTCAACGCACCTGCAGCCAATTGCTTCACGCCGTTTCCCAACCCCGTTCAACACGGACAGCAACTGCAGTGGGAAACGCCAGCCGTGTGGACATTTATTGATGGAGCCGGGCGAGTTTTGGAAAGCGGTCAGTCCAATGCCTTCACGGTACCGAACGATGTCCCTGCAGGGGTATACACGTTGCGCGCTGCGGACGGGATGACCGCCCGGATCGTCGTACGATGATTAGATAAGCCCTTCGGATTCGAAGGCATCGATTTCTTTGCCGATCTGGGAATCGTACCACTGATCGAGCACCCAGCCTTTCGCCACCTGGGGATTCCGAAAAACCCGGAACGGAATCGCTGGCCTGAACAACGCCCACCGAATGCGATCGCGCAAAACCTGAATGGACGAAGGCACCACAACTGCGCGCGCCGGAACATCCAGCATCGCTTCTTCTGAACCCAACCAAGCCAAGGCCTCCTGCTCCACAAGCGCTGCATTGCGGGGGATAAGGACCAACACGGGACCGACACCCCCTTCTACCAATTGCCGACGAGCGGCTTCCACCCGCTTCATCTGGTTCAAATCGAGTACCGCCTCATCGGCGAATCGAATGGTGTAGAGCCCCATGGACAATTCGATGCGGGCGTCGTGGACTTGGGTGGAGAGCGTGTGTTCCATCAATCGCAATAGAAATCAGAGAAAGGATTGGGTGTGCAGAAATTCAAGGCGGCAGTCTCATCGCCCTCGATGAGGTGTTGGACCGACGCGGTTGTGTATCCCACACCATAGACGCCTTGGGTTGCACGCGCAGCGAACAACCCGAGCCCTCCATTGATGTTGGTGTATTCTGGGCGTTCTTGAATGACGCCGGTGACCGGAGCATTGACTTCCAAGTACGTCGACAATTCTTCGTTGGCCACAGTCAATACAAAATCCACGGCACGGGCGATTTGAACCTCCTCGTCCCACGTGCCGAGCACCCGTGTGATGTACGGATCGACTTCGAGTTGCGTAGCTAGGGTCGAATAGAAGCGCGAACCGCTCACTTCCTTTTGCAGTACCTCCCCGCCTTCATCGTCGTTGGTGTTAATGGTACCAACGTTCCATTCCACAATGCGTTCGCGCTCTTCGATGAGATCGGTGTGGTCCAAGTCGCTCCAAATGCGCTCCATCACATGAATGAATACCGTGACATCGTACCGACTGGCTCCTGCAGTCGATGACCATTTGAATGTGATGTCCGGGTACGTTGTCGTGAAACCGGGGCTCGCAAATCCGAGTTTAAAGTTGTTGACGCCAGGCGGGGGTTGGGTGATGTTTCCTATCTGCTCCGCGATCATGTTGGTCGTCGAACTCACTTCTTCCGGTTCCTCATCGATGGCAATCGACAAATCGTATTCGGCATCGGTATCAAGTCCTCCTTCCGGAACGAAATACCACATCTGGTGTTCCGGCGCATAGAAAATGCCATCATCGGATTTGTTCTCGATGACGGTGTCGACTAACGCCCACTCGGATGTTACCGCGCCGCCCAAGCGCTCTTGAATTTGAACGGTCAATGCCTCCGCTGGGTATTCACTGCTGTCGGCGATTAAAGCGGCATCGAATTGGTTGCCATCGCCCAACCACGTGCGGTTGATGCGCACCCATTGTGTGTCTTGGGCAGCATCCAACAGGCTGAACACCACCGGTGTGCGGTCATAGGGTGCGTTCAGTTCAATGTCTGTGGAACACGCCCACAACAAGGTGGTGCATCCAGCGGCGGCCAACGCCCAACGTTTTACTCGGTTCATTCGGAATTTCTCGCGGTTGGTCACGAAGATAAGGCCAATAAAAAGTTCAGCGTATCCACTCCATCCGCGTAATCCCAAGGGTTGGGTTTTTGGGATTGCCCGAGCGGTACGGTTGGCACCGAGGTGACCTTCAATGACTCGGGAATCTCCGTCGCAATGCACTGCAGATTGTCCGCAGCGGCATTCAATTCCTCTCGAACATCGTCCAATGCGTCGTACCAGGCGTAATAAAGGGTTCCGACCGGGCTCACCCACCCGGTGTCTTCCTTGACAAGCAGGAATCCATTTTCAATCAGATCTTCTTGGTTCAGCAGCCACACTGCTTTGTGGTAATCGTAGTTATTGGCGTATTTGTTGTTTTGGGCGACGTACCCCCACTCCACCCAAGCGGCGAACAAACGGTCCAAATCGAAGCCCCTTGGCAGCATCAACTTGGTGACGCTTCGGCAACCGAGGCCGAAATATTGAAACACATCTGCCCCCAACGCCTGGAGTTCCTCATGGGATTCCGAACCGCTCAGGACGGCGACGCTCGTCCGTTGACTCCGCAGCACTTTTGGCAGGCTTCGGAAATAGTATTCAAAGTACCGGTTGGTGTTTGCACTGCCCGTGGCAATGACGGCATCCGCATCATTGAGGGTTCCCGTCACAAATTCCACGCGCGACGCGACGTCTTCAGCGCTGAATGAATCCAACGCGGCAATTGCCGCCGGGATGAGCACCTGGTCTTCCGAGCTGCATTTCACGATGGCATGGTGGCCGGTGAGCAGCACACACAGAACGTCGTGCCACCCGACCATGGGCAAGTTTCCAGCGAGCACCAAACCAATCCGCTTGGGTTCGCGCTGACCCTGGAGTTCAGGATAATCACCCAGCCATTTTTCCAACACCTCCACCCGCAGCATCTCGCCATTGGCCTTCATCGCATCTCGGACAAAGGCATTCGTGAACCACCGGTTTTGCGCCTCAGCCGAGCGCAGCAGCGCTTCATTGTCCGGTCCTTCATTTTCGATTTCGCCGCGGAACCATGCGCCCAATTGAACAAGGCCGGAATGCAATGTGTTGGTCATTGTGGTGCGTATCTTCGCCCCAAATTTAACGCTGCATCCCAAGACCGTACACGCGCATGGCCATTATGATTACCGACGATTGCATCAACTGCGGTGCCTGTGAACCTGAATGTCCCAACAACGCCATCTATGAGGGTGGAGCCGGCTGGCAGTTTGCCGATGGAACAGGTTTCAAAGGCGACGGTGAACACCCCACTGCGGGCATGGTCAATGGCGAGCGTGAAAACGACCCGCGCAACATGGATGTCTACTACATCGCGCACGAGAAATGCACTGAATGCGTCGGGTTTCACGACGAGCCCCAATGCGCGGCTGTCTGCCCGGTCGATTGCTGCGTGGATGACCCCGATCACGAGGAATCGGAGGAATTGCTGCTGGCCAAGAAAGCCTTTATGCACCTCTGAAGGCAATCCGACGCGCCTCACCCGCGTTTCAATTCCATGCTGTTAACCCATTCAACGAAGCGATTCAATTGCATGGCTCTTCACCTGAGCCTGGGGGTTGTCCTGCTCTGCTGTGGGGTGTCAGCTTCGGCTGCCCAGGCGGACTTGGAGGCGTTTGTTGAACGATACGCGGACATCCAACAGGCCACAACCGATGCCAATCGGCTGGCATTGAGTGACCGACTTTCGGACGCTATGGTTGCCCATTGGAGCACCCATCCGATGGAAGAAGGGGCACGTGAGACCCTGGGGGGCGTGATGGGGTGTGCCTCTGCCGGCAGCGGTAAGGAACAGCTGACCATCGTTTCGTGGAATGTGGAATTGAAAAATCAAACGCATGCCTACGGTGCAGTCGTCGTCTTCTCCGGTAAAAAAGGCGAACAAGTGGCGCAATCGCTGCGGTTCAAGCGCGCGACAACCCTGCGGCCCACGCTCGATGTAAAGTCCCGGTACACGGCAAAGGAATGGCCGGGCGCTGTGTATTACGAAGTGCTCCTGCAACACCAAGGGAACCGCCCTGTTTACACCCTGCTTGGATGGGACGGTGCGGACAACATCCGAACCCGAAAAGTGGTGGAAACGCTCTCGATCAATGGATCCAAACTAAAATTTGGCGTGCCCATCATCTCAGCAGGCCGCAGCTCAACCAAGCGCTACATCCTCGAATATTCGGACCAAGTATCTGCCATCCTCCAATGGCGCGAGGACCTCGGTATGATCGTGATGGATCACCTCAGCCCTCCGAGCCCAGAACTCGAGGGGCAAACCTCGTTCTACGGACCTGACATGTCTTATGATGGTTTTGTCTGGAAGAAAAACCATTGGGTGTTGCAGGAGGACATCGACGTTCGTGACCCGAAATTGCAGGCGCCGTGGAACAACCCCAAAAGGCTGCGTCGGCGGTACCGGAATTAGTAGCACGAATCCCGCGTGCGCCGTATATTCGGTAGATGAAACGCACAGCAATAACCCCACTCATTGCAGGCACATTCATGGGGCTCCTTTCAACCGGAGCAGCCGGGCAGGACGTCGCACCAGATACGGCCGCAGTCGATTCAGCACGCCTCGCTCAGCTGGCTGTTCAGGCTGAACTCTCCCGGGAGGTGGACGCCTTGTCGCATTCAAACCTCGGTTCCGGACAATTCACATGGACCCACGTAGGTCAGTTTCTCCTTGAGCGCGCGGGCCGCCAGCAAAAGCAGGTGTTTTGGAATAACCCCAAAGCAAGCGCTACCCCGCACATTTGGCAGGTGGTGAATGGACCTTCTGACGCTGTATTTTACCTCGACCCGGAAGAAGGTCGAGCCGCCACCATTGACCTCGAGACATTGCAAGGGAATTTCATTCCGGCGAACATTGCGGCGAAGGCCGGCTTCACGGGAAACCAGACGCAGTTCCTCTCCAAAAAATCCACTGTCTGGACGCAGGGTGAAACCACCGATTCCACAAGAGTTTATACGGCAACCATCGACAGCGAGAGCATGCGACTGACCTTGCGCTCAAAAAAGGACGCGGACCAAGCGAAAGCCGTATACGAATGGATGCGCTTGCAACCGCTCGAGCGCATCGACCTGCCACATGCGGCACGGAAATTCCCCATCCAATCATTGGAACGAACCGATGACAAGGGAACCGCCCTCACCTTCAAAGTGACGGACTGGACCGCGCTGGAAGAACCGTTAGAAGTGGATGCCAGCGAGCTATCCATCAAAGATCCAGAACGGGACCTCCGCACCATTGCGAAGGAATGGGCCGCAGAAAAGAAGGCCAACTCGGACAAAGAATAAACCAGGCTCAATTCCGAAACGCCGCCTCTCCAATCCACACTTCAGTGGCGCCGTTGCCGTACTGCCGCGGATCGGCTGAACGGCACGAACAGTCCGGATAATACTGCTCCACACGTGACCAAATTTGGTGGCGCAACACCCCTTGACCAATGCCGTGTATGAAAACCATTTTCTTCGTGCGTTGGCGAATGCCGATCTGAAGCATGCGTTCAAAATGCGCGATCTGGAGTTCGAGCATCACGCCGGGACTCAAGCCCGCTTGCGAGTCGACGATGGCGTGCAAGTGCAAATCGACCTCCTCCACCGCTCCGCCTGATGGTCGGGCCTGCGCCTCCTTGTACTTCGATTTGAAATCCTGCTCCATCTTGCGCTGACGCACCGGATCCATTTCTTGCTGCAGGATTTCGAGGACGGACGGAACGACGCGCTCGTACGCCTGTTCCATCTGCGCTCTCGACTCCATAGGGATCAAATCGTTTGGCGCATGGGCGTATTCAAAGCCGTTGTCGTCTTCGACTAGGATTTGGCCATCCAGCTGCACGGCCGTGACCCGTCCTTCACCTACGTCGTTGAGGAAACGCACTTTGTCGCCTATTTTGAATGCATTCGCGCCCATCTGCCCGAAATTAGCTGTTATGATTGCCCAAATTTCCTACAAAACCAAACACCTCACGCGCTGCACGAGCGCTTTTCTAATCGTTCTATTCGCATGGGCCTGTGCCCCGGCGACGGCCACGGCCCAGTTGAAGATTTCAAAATCCCAGTGGAACCGGTTGGACGCTGCCATGCTAGAGGCCCAACGCACCCTGAACCTGCCTTCCCTGTCCGTCGCGGTCGTGCACGATGGCGAGTTGGTATGGTCGCAATCACACGGCAAGCTCGATGCCAATGGAACTCAGGCTGCCAACCCGGAATCCCTTTACGCTGTGGCCTCCAACACGAAGGCCTTTACGAGTGCCGCCCTGGCCCAATTGGTGGACGCCGGCAAATTGGATTGGAACGACCGCGTGCAGGACTACCTGCCGGATTTTGAGTTGTACGATCCGTACGTCACCTCAGAGTTGCGCATCGCTGATTTGCTGTGCCACCGCAGCGGTCTGGAAACGTTCTCGGGCGACTTACTGTGGTACGGATCCACCTTGAGTGCCGACGAAGTGCTCGAACGCGCCCGTCACCTCCAACCCACAAGTCCCTTCCGCACGCAATTCGGTTACCAAAACATCCTCTACATCGCCGCCGGCAAAGTGGTCGAGCGTATCACCGGGCAACCGTGGGCCACAACCGTACGCGACTCCCTGCTTATCCCATTGGGTATGGAACGTGCGGTATTGTCAACCGCAGACTTGACCGGCCTTGAAAACGTCGCTCTCCCGCACAACGAACTGGAAGAAGGCGTCCTCACGACCATCGATTGGGTCAATTGGGACAACATGGCGCCGGCCGGTGCATTGATTACCAGTGTCACGGATATGGCGCAATGGATGATCGCTCAAATGGACAGCGGCCGCGTCGCGGATGAACGGCTTTGGTCCAATGCCCAAACCCATGCGATGTGGACCATGCACACGCCCATCCCTGTATCCCGGTTTTATACGGAACGGCTGCCAACGATGCATTTTCGCGGCTACGGCCTCGGCTGGGAATTGGGGACCCTTCATGGGCGCAAAACCGTTGGCCACTCCGGTGGTTACGACGGGATGATTTCCCGGCAAATGCTGGTACCGGAAGAAAAGCTGGGAATCTTCATCGCCACGAACACCAACAGTTCCGTTCCGTGGGCCCTTGGCTTCGACGCGCTCGGCATACTGCTTGCCAACGACAAAGCGACCCCGTTGCTCGATTTTTTGCGGGAGCGCCGTGCGGAGGAACCGGCTGAGAAAGC
>DJYV01000058.1:0-4854 GCA_002448555.1 Flavobacteriales bacterium UBA6969
TGGAGATTTCATCATTCCTTCTGGCGATAATGATGGATTTGGTATCGCTGTTGATCCCACTGAAATCAGTGCTGAGCAAATCAAGCAAATCGTTGGCGTAGCATGGAGTAACGGTATGAACGACGGGTTCAATACTGTAAATGTGGCAGTTGGCATGGCAAATAATGCGTCTTCGCACTTTGTCACCGAAATTGAAGATGAAATCGATGATTTGGCCATGGATATCCAAGACATAAAAGACTTTTTGCTTCACAGGCAAAACCATGAGCACAAAAATGAAGAGTTCAAAGACAATCGTGCGGAGGTTTCAACCTTTAAAGATTGGAAACAGAAGAAATCAGATCAACGTAAACTTGGAGGTCAATTAAATAAGGACGTCTTTCCTCCTAACTCTATTGAAAGCGAGAACAAGAAAGCACAAACGGAAAATGAGCTCCCACTCTTTCATCAGGTGCAAAGCATCGCTCAACGAGATGATTTGAACCGTGCGGAAGAGGCGAAAAAACAGAGGGATACGTATATGGATAATTACATCAAAAGCACCTCTGAAGTACTTGATGGATTACTTACGGTTGAAGACGTGAGGTCTTTATCAAATCAGTATTATGCTAACGAGTTTAATCCGCTCGTGGCTGTGCAGCCTAGCGTGGAGGCATTTAATTCTAGAATTACGATCAACGCGTTTACAACTGATAAAATTACCGAGCTCATAAGGGAAAATGCGAACGGGAGAGCTAGCCTAACAAATGCGTTGAGTTTCACACCTGGCTCCCATGCAGAAATGGCTCACGTTCAAGAAGTACAAAAGCAAATTCTCAAACTTCTTGAGGAAGCAAGGACAAGCTCGAACTAAAGGTGGGCAACGTATCCATTTTGTTATTGGCCTTTCGACCCCCTCCAATCGAAGCGTCTTTGGTTATTCACAATTGTTGAAAACGCCTGTGAACACGGTGTGCATTCCTTCTCACAGGAAAAATTGCATTGCGTCCATTATTGCCGTTGATTTGGCTATGTCAACGGATGGGAACATCCACGAAGCGCCAAGTAGAACGACTCTATGGAGGAGGGAAACAAAAGCGGAGGAAAGGTCTTCGGACCGGACTGTTCTTCGAGACACCAAGGCACAAAGGTGCTGAGGTTGAGTTGAGGTGCTGTGATTGTGTCGCCTGAGAATGGTGGCAACGCCCGCAAGGGTGGCGTGGACCAGATTTAGTTGGAAAGCGTGAGACCAGTGCCCGTTCATGAAACGATGAAGCACTTGTGCGACATCGCGGATTTCGAAAGAAAGCTCCCACGTGGTCAGGGGAGCGCGCTGGAACTGAGAAGGACCAGCAGGCAGCAGACCGGTGCAACGCGCAAACGCTGGTGAACGAAGCGAAGCCGAGAGCCGCTGCAAAGCGGAAGGAAGCAGAGCCGTCAACTCAGGAGAAGCGGGCAACCGCCGATCCAGCGCTTGAAAGCGGCGAATCATGGGCCGAGGGTGCAAACCCAAGGCGTCCCGCCCCAGGTGGGTTGCTGAGAATGCAATTGAGGAGCCAAAGCCAAGCGTACCGTGTGCCTAACGGGAAGCGTTCGGTTCGCCGAACCCCCCGCATCGCTCGCGATGAAGCCGCGGAGGAACCGCGTCGCAGTTAGAAGTAAAATTCAAACTCGGCGCGGTTCTTTGTTTTTGGGTTTTCTCGTTCCGACTCCAATCGGATTCTGGATTTCTACGATGAAATCGGCAACAAGGGCCACTTCGTCATGGAGAGCGTAGAACGCTGATGCACGCTTGATGCGTGCTGAACAAACCAAATTTCTCCATTGTTCCACAACCATGCAGCACCGCTGTCAGGAAATCGACGTCGTTTGGTTCAAACGGGACCTGCGCATCCGCGACCACGCCCCATTGGCCCAAGCACTGCGTGACGGCAGGCGCGTGCTTCTGCTGTACACGTTCGAGCCAGAGGACCTCGCACACCCCACAACCAGCAACCGCCACCTGGTATTTCGATGGCAGGCGTGGACCAGCTTGTGTGCCGAGGTGAATGCCTTGGGTTGGCCGGTGGAAACGGCAGTTCTGATGGCACCTGCGTTGGAGGTACTCAAACTCCTGCACAATTCGGGAGGGATTAGCACCTTGTACAGCTACGAGGAGACGGGCCTCGCCCACACGTTCCGTCGCGACAAAGAGATTGCCTGCTGGACCCGCGACAATGGCGTCCATTGGCATGAGCACAGGCAGCAAGCCGTGCACCGGGGGTTAAAGCACCGCGCGCAATGGGCCAACGACTGGCACAAGACAATGCACTGCCCGGTCACACAGGTGACGCCGGGTTCTGAATTGGAACGATTCGAAGTGCTGGATTGGCCGCTTGCATGGCGCTGCACTGACGCCCCAAGCGTTACCCATGGTATGGACCCCGGCGGCAACGGACCTTTCCAAAACGGCGGAGAGCGTGAGGCCCACCGGTACCTGAAGACCTTTTTTGAAGGCCGGGTCAAAGGATACCGGCGCCAAATCGGCCGGCCGCTCGAAAGCCGCAAATCCTGCAGCCGCTTGTCGCCCTACCTAGCTTGGGGCTGTCTCAGCATGCGGCAGGTGTACCAGGCTTACCGGGAGGCAGAAGTGCCTCGGGCCAAAATGGACCTCAAGGCGTTTGGCAGCCGATTGCGTTGGCAGGGGCACTTCATCCAGAAGTTCGAGTCTGAATGCAGAATCGAGTTCGAAAGTGTGAACCGCGGGTATGCGGATTTCCCGTACAACGGAACCCCCGAATCACTCGAAGCTTGGAAACGAGGCCAGACTGGCATCCCGCTCATTGACGCGTGCATGCGTTGCGTCACAGAAACGGGGTATTTGAATTTTCGCATGCGCGCCATGCTGGTAAGTTTTTTGACGCACCACCTTGACCACCCGTGGCAAGCGGGTGTGGAGCATTTGGCGCGGTGCTTTCTCGATTTTGAGCCGGGTATTCACTTCAGTCAATTTCAAATGCAAGCCGGCGTAACGGGTATCAATACCATCCGCATTTACAACCCTGTCAAGCAAGGACTGGAGCGCGATCCGGATGGGTTGTTCATCAAAGAATGGGTGCCAGAATTGGCCGATATGCCCATTGAATCCCTCCACGCTCCGTGGACCCAACCGCCCATGGAACGCCTGTGGAGCGGCGTGGAATCTACCTATCCAGATCCCATTGTCTCGGTGGAGGCCGCAGGTCGCGCTGCCCGCGAAAAACTTTGGCAGTTCAAGCGCAGCCAGGCCGTACGCGAAGAAGCCACGCGCATTCTCAGGGTCCACGTGGCGCCCTCGCCATTGGATTGATCACTGCATCTTTGCGCTGAACGTCCCTGAACTTTGCGCGTATCTTTGCTGCGTACGATTTACGTTTGACGTCGGTTTGTTTCAACTTTTTTGATTCCGGAGCACCGACCGAATCATTAGCAGTATGCGATTATTTGATTTTGCCTTTGTTCCGAATTACCCGGAACCCCTCGACCGACTCAAAGCCTTGGCTGCCAACGAACACTGGGGCAAAGGCGGGCGGATGCTCAAAAGCTATTTCAACCACATGTTCGACAAGGTCATGGAGGATGGCTTGCTCAGCGTTCACCCGGACGGCCAGTCGGCGGTGTTTCATACAGGCTTGCTGACCCGAAGCGATCAGGATATTTATGCGGTGTTCGTACCGAACGAGCGGGATGACGCGCAGGATTGGTTTTTTCGCGGATTCAGCACCCGCGATGGTTTAGGGCTCGGTGACATCTTGCAGGGGTACGAGGAGCTGCCGGTACGCCCGCGCTTCATCACGCGCGCAGAGCAGGCGTTCTACGCCCCGCAATCCGGCGTACCCGAATGCGATTGGCCGCGCCTGTTGGCCGAAAATGTGAGCCGCATCCCACGCCAGTTGATCCACGACGCGACGGACGACCGCATCCTGTTGCCGGATCTGCGCGATGTGGGGAAGGAGGCGTACATGGATTGCTTGGATGAAGCGGCACGTCGGCTCGCGGATGACGAGGGCATGGGCCGCATGGTGGAATGGTTCGAGGCGGCGTTGGACCGCACGTTGGACAGGCTTCACATGGATTACAAGCTCGCCGTTCCCGCGTGGCATGCCAAGGGCAAATGCGTGGCGTTGGCGTTACCGCTTCACGTACGCCAGCGTGATGCAAACGTGGCCCTAGCTGTCGAATGGGACGCAGCGCAGGGATGTTACGCGGGGCTCATTTTGCTGACCATGGAGATGGCCTACAACAACGCCCGACTCATCGCTCGTCCCGAGGCAACGTGGTTGGTCGAGGCAAATCAAGTGCGTTCCAAGCGCCCTACTGAGGGCCATCGACCCCCTGCACGTAGCGATCGATGATGCGCAAGGAGTCGCTGTACGCAGCGCCTTCAAAGCCGGAAAATGCCTCTTCGGGGCACAGGTCGAGGTAACAGCGCAAGAAGCCCTCGGCCAGTGGCCAATAGGACCAATGCCATTTCTCTTCTTGGTACCCGGTGCGCCCATTGCGCATGTCCCCGTACACCTGCACAAATCCGTAGTCGTAAGCGTGGTCGAGCAGCCAAGCGTACACGGCTGCGCCGGAACCGCTTTCGAAATGTTCGTTTTCCAAGGCATTCAAATCCACATCGGTGCCCCAGTGGTGGCGCGACGATCCCGGCATTGAACTGTAGCGCAGGATTTCCGATGCGCGTGCCGCACCGGTGAACCCCATGAAGCGCTTGCTGTTCCACTTGCCGTTCCAGATGCGTCGTTGGTGCGACCAGGTCCGCATCGCGGATACCACCTGCAGGTTGATGCCTTCCGCGCGTGCGGCGGAGGCCATGGCCTCCAACGCCTCCAATGCCTCGGTGCGCAGGTAGAT
>DJYV01000058.1:5239-12437 GCA_002448555.1 Flavobacteriales bacterium UBA6969
ACATCGCCTTTTAACTCCGACCACGTGATGCTGGAACATTCACCCTGCGCGCGCACGGCCGCTTGCCCAATCCCCCAAAATCCGAGTGCAACGAAGGTCACTTTCCACAGTAGCGTCATGCAGTAAATGTCGTCCAAAATCTTCGCGCCTAACGAAAATCCCGGTCACCTGTTCCGAACAGGGGGTGGGGCCGTTTGGAATCTGGTGAAAAAACAGCCAGCGAACGGTAACAAAATGCGCATGGTTTGCGTAAACAAACTATGCTCACGCGTCACACACATCAAAAGAATTGCGCGCTGCTGCCGCTTATGGCGCTGCTGCTCGTATCTCAAGTGTTTGAAGGATGCACCAAGCGCGAATTCAACTTGAACGAAGACACCACGTTGACGGGAACGTTGGATCCAGCTTTTGCCGTGCCGCTTGTGCATGGGACGTGGTCGTTTGGGGAGGTGTTGGATGCGATTGAAATCCCAGCTACGCTGGAGACGGATGTTTCAGGCGAGATCACGGCCATTTTTCCGTTTGACGCTTTTCAGACATCACCCATCTCGTTGGTGCCGCTTTCGGAATCTGTTGATGCGGATTTTGTGTTGAACGAGGAACAGGCGTTGGCCTTGTCGCTTTTGCCCGCCGGTGAAGAAATCGACGTAGACTTTAGCAATGCTTTAGAAGTGCCCATGCCGGAATTGGCAGAAGTCGATTCTGTCTGGCTTGGGGGAGGGGCATTGACCATATCCATGGAGTCAGCGTTGCCGCTCAACCTCACGGTAGTCGGTGTGTGCGAAAATTTGATCATCGAAGGTCAGCCGCTGACCGTTGAATTGGGGCTGCTTGGCGGTTCGCCAGCATCGAACCTATCCATCCCCATGATCGGCGCTACCCTCAGGGGGACGGGCGCAGAAGGCTTGACCTTGGGCTGGGCGTGGAGTATCGTTCTGGCCTCCACGGGTCAATCGGTAGATCCGGGGGAAGTACTGTCCATCCAGACCACATTCGAGGAGGTGGCTGTGACGGGCGCCTTTGGCAAGTTCTCTTCGGAGTTGTCGCATCCCATCGAAGCGCGTATGGCCATGCCAGAGCTGAACAGTTGGGATCCGGCGCTGTTTTTCCTCAGTTCACCCCGTTTGGTTTTTGAGGTCAAAAATTCGTTTGGTATCGACCTCGGGCTCAACATTGCAGAACTCGCGGTGGTGGACGGCCAAAACACCACGCCGATGCAGGGGCCAGCCATCGATAATTTCCCCGATTTGGCCGGTGCTGTGGCTGTTGGTGACACCGCATGGACGGTGCATGTCTTGGACAACGTCGGTATGGATCCGGATTTGTCGGATGTGATGAATGCCGCCCCGGACAGTTTGCAGCTCATTGGCACCGTGGATGCACTCCCACCTGCAATGGGTGGACAGTTCGCCACGGCCACAGACGTACTGAGTTGCACCGGGGCCTTGGAAGTACCCCTCGCCGGATGGGCCCAAGGGGTCACGTGGCGGGATACCCTCGAGGCGCCCATTTCCGAGGAATTGCGGGCTGGCGTGGCACCTCCACTCGACTGGATGGACGTTGTTTCCTTGACCTTCCGTTTTATCGTTGACAACGGTTGGCCTTTGGAATTGAACGGATCGGTCAACTTCATCAATGCAGCGGGCGATTCGTTGCTGGCCGGACCAGGAATGTCGATCCCGGGAGGGGCAGATGTCCCTGCAACGGCAACGGTGGATTACACGTTGGACCGTGCGCTCGCCTTGGAACTGATGGAAATGGATTGTGCAGGCGTGGCCGTGGCGTGGACGTTGGCGACCACCGATGCAGCGGCCGGTCAATCCGTGCAGGTGTATGACCAAGATGCCATGTCAATGCGCATCGCGGCCAAAGTTGAATGCCAAATTGATCCGACGCCATGAACATCAAACGCACACGCTTGATCGGTTTATGCCTTCTGTTTGCCAGTGCATCAAACGCGCAGTGGACGCCCAGTGCGGCATTCAATGCCATGGCACCGCAGCATCGGGATTGGCGTATTACGGGTCAACCCGACCACGGCTACTTCTCGTTCCTTAGCAACGGGAGTTCCATGGCCTCAAACACCCTCGCGCACCCCGCGACGTGGCTTGTACCGGGTTCAACTTCTTCGAATGTGGATTTGGATGCGGTGTTGGATAATTTCACCGGATCGAGTGCGCTGGGAGGCAATGCTTCGTTGACCATATTCAACGCGGGCTTTTTCCTCGGCGACAAACGGAAGGCATTCGTGGACATTGCCGCAACGGAACACGTGCAGGCACGTTTTGGTTTGCCCGGCGATTTGCTCCGGTTGCCGTTCACAGGCAATGCGACATTCGATGGTGCATCCGCAACCACGATTGATCTGTCCCCGCTTGACATGCACCTGTTGCATTACCGTGCTTTCAGTGCGGGAGTGCAGCGTACAGTGGGAGAGCGTCTCAGCGTGGCTACGCGCATCGAGCGCTTGCAGGGGTTTCACCATTTGGCCTTTGAAGAAGACCGGTGGGGGCTCGTCACTGATGCCACCGATTGGTCGTGGACCTTGCAAGGCGGTGGGCGCATCGTGAGCAGTGGCATGCACGCCATTTACCAAGCGCATGCTGCCGGTCAGCTTGATTCCCTGGCACAAACCCTTCCACAACGACTGACGTCAACCGCCAATACAGGCTGGGGTGCCCAAGCTGGCATCGAAATGGATTGGAGCCCGCGCCTGTCCACTTGGATCCAATTCAACCACGGCGGGAGCATTCGGTGGACGAACGACGTACTTGCTTACGAGGTGGAGGCGTTTGAATGGGAATTGGATGGGTTTGATGCGACCAACGGAGGAGACGGCTGGATCGACGGATCAGCGGCCCTCGCAGATTCTGTCGAACGTTGGGCGAACCAAGAGCTGTCCGCCATTGAAGCGCATCACGCGGCTTCCGAATCGGATGCGGCATACGTGGCCAAGCTCCCCAATCGCTTTGTGGCCGGAGCGGAGTACAGCATCTGGCGTGGCGACAACGGCGGCCATGTCAGCCTCGGCGGCATGGTTGAAAGCCTCGGCGAACGACCAATGAGTTGGAATGTGGCCATCAATGGGCGCATCGGGAACGGATTCCAATCCACCTTGACGTACGGCAACCGTTTTGGATTGGCAACAACGGCTGGGGTGAGTGTGGCCATGCCGTTGGGGCCGCTCTTGGTGTTTGCGTCAGCAGAAGGGCACCAAGCCCTCGACTGGTCTCATTTTTCAGTGGAGCACGAGGGGCAGTATGACGAATGGAGTATGCCAACGGAGGCACCCTACGTAGCCGCACAAGTGGGTGTGGTGTGGCGATTGAAGTGGCGCAAGCCTAAGCCAGCGCCTCAAGCGGAACCGCTTGCGCCCTTCCAAAATTCCACGCGCTCGCCATCACTGGGATTCAATGTCCAGCTGGATGATGATGCCCCTGAGGCTCAGCCGTGTGCCCTGCCGGGCGAGGAGTGATTCGCAATACATTTGCGAGGCATGGCATCACCCGAACGCAACGTCCAACTTCGCTACATCATCCTCGATGCTTGCATGGCGCAAGCTGCACGCGATGCATCCGTGGTGTGGACCAAGGAGGCGCTGCTGCAGGAGGTCAACCGGCAACTTCGTGAAGACAATCCGGCCACCAAGCCCATTGCAATGCGCACCTTGGAAAAGGACATCGTCGACATGGAAACCTTGTACGGTCTTCGCATTGAACGCGCCCGGTCAGCCGGGAAAGTTCATTTCGCATACGCTGCGGGCTACGAAGGCATGCATCGAGCAAACTTCTCGGAGAACGAAGTGGCCTTGGCCCACCGTTTCATCCAAGCCATGGATCGGTTCAAAGGTGCACCCGCTTGGGACGGGTGGTTGCGTTCACGGTTGGCCTTGCAGGGGCAATTGGGCCTGATCGGAAGCCGATTGCCCGACGCAGAATGGCAACCCCGTGTCGTGGAATCGCCTCTGTCCAAGGACGAGCGCTGGTGGTACGAAACAATGGTGCGTGCCGCGTTTGAGCGCACGCCGCTCCACATGGCATTTGCTCCCGGTATGGGCGATCGCTTGGAACGGGTGGCCTACCGGGTGGACCGACTGGTTCATGAACCCGACGGCGTGGTAGCCCTCGGCACTGCATGGGATGCAGAGGCCCAGTCTTTGTTCCATCTCATCGTCCAGTTGAATGAGATTACGTCCTTGGACGCTGTGGCTGTGGAATGGCCGGAGACGTCGGAACCTGAAGCGTGCAATTGGGATGTGCATGCAGCGAACCGCATGGCCCTGACACCCGGCGTAGTCTCGCCTAGTGAAGCCGTCGTGCCCGTACGGGTTTGGGTCGCTGACCGCTTGGCCCAGCGCTTTCTCAAGGAACCTATGCACGGTTCACAGGACATGCGGATCGAATCTGCGGCGGAAGGGGTCATTTTCAACCTGTCACTGGTGCCGGACGCTCAGTTCGTGCGGTTTGCGCTGCAATGGGGCAGCGATTTCCAGGTGCTTGAACCAGACGATGTACGGCATGCATTGCGGCTAGCTACCCGCGAGGCATCGGATCGGTATGCGCCCATGTTTGGCCCTTGATCTTCAGTCAAACGGCATGAACACCGCGTTGTCAAACAGCCGTTTCCCATTTTCCCAGAAGCCTCGGAAAAGCGGATTGTCCGCGAAGTAGACTGCGTGACCACGACCAATAGATTGGGCGCCAACAACCAAACTACCTGCTAATTCACGGTTGGCGCGGCTGCCCACAAACCCACTAACGTGTCCGCCGTACCGCCCCACGGTCCAACCGCTTTCCAATGTGGCGTACCGGCTGCTGGAGGAGCGGAGGGTGTAGTAGGGCCGGTCGGGGTAGCCCCACGCCAAAGGGTGGCTGCGATCCAGTCCGACAGCATAGATGGAGCCGTCGCCGATGCGCATGGCATAATGCTGTTCCCGCTCGTCGTAGGGCTTCTCGCGGTTGGTGATGCGCTCCTCGCTGCTGCGCGCCCGAACGGTTTGCTCCAAGGCGCTGTCGTTGTAGCGCTCCAATCCCCATCCGGATTCTCCGGTGAATAGGTTGATGGCCCGCGACAAGGCTACGACTCGTCCGCCATCCCGCACCCAGGTGCTCAATTCCTCCATCCACGATTCCGATGCGGAGCCGAACCTGCCGGAGGGCAGGACCACTACGTCAAAATCGCTCCATTCCGAGGGTGAAGACGCCGCCGCATTCAATCGGGTGATGGGGAACTCGAGTTCCCGCTCAAAGTGCCACCACACCTCACCCGATCCCAAGCTTGAAGTTTCGTCACCGGTGAGCAAGGCCACGCGTGGTGCCTCCACCAACCAGACGTATTCTGAACCCATGTCAGGCCCCTCAATGGCCTGTCCGCCTTCCATGGGGACAATGGCGACGTGGGATTGCGTTCCGATGGATTGCAAGGTGTTGGCCCAGGACTCATTGGATTGGTCGCCGTGCAAAACGAACAACGTACCACGGGCGTAAGCAGCGTTGGCGTGCACGATGGCCTTGGAAGAAGTTCGGACGCGGATGCCTGCTTGGTGAAGTTGGGCTAAGGCATGGGCATAGCCGTCTTGATCAGGAGCAATGGCGTACCCGTAGGAAGATGGAGCCCAGTTGGGCAATGCCTGCGCTTGGTACCAGTCACCGCCTTGCACGGGCTTGGATAGACCAAAGGTTTGCAGTCCGTACGCATAGGGCACGCTCCAGGTGGTGATGTCGTACGTCAAGGAATCCGTCAAGGCTGGATCGGGATCAAACAGCACATCGAGGATCCGGCTGTGGGTCTGGTAGCTCGAAATCAGCAGGTCCCCTGGCTTTATCACTACGTTTCGGTTGCTGTTGGCTCCGTACTCCCAAGCGCTCACCGGTCGCGAGGTGGACGTTGCACGCTCACATTCAATTTCGTGGCGCTCGAGGAATTCGACCACCCGGTCCACGCGCGAAGCATTCGCCGCGTCAACGGGGATGTGGTACCCGCCAAAACGCCCCTGAGGCTGCGTGCGATTGGTCTCGTGAAAGGCCGCCAACTCGTCGACGAGGCGACCGGCGAGTCGCGCACTGGTTTCGATGGCAGAGAGGCTCGATTCGACGTGGTTGTCAATGCGTTCGCGCAAGCTCAACAACGTGCCGTCGGCGCGTTCAACCAACACCCCGGCACGTCCACTGCCCCCCTGTTCATAGGTCATGCCAATGGCACCGTTGTACATGGGGTAGGTATCGCCATAGCTCGGGTACAGGAGATCAAACGACTCGCGGGTGTAGTACAGTTCGCCTCGCGCATCAAATTTGGCCGCAGCTGCTTGGCCAATTTCCACTTGGAATTCTCGCTGCCAATCGGTGATGGCCTCATGGTAGGGCTCTGCTGCCGGGGCGAAGTAGTAGGGCGAGTTGTAGCCCATCTCGTGGTAATCGCAATGCACATGCGGCATCCACTCGTGGTACAAGGCCGATCGCGTTTGCGTTTCCTGCTGTTTTTGCCACGCCCAATCTCGGTTCAAGTCGAACAGGTAGTGGTTCGGACGTCCACCGGGCCAGGGCTCATCGTGCTCCATGCCGCTAGGATTGGCATTGGGAGGGAAACTCGCATGCTGGTTAAACCAAACAGCGAACCGGTCGTGGCCATCTGGGTTAAGGCAAGGATCCACCAACACCACCAAGCGCTTCATCATCGGATCTCCAGCAGCACATTTTTCGGCCAGTGCATGCATCACTTCCAACGCCGCCTCGGTGCACACGGCTTCATTGCCGTGTACGTTGTAACTCATCCACACAACCGCCAATTCATCAAACTCTGCTTCTCCGGTACCGCCGTTCACGCGGTCCAGGTGCTGCAGCCGAATGTCCTCCAGCCGGTCGAGGTTGTCCGGATGCGTGAAGACAATTGCGTGCAAGGGACGCTGCTCATACGTTGAACCGTACTCAACGTACGAGGCTCCGGGTTGCGCGCCCACGTGCTTTGAAAAGTCGGTGACTTCATGGTGCAGGCTGAAGCGGTCGCCCAAGTCGAAACCGAGGAATTCACTCGGGTTTTGCAGCGCTTCTTGGGCGTGAAAAGTGCCCACTACCCCGGCCAGCAAAAACGTCAAGATAAAAGCGCGAAAAGTGCGGATAAGTGATGTTCTTGGCATGCCCCTAAAGTACGCCAAAACCCTTCCTCAAGGGCGGATTCTTATCGATTTGCGAAATCTACGATG
>DJYV01000058.1:12825-33683 GCA_002448555.1 Flavobacteriales bacterium UBA6969
TCGACCAAAAATTTGTGGAAGTTCCACGCGACCTTGTGGTCTTCGACCCCGTTTCGAGCCTTGTCACAGAGCCATTGGTAAACGGGATGGGCATCTCTGCCCTTCACGTCAACCTTTTCCATCATTTGAAAGCTCACTCCGTAATTCTCTTCGCAGAATGAAGAGATGTCACCCGCAGAACCCGGCTCTTGGAAACCGAATTGGTTGCAGGGGAAACCGAGGACAACGAAGCTGTCATCGCCGAATTGCTTGTGCAACTTCTCCAAGTCCGCATACTGAGGGGTAAAGCCGCAGCGAGAGGCCGTATTGACAATCAACACGCGTTTGCCTTTCAGTTGATCGAAGTCGTAGGTCGCGCCTTCGATGGTTGTGGCGCTGAGATCATGAAAATTTTCCATTGCAGGTTGAGGTGCGTAGGTGGCTGAGCTTTTGTACAATTTCCAAGCACTCAAGCCGGTGGCCAGCAAAATTAGCAGGCCTGAGATGGATATCCAATGCAGGTCGATGCGCATGATTCTTTACCTTGTGATTGTGCAACTTTCCAAATGCTGGAATTGTTCACACACCGAAGGCGTTGCCGAAGGGACATACTACTACGTTCTCACCATTCCCGGCAAAGAGGACTTGACGGGCTCGATTACCCTCGTGCGTTAAGGCGTCCGACCAGCAAGGCTGCGTGGCGTTCTGCACTGGAGTTCAATGCCTCTGCGTCGGTGGCCGCCGGGTTCCATTGGGAAGCGACGATTCCACCCCAATGCATGCCGCAGTACGCAGCCGTTCGCTCCAAAGGCAGCAGCAGTTCTTCAAGGGTGGAACCATTGGATCCGTCCGGTTGGAAAGTGGAAAGTGCAGCGCCTGTGGTCACACTGACCAGCAAAGTTTTGCCTCGCAGCTTGGATGTTTCGCTTGGAAAAGCCCAGCCGGGGGTCAGCATGGAGTCCAACCAGTGCTTGACTAAGGCCGGTGGGCTGTACCAGTACAAGGGAAAGTGCAGAACCAGCGTGGAAGCTGCAGTCAGGCGCGCTTGAAAGGCCGGGACATCAAAGTGGCCATCGGTGGCTTCCTCGGCCAGCGAAACCCAATTCATATCGAAGGCTTGAAGGGAAGGTCGAATGGCTTCGATGAATGCCGAACGATCCGCATGCGGATTGCCAACAATGAAAATTGTGGTGGAGTGTGGCACGCCAAACGAACAACCCAATCTGCGCTTGGTTCAATTGGCCAAAGCGACTTGTATGCCCACCGTGAAGCTGTGCATGCTCGGTGAATCGGCTGGATTTTCATCGAAAAACGGCAGCAATGCCGCTTCACCTAACAAGCTCACTTTTCCAAATCCAACTCCAATGCGAGCGCTCAGCTGTAGAGGAGCGACTGGGAAATCCACTTCCGTAACGGTATCCGTTGTCCCGGATTGGAACTCGCGGTTGTACTTGCCGTGCAGCAGGTAGCCCGCGACGAATCCGCCTTCTGCGTGTAACCCACTGCCGGCGGAACGGAAGAGGTGCACGGATGCCAGGACCGGAACGCGCAGGTACAGGGAATTGATGCGGTTCACGGTAACATCCACCGAATTGGGTTCAAGCACGGTGGCTACGACGGTTTCAGAGGATGCATCGTACCCCAGCACGCGGTTCGGGGCAACGCCGAGTCGAATCCAATCGAAACCGATGCCCGTGGTGATTCCGAGGAATTCTCCGAGCAGTTTTTGGCGGCGTTCAAAGGGGTTGATGGATACGCGAAACGAATCGAAGGCATCGTCCGTGATCAATCCGAGGTCTTCCCGCGCTCCCCAAGTGGCAGTGTGGTCTTCCAAATTGCCCTGGAACTGGGCCATGGACAAAGCACTGAAGGAGAGACCGCTCCAATTTCCTTTGGATTCCATTTTACGTTTGTTCCGGACTTCCGTGGAATCCGTAGGACATGTGGTAGCTGAAGCGTGTTGCCCGACGACCAAGGCCATTGCGAACAGAAGGGAGGAGAACAGTGCATTCATCGCAGAGGTGTTTACAAATCAAAGACGCGGCTCAAATTGAACCCGAAATAAAGTGCGCCGTCCCGCCACCGTCCACCTGTCTCGGTGAGGAATGCCCGTTCGAACATGCCTTGCGAGTTCGTGACGTGCAGCTGGAAGACATGACCTCCTGTTTCAATATCCATGCCAATTGACAAACTATTCACGTGATCCGTCGGCAATCCCGCGATAGCGTAGTGGTATTCGGCGTTGATGCTCGTACGAGATGTCAACTTGTACCGCGCCCCGGCGCCCAAGGTCCATTGGTCATTGGCATCGGCGAGGATCTCCACCAAGTTGCGGTGAATAAACGACGGAATCAGAGCGGTACTCAGTTTGGAACTCCATTTTTTGGCGAGGATGGCCTGGTTCACATAACTCAACCGCGAAGTGAAAAAGTTCTCGCGTGTAGGATCGCTCCACTTCAGTCCATTGGCCATCGCCACAGAGTAGAGCGTGACACTTAATGGCATGCTGTTGTCGGAGTTTTGCCGCAACGCCCGCCATTTAATGTTGGCCTCGTAGGTTTTTTGAAAGGTGCTGCGCGCGATGCCAACGGCCAATCGATCGGTGATTCCATAGTCGAAGGCCATGCGCATGCTGGCGTTGTCCAACCCCCACAGGGCGTAGGCGCCTTCGTTGATTTGGCCAAAGCGGTGGGCGATGACAAAGTGCAGTACGTTCTTCCCCGGCGTCTCGTTGCTCTGGGCATTGATGATCCGCGTGTCTTTGAATGAAGCGGACACAGGGGTGATAACGAGTGGAGCGGCTTCGATGCCGTCCAGCAGGCTCTGGGCCTTTGCTGCACCGTCCGGTGAGCCAACGGTCAAGATGCCGCCCAGAATGATTGCAGGGAGTGTGCGCATCAGCGTGGGATTAGAGTGGCGGTTATTGTGACCTCGATGGACGATGCGATTTTGTTGCGCACCACTTTGGGGATGGCGATATCGTGGTCCGCGGGTGCCACCTCGAATACCGATTCAATGTCCCACCCGGTTCCATTCCACTGGACTTTCGATGGGATTTCGCGTTCCTGGACGACCCCGTGTATGGTCAGAGACCCCTTGGCCACGACATCGTGCTGCTCCCCGTCCTGCAAGGCTGCATCAAAACCGGCAACGCTGCCTTCAAACGAGCCGTTGGGGTAGGTGTGCGATTCGAGGTAGTTCTCGTTGAAGTGCTCTTCCATCAATGCTTTTTCGAAGCGAAAACCTAGCACCGGCACGCGAAAAGCAAAGGCGCCGTCTACTTGAAGCAAGGCCGTCATCTGCTGATTGTGGGCTTCGATGTCTTCGATGGGGGTGGTTGAGAAAAACCGCACGTGCCCTTCCCGCGTCATGTATTGCTGAGCGTTTGAGGCAAACGGCAAGCTGCACATGAGGGCAGCGAGTAGGAGGGTGGATTTGTTCATGGTTCAGAATTCAGGGGCGCCCAACGCTGCCCAGTTTTGAAGAAGGACGATTTGACATGAATCCAACGCTCCGTTTGGGGGCATAGAAAGTGAATTGGACTCGGGCAAAACCAATACGTCGAGCAATGACCCTTCCAACGTAGCCTGGCGTGCCGAGGCATACGTGGTGAGGTCGAGGCCGCTTTCGGGAAAAGCGCCGCTGTGGCAACCCGTGCAGTGGGTTTCGAGCAAGGGCTGCACGCTGCCTTCGTACGTTTCGATGGAATCGGGGCAATTCGACCCATACAGCGTGTCTTCCACATCATAGCGGCAGGCGGCCAAGCCGAGGATTACGAGAATGAAATAAACGCGAAGCATTGCTTCAAAATTAGGCGGAATTTTCGTCAAGGCCTCAAGCGAATTGCCAAATAGCCTGAAGGTGCGATATTTGCCAAAAGCACTGAACCATGGGAAGAGCCTTTGAATTCCGAAAAGCACGCAAATTCAAGCGATGGGCAGCGATGTCCAAGACGTTTGCACGCCTGAATAAGGATATCATCATCGCCATCCGCGAAGGCAACGGTTCGGATCCCGACATGAACCCGCGCTTGCGCGCAGTATTGCAGAACTGCCGCGCCGCCAACATGCCCAAGGACAATGTCGAACGCGCAATTAAGAAAGCAACGGACAAGGACACTTCCGATTTCAAAGAAGTCAATTTTGAAGGATATGCACCGCACGGCATCGCCGTTTTTGTCGAAACGGCAACGGACAACAACAACCGCACCGTGGCCAACGTTCGCAGCCACTTTAACAAATGCAACGGCAACCTCGGTACCTCCGGCTCGGTCGAATTCATGTTCGATCATGTGTGCTTTTTCAAGATCAAGGCAGAAGGTGTTGATGCAGAAGAATTGGAATTGGAGTTGATTGACTACGGCGCTGAGGAAGTGAGCACGGATGAGGATGCCTTGGTCATCACGGGTACGTTCGAATCCTTCGGTCAGCTGCAGACCAAATTGGAAGCGGACGGAATGGAGATTGTGGAATCAGGCCTCGAACGGGTGCCGAACACCACCAAGGAATTAGACCCCGAGGCCACTGCCGAAGTCGAAAAACTGATCGAGCGATTGGAGGATGATGATGATGTGCAGAACGTCTTCCACACCATGAGTTCCTCAACGGACGCGGAAGCCTAATCCCTCTTTTTCGAATCTGGTCGGCCAAGGCACCGGAGTCAGTACCTTCGCGCCATGGAAAGCAAGCAGGTCAAGGCGGATACGCCGTTGCTGGATTTTTTGATGGAAAACGGGCAGTACGCATCACGTACCCGTGCCCGAACAGCCATCAAGGCAGGTGCCGTTACGGTCGATGGCGAAGTGCTCAAAATCCCGTCTACCGACTTGAAGGCAGGTCAAACCGTGACGTGGCAATCGCTTGCTGCTCGCAGGAGCGTCAAAGATTTTGATTTAGGAGGAAGTGCTTCGGACCGAGAAAAGGCATCGAAAGCGCCGTATGAAGTGGTGTACGAGGACGAGAACATTTTGGCCTACATCAAACCTGCAGGCATGGTGTTTGCCTCTCCAAAGCCTCAGGTGAAAACGTCATTCACGGCCATGAAGTTGTGGATGACGAACGCCCGACCCAAATGCGAGTGCATCCAATTTGTCAACCGCATTGAGAAGGAGTCCTCGGGCATTAGCATTATTGCCAAGAACCTCGTTTGGAGGAAGCACCTCCAAGACCAATGGCAGCACTTCCAGCGCCGCATGTATGTGCTGGTGGAGGGCCATTTGCCTGTGGACGATGTATTGTTCTGCTTCGTTCAGGAAGAGGGGAAGAAAAAGCGAACGAAGCACGAATTCGCCTACCGTACGATGCGCGCCACTCCAGCGCATACCATGTTGAAGATGGAAGCGGGCTTTGAGCACGTACCGTTGCTCATGAGCGGCCTGCGCCGTCAGCAATGCCTGTTGATCGGAAAGGGCAAGGAAATGCCCGACCCCCTCGGGCGCAGCGGCCTTCACTTGTTCGGTGTGGACTTGGTCGGCCCCGACGGTCAGGTGATCAACGTCAAGTCCCGTGTGCCGCAACCCTTCCTCAACCTCATGAAAGGAGGCAAGGGCCCCAAAGCCGAACCCCATTGGAAGCGGAAACAGCGAGAGGGCGAGCAGCGCGAACGTCCGCCACGTGGGAAACAAAAAAAGCACCGATAAGGGTGCTTTTCTAAGTGAAGTGTTTCGTTAAAGTTGGTACCTGTTTTCGAGCCAATCCCGGAGTTCAATGGACTCCTTCGGGTTCAAATTGCGGAAGGCGATTCGCATCGCTCTCCGAATCATGACCGGCTCCGCATGCACGTGGCGAATGAGCGTTTTGTATTGCTCGAGTGCGCTTGGTGAGTGCATAATGGGGATACCTGTGATGGACATGAGAACGTGTTGTAAGAATCGTGGTCTTGGTACGGCATCCCGCGGAAAATGGTTGCAATTCTGCCCGGGTTTTTGAGCCCACAATCGCTAACTCGTTGAATACCATGTAAAAAGAACAAAGCACCGGGACGTTTCCCAGTGCTTTGCTTAACCTAAACCAAATTCACCTGATGCATAAGCTCATGTGCTTGTTGTCAGGTTAAACCCAATCACCGTGCCAAACACTGCGCAAGGAGCCTACCGGGGAGCCAATAGCCGTTAAATTTGCCGAAATTCAATGACAATGAGCAAAGCAGTTTATGTTGTTTCCGCGGTGCGAACACCGATGGGAAGTTTTTTAGGAGTGTTATCCACGGTGCCGGCTACAGATCTGGGAGCCGCCGCAATCCGAGGGGCGCTTGAGAAAGGCGGGGCGGCCGCTGACCGAGTGGAAGAGGTGTTCATGGGCAACGTACTGCAAGCGGGACTGGGCCAAGCGCCCGCACGTCAAGCGGCGATGGCAGCAGGCATTCCGAACGACGTGCCGTGCACCACCATCAACAAGGTGTGTTCCAGTGGCATGAAGTCCATTGCATTGGCTGCCCAAGCCATCGCGAGCGGTGACATTCAGGTGGCTGTCGCGGGTGGCATGGAAAACATGAGCCGCGTCCCACATTACTTCGACGCTCGGTCTGGAACCAAGTTCGGCGACGTCAAGATGAAAGATGGAATGCTGCTGGACGGTCTGACCGATGTGTACAACGCCACCCACATGGGCAATTACGCCGAGCTTTGTGCCAAGGAGCACAACATCAGCCGAGAAGCCCAAGATGACTTCGCCATCGAGAGCTACACGCGTTCGGCCAAAGCTTGGTCCGAAGGTGCATTCGCCGATGAAGTGGTTCCCGTCGCCGTTCCCCAGCGCAAAGGCGATCCCATCCATGTGGATACCGATCAGGAGTTCAGCCAAGTCAAAATGGAGAAGGTCCGCACCCTGCGCCCGGCCTTCCAGAAAGATGGTACAGTAACGGCGGCCAACGCTTCTACATTGAACGACGGAGCGAGCGCTTTGGTCCTCGCATCGGAAGAGGCCGTTCAAGCCAACGGTTGGACACCAATCGCTCGCATCGCATCCACAGCGGACGCAGCCCACGCCCCCGAGTGGTTCACGACGGCTCCTTCGAAGGCCGTACCACGCGCATTGGACAAAGCTGGCTGGCAGTCCGGTGACGTGGACCTGTGGGAATTGAATGAGGCGTTTTCTGTTGTCGGATTGGTCAATGTCGACCTGTTGGGTCTCGACGCATCCCAAGTCAACGTCAACGGCGGTGCCGTCTCGCTCGGCCACCCGCTCGGTTCCAGCGGTTCACGCATCGTGGTGACGTTGATCCATGCCCTGCGGGCTCGCAACCTGAAAAAAGGCGGTGCAGGCATTTGCAACGGTGGTGGAGGAGCTTCGGCTTTAATGGTTGAATTGGTTTAATTGTCTATGCAGCAAGGTGATCGCATCGTGCTCGTTGTTCCTGTCGGTCCGGTTCGGGTCGATGGAAATGACCGCGCTGAACTGTGCACGCAAGCACTGGCCGGAGAACGGGCTGAGGTGCTGAACACCGGAGCAAAAGACTGGATGCACATCCAATTGGAATCGGATGGCTACACAGGATGGGTGGACCGCAAGCAATGGGCGGCTCCCGCAGATGATTCCGAATCGACGTTTATTTTGCAAGCGCCGTTTTCCAGATGGCTTCGCGGCGATGGCGCTTTGTTGCATTGCCCTGCTGGAAGCATACTCCTGCGCGACGATGCTGGTCATTGGTCCCTCAATGGCAACGGACTTGAACCCGTTGATCCGGAGGGCCGAGCATTGGAAGCGGCTGAAGATGCAGTCGATGCAGCCGAGCAATTCCTTGGTGCTCCGTATTTGTGGGGTGGGAAAACGGCCACTGGAATCGACTGCTCAGGGTTGGTTCAGGTGGCCTGGAAATTGATGGGACAGGACGTCCCACGCGACGCGTCCCAACAAGCCGAAGTTGGTCAGTCCATCTCGTGGGGCGAGCAGCAACGGGGGGACGTTGTGTTCTTCCAAAATGAGGCGGGAAAGGTCGTGCACGTTGGTGTTTTGATCGACGCCACGACCATTGTTCACGCGGCCGGAGAGGTACGTGTGGATTCTCTGGTGCCCGAAGGTATTGAACGGGACGACCGGTTGACGCATGCCTTTCACAGCATCCGCCGGTGGAGCCTCAAAGGCTGAAGTTCGACTTCTGGGCGGCTAAGTCCCGCAGCACAGGGCTGGGGCGGTAGCGGTCGTCCCCGTACCGGATTTGCAAGCTCTCCAGAACGTTTAACGTTGCTTTAGCGCCCCATTCGTTGCACCATGCGAGCAGGCCTTTGGGATAGTTAACGCCCTTGGTCATGGCCGTTTCCAGGTCTGCAGGAGATGCGATGTTGAGGTAACAGGCGTCTGCCGCTTCGTTGATGAGCATGGCCACAATGCGTTCGACAATCCAGTCAAATTGGTTGGGATCAATGGATGCGTCGTTGGCTGGTTGGGCCTCTTGCCCGTCACCATACGTGTAATAGCCCTTGCCTGATTTGCGCCCGAGCCAACGGGCATCGACGTGTTGTTTTTGAATCAAGCTCGGCCGGTACCGAGGATCGTTGTAAAACGCCTCAAAGACCGAGCATGACACGGCGTAGTTGACGTCGTTTCCGATCAGGTCCATCAATTCAAACGGACCCATTCGAAAACCGGCATTGCGCATGGCCGCATCGATGGTCTCTCGCGACGCCAATCCTTCCTCGAAAATCCGCAACGCTTCGCCATAGAACGGCCGCGCCACGCGATTGACAATGAAGCCAGGTGTGTCTTTGGTGACCACAGGAGACTTGCCCCAATCGTCCATCATGGACTTGGCCCGGTCCACATGCGCAGAATCAGTCTGCAGCGCAGGTACGACTTCGACCAAGGCCATTAACGGTGCAGGGTTGAAGAAGTGCAGTCCCATGAAACGTTCCGGGTGCTGCAGCTTGCCGGCAATGGCGGTCACGCTGAGCGAGGAGGTGTTGGTGGCCAGAACAGCGTCAGATGCGACGATCGTTTCCAAGGATTGAAAAAGTGACTGCTTCACGCCGAGGTCTTCCACGATGGCTTCAATCACCCAATCGCAAGCTGCCAACGAATCGAGGGCCGTTGTGCGGTCAATGGCGGATTGGATGCGTTCGCTGTCGGCAGTGGACCATTTACCTTTTTCCACCAATCGCGCAGCGACCTTGGCCAAAGCGGCCGCGCTCCGCTCCAATGCGGATTCACTTTGATCAACCAAAACGACGGTATGACCGGCTTGTGCTGCGAGCTGGGCGATGCCGGAGCCCATGGCACCGGCACCGACAACACCAATGGAGGACGTTCCTGTTTGCATGGGACGAAGTTCGTACTTTTCCTGCATGGATAGTCAAGAAGAGTTGCAGGCTTCCGCGGATTATTTGCGTGAGCGCGGTGTGGGTGAGGTTGATGTGGCCATTGTTTTGGGCACAGGTTTGGGCGGATTGGTGAATGAAATCGATGAAGTGTTGGCGTTCAATTACAGCCAGATTCCACACATACCTCTAGCCACGGTGGAGTTCCATTTTGGCAAACTGATTTACGGCGAGCTGGGCGGCAAACGTGTTTTGGCGTGGCAAGGACGCTTTCACTACTACGAAGGGTACACCATGGAGCAGGTGGTCAAGCCGGTACGCATTTCCAAGATGCTGGGTGCAAAAGCGTTGCTGATCTCAAATGCAGCAGGCAGCTTGAATCCCGACATCAAGAAAGGGGCGCTGATGTGCATCGAAGACCACATCAATTTGTTTCCGGATTCCCCCTTGCGTGGCCGCAACCTCGACGCCTTGGGCGGTCGGTTTCCCGATATGTGCGAGCCGTACGATGTCGAATTGAGCGGGGCCATGTTTCAGGTGGCGCGGTCGCTTGATATCCCTTTGTACACCGGTGTTTATGTAGGCGTTCCGGGTCCTCAACTCGAGACCCGTGCGGAGTACCGGTACCTCCTAACGATCGGCGCTGATGCGGTGGGGATGTCCACCGTCCCCGAAGTCATTGCGGCAGCGCACATGAACATGCCGTGTGCGGCGGTGAGCGTCATTACGGATGAATGCAATCCGGAGCACTTAGCTTCATTCAACATCGATGAAGTGATTGCTATCGCTAAGGAATCAGAGCCCTTGCTCACGCGGCTGTTTTCCGAATTCATGAACCGGCTCAAGGTGTAACGGCCGTCAATTCCATGACTGCATTCGTAAATCCCTCATTCCAAGGAACTTGGTGTGGTTTTTTATTGGCCGAATGTTCAGAATCAAATCCCATCGATGCAAGGAATGTGGTGACCGGCTGACCGGCCGAAGTGACAAGTTATTCTGCGACGATGCCTGCCGCGTGCGGCACCACCGCAAGTCCAATTCGCTGCATGCGTTGAAGCGTGGGGTCGACCACGTTCTGCAACGGAACCGCTCCCTGTTGGTTGATTTACGCAAATCCACTTACGCTCAGTTGAATGCGGAGGACCGGGCTTTTTGGCTGCGCCGGCAGGGCTTTGATTTCAATTTCCACACCTATGTTGTGCCATTGCAGGACGGACGCATGGCCATCATGTGCTACGATGAAGGGTATGTATTGGACGGGGACGGCATCTTGCCTTGGAAGGAAAGCGGCCGGATCGCCGGATTACTTGCGCCGCGGGCGCTTTCCTGATTTGCGCTTCTTTTCGTGAAAGGCGCCTTTGTAGTTGGGGTCCCGCTTTTTCAGTTCCCGGTCAATTTCACGCGCCTGGTTCTGTTTTTCCCGAGGCGGGGTTTCGAACGTTTCCAATTCAGGAACCGCTGGAAAGTCCAACAAGGATTCACCGGTAAGCGACTCAATGCGTTCCAATGCAAATTTTTCAGCAGGGTCGACCAAGGTCAGCGCGGAGCCTTCACGGAATGCCCGGCCCGTTCTGCCAATGCGGTGGATGTAGTCGTGGGGATCCCTTGGCACCGAAGCGTTGATGACCCATTGGGTTTCCGGAACGTCAATACCGCGGCTCGCGACATCCGTGGCAATGAGGATTTGCACAGCCCCCGTCCTGAAGTCTTGTATGGCGTTGATGCGCGCATTTTGTCCTTTGTTGCTGTGCACGGCGCGTACCCCCTTGTCAAACGAACGGTCTAGGAACTTGAACAGGTTTTCGGCTTCTTCCTTGCGTCGGGTGAAAATCAACAACCGGTCATCACCAAGTTGCTCCCGTACGTACCATTCGATGAACGCAATTTTGGTGCGGAGGTTGGGCAATGGCAATTTGTACTGGGTCACGGTCGAAACGGGAGTGCTTTCGGGGGTAACCTCGATGCGGGTAGGCCAGAGCAAAAACTCTTCGGCGAGTCGTTCCACGCGCGGGGGGAACGTTGCGGAAAACAGGATGTTCTGTCGCTTGGAGGGAATGACTTCTTGAATTTGGCGGATTTGCGGCATGAAGCCCATGTCCATCATGCGGTCCGCTTCGTCGAGGACGATGTGCTTTAGCTTTTTCGTCTCCACGTAGCCGCGGGAATAGATTTCCAAAAACCGTCCCGGTGTGGAAACGATCAAGTCCGTGCCGTCTGCGATTTCTTCGATTTGCTTTTTGGGCCCCACGCCGCCGTAGAATGCCACGATCCGCAAGTCGGTATAGCAGGCAAATTTCAGGGCTTCTTGGTGGATTTGGACGACCAATTCTTTGGTGGGTGCCAGAACCAGCCCTCGCGGCGCATCGCCTTGAGCGTATTTCAGTGTCTGCAGCAAGGGAAGCAGAAATGCTGCAGTCTTGCCCGTTCCGGTTTGTGCAATCCCAATCACATCTTGCCCAGCCCGCAGCGGCGGAATGGCCTTTTGTTGGATTGGCGTGGCGTTTTCATACCCCGCGTCTTCAATGGCATTTAAGAACTGCCGAGTCAGCTTGAGGTCGTCAAATCGCATGAGACAAATTTAGGTTACCTAAATTCGTGGCGGAAGATGGAGGATTCTTATGCGCATATGCGACCATATTTGGACCACGAGGTTCCTGAAGCCATTGCGTGCTTGGTCGGGGCGCTCGATTGGGAATCCCAACTGGCCCCGTTCATTGGCAATGAAAAAGCAGCGGCGCTGATGCAGGGCATCGAAGGGCTGCGCAGTGTGGAGTCCTTCCAAGAAAACCTCTCCCGTGTTTTTGTTGACATGCTGCTTCAGCGGACAGCTGAGGATGTGTCGGTATCTTATGCGTCGGGTTTTGAAGGCCACGGTGCTCTGTTCATTTCGAACCACCGAGACATCGTCTTGGATCCGTCGCTCATCAACATGGCTCTCCTTTCTCAGGGGGAGTCGACTACCCAAATCGGCATCGGCAGCAATTTGCTGCAAACGGAGTGGGTGGAGAAACTGGTCCGGCTGAACAAAAGCTTTATCGTACGCCGGGGCGGAACACCGCGCGAACAGTTGATGGCCAGCGCAGAAATTGCAGGTTATGTGCGCCATGTCATCACCGAGCAAAACGCTTCCGTGTGGTTAGCTCAGCGTGAAGGCCGGGCTAAAGATGGCGACGACCGAACGTCTCCAGCCTTGATTCGCATGCTGCTAAACGGAGAGGATGGCGAGGGGTGGAACCGCCTGAAGGTCCAGCCGGTCAGTTTGAGTTACGAGTGGGATCCGTGCGACGGAATGAAAGTGCGCGAGCTGTTGAGCCGGGACGCCAACAACGGAGAATACGTCAAAGCATCGGGAGAGGATGAGCGAAGTATGAAGCAAGGATTGTTTGGCTGGAAGGGCCGGATTCACGTTGCCTTCTGCGACCCCATTTCATGGGAGAATCCGCCAGAGGGTGTTCGTCCAGCTGCCCACTTGGCCCCGCGGGTGGACCAAGTTTTGCACGAGTCCATGAAGACATGGCCCTGTCAGCATTGGGCGGCAGCGGAGTGGATGCGCCTCACTGGAAGTCGCGGAACGAATTGGCCGGACGAATGGAACCCCGATTCCGTGGATGCTCAGGTGGGTGAAGCCTGCGAAAAACGCATCAACGCCATTGCCGGTTCCCTCACCGATTTGAATGCCAGCGATGCAGCCGTGCGCTTGAAGTGGTGCGAAATCACCATGAATCCACTGATCAATGCCGTGCTCGCTAGTAAGGCAGCCTCAGTAACGGCCTAACGCAGCCGTTCCATCACACTCCGGTTTTCACACGGGCAACTTCAGCACAGACGATGGAAGATGCCACACCGGCGTTTAGCGATTCAGCCGCTCCGATGCGTGGAATGTGCACGGGAACGGATGAAGAAGGAAGGTCGACCCCCGCGAAGCCATGCGACTCTGACCCCACCCATATCCAACCCCTCGTCCACGGAATCGTTGAATAAAGCGTTCCCTGCATTTCGAGGTGAAAATGCCCCGAAAGCCGGTGCAAAAAATTCATCGGAGCTTCCACAACGGGAATCCGAAAGATGGACCCCATGGAGGCTTGAACGGTTTTAGTATTCCACGGATCGACCGTGTCTTCGGTGATGAAAACCCCACCGAAACCAAACCAGTCTGCGGTCCGAATGAGGGTTCCCAAATTCCCTGGATCCTGCAGACGGCATGCGATGAGTCCGTGGGCCATAGGTGAGCTTTCCACCGCTCGAACGACATCCTCGGGTGCGCGGTCGGGAATGAAAGCCACGGCTAGTAACCCGGGTGCCGTGTTCATTTGGGAAATCCGCCCCATGTCCTTAACAGAGATTTGCTCTGCCACGTGCCGATGGGAGTCAGGCACCGCGTGTTCCATGGCGGAGACGTAGTACATTCGTTCCACCGCTATGGAGCTCTCGACCAATTCAGCAACGCCTTTGTCGCCCTCGACCACAAATCTCCCCTGTTCGGTGCGTTCCGGTTTCCTGCGCAGCGCGCGAATGGCGTTGAGGGTTGTTTTGTCCATCGATGGGCGTTTTGCGCTGCAAAGCTATACGATATGCGCGTTGGCTATGCTATCTGCTTGTTCTCCGGCTCGTCGCTTGGCTGAAGGGGAGCGATTTCTAGACCGCGTTGAAGTCACCTTGCCGGACGGCACCATGCACCCGAATGAAGGGGCATTTGAAGAAGTGCTTCGGCAACAGCCCAATACCCGTCTTTTTGGCATCCGTTTGCCCCTGCAGATTCATCTCTTGGTTCGCCCTGAGACCCTTGAGAAAGCACAACAGAAGCGGCTTGAAAAAGGGAAGGAGGAAGGCGGCTGGCGTTGGTGGCTCGCGAATCGGATGGGCGAGCCGCCCGTTACTTATGATGCTTACCTCGCTGAACGATCGCGCCTCAATCTGATTGCACTTGCTCAGCAAATGGGTTACCTCGATGCGGCGTGTAGGCTGCAGGTTGACACAACGGAAAAGCAACGCGCACGATTGGCATACGCCTTGGATCTGGGCGAGGCGTGGACCGTACAATCCTGTACTTGGGCCACCGCGGGGAGTGGACTGAAGACGGATCGGTTGGTCTTTAACCCCGCTGAGTTGGTGGGTAAGCCCTTCGATGTGCGCGAGCTTGAGGCCATTCGGAGCGACGTGGCCAGTTCTTTCCGAAACAGTGGTTTTCCTTCGGTTCAAGCCTCCCACGTAGCGTTCGTGGCGGATACGCTCGGGATGTCCAAGGACAAGAAGGTGGCCGTGACAGTAGAACTTTTGCCTGTTGATTACACGGCCGATGGCACGCCCATTCCGCATGAGGTAACGCGGTTTGGAAGAATTGACTGGTCGTGCAAAGAGCGCGAAAAGGGGAAGGCGCCGTGCATTGCAGATGACGTGGTGGACTTCTTGCTGGCCGTTGATTCGGGTATGCTCTTCAATGAACGGGTCCTGCAAGACACGTACAGGCGATTGTCCAATGTGCCGGGCGTGAGCCGTGTGGAAATGCCCGGGAACATGAGAAGCCCGGAACTTGGGGAAGAGGTCCTGTACGATGTAGGTGTCAACCTCGAATTGAATCAACGGATTGATTTGACCGCTGAGGCTCAAATGATCCGAAGCGATGCCCGGTATGGCCCCATCGGAAGCATCGGTTTTCGGAACAACAACGTGCGCGGCAAGGCTGATGTGTTGGAATTCGCTTTGACCGGCGGCATCATTTCGACTCGGCCGTTCAGTTACACGGAGGATGCCTTGGTGCCAAACAGTGGCACGTGGTCCATTGCGGGCACGTATTCGACGCTGGGCATTCCTCCGCTGTCCCTCGGTCGCTTGCGGCCTTCAAACGAGGCCCGCACAGAGTTCACCTTGAATTGGGGACGTGAGGTGCGGCCGGAGTATGCGCGGGAAGCGGCCACCATCTCGTATGGTTTTCGATACGTGGAAAACCCTGAGCGAGATAGCAAGTTGAGGGTGACACCGGTAGAGTTTCGCTACGCCAACATTACGGCCGACGCCCAGTTTGCTGATTGGCTCGAGGAACAATCGAATCCCATTCTCGAAGGGCGCTTTGTGGATTATACATCCTTGGCCTCCAAGGTCGGTTGGAGTTCGAAATGGAATGATGGAGCTGCACACGGCCGTTGGCGCTTCGATGCGGAATGGACGGGGATGGGTTTGTACGCGCTTGCACCTCCGTTGGGGCTGCGTCAAAGCGAAGGCGATGCCTACCTGCTCGCGGGCATTCCGTTCGCTCATTACGTGCGCGTTGACGGCGAATGGACGTATGGTCGGATGTGGGGTGGATGGGGCTCGCTGCACGGACGCATCAAGGCGGGAATTGCCACGGTCGGTGCCAATATGGATGTGCTGCCGTTTGATCGGGCGTTCTTTGCCGGCGGTGCAAATGGAGTGCGGGGATGGTCGGTCCGCGACTTGGGCCCCGGTTTTGCCCAGCAGGAAGTGTTGAATGCCGGGTATGTGCCCGGGGTGGGTGACGTTCAATTGGACGTGGGTTTGGAATTTCGAAAGGAATTGACGGATGCATTTGCTGCGGCTTGGTTTACTGATGCAGGCAACGTATGGATTCACCAGACGAGCAGTTCCTCCCCGGCGCAGGAAGCTGAATTTTCGTTGCGTTCCTTGGCGTGGGGTGCAGGCTTGGGGCTGCGTTTTGACTTCGAATTCTTCTTGTTGCGGCTCGATGGTGCGCTGCGCTTATACGACCCAGCTCAAGGCGAAGGGCAGCGGTGGATTGGTCAAGGTTCGCCGCGTGGCATGGTTCATTTGGGAATTGGTCACCCTTTTTGAACAAGTGCATTCAGATTTCATGAAGTCGTTTACCTTTGGATTCAAATCAGACGAATATGGGTTGGTTTAAGCGGATTCAAGACGGCATCACGACGAAGAGCACAGAGAAGAAAGAGATCCCTGAAGGGGCGTGGCACCAATGTCCGGGCTGCAAGAATGTGATTACTTCACAGCAACATGCTGAGCGTTTGGGTGTATGCGACTATTGCGGTCACCACGATCGCGTGGGTAGCGAGACGTATTTCAACATGTTGTTCGATGAGGGCAAATACCGCGAAGTGGCTCCCAAAATCACAAGCGATGATCCGCTTGAATTCAAGGACACCAAAGCCTACATCGATCGCCTGGAGGCAGCCAAAAAGAAAACGGGCCTGCAAGATGCTTTGCGCACCGCATCCGGCGACTTGGATGGCATTCCGGTGGTGATTAGTTGCATGGATTTCCAGTTCATTGGTGGCTCCATGGGCAGCGTTGTGGGTGAAAAGATTGCACGTGGCATCGACTTGGCACTTAAGAAAGGGTGCCCATTCATCTGCATCAGCAAGTCTGGTGGTGCACGGATGATGGAAGCGGGGTTGAGCTTGATGCAAATGGCCAAAACCAGTGCAAAACTCTCCTTGCTCGCCAAAGCCGGCTTGCCTTACATCTCCATTCTGACGGACCCCACAACCGGTGGCGTGACGGCTTCATTTGCCATGCTCGGCGACATCAACATCGCAGAGCCGAATGCATTGATTGGATTCGCTGGTCCACGCGTGGTCAAAGAGACTATTGGCAAGGACTTGCCGGAAGGTTTCCAACGATCGGAATTCCTGCTCGAGCACGGTTTCCTCGATGCCATCGTGGAACGGAAGGACCTGAAGGAGAAGGTGGCGTTCAGCCTTCGCGCAATGGGGGATTTCGCCAAGGCGGAATAAAAATCCCGAAAGCATTGGATGGCGCGGCCGTTCATTGTATCTTCGCACCTCAATTTTTCGCATAACGAACATCAATTCGATTTCGCCATGTACTTAGATTCAGCAAAAAAGAAAGAGTTCTTCGCCACGTTTGGCGCGAACGAAAAGGACACCGGCAGTGCCGAAGCGCAGATCGCCATGTTCTCTTACCGGATTGCTCACTTGACGGAGCATCTCAAGCAAAACCGCAAGGATTTCCATACACAACGTGCCCTGATCAAGTTGGTCGGTAAGCGTCGTAAGTTGCTGGATTACCTCAAAGCAAAAGACATTACACGCTACCGCGAAATCGTTTCAAAACTCGGTTTGCGTCGTTAATGATGATTTTACAAACGGGGGAGGCAATAGGTATCACACCATTGCCTTCTTCGTTTTTTTGCGTCTTCACCCAACGGGGTGAGATGCCTTAGGATGATTTTACAGGAAAGATGAATTACACGGTACACAACCAAACCATCGATCTCGGCAACGGGCGCGAGATCAGCATTGAAACCGGCAAGCTTGCCAAGCAAGCGCACGGTTCCGTTGTCGTAAAGAGCGGCAACACCATGTTATTGGCAACAGCAGTTTCTGCTCACGACGCCCGAGACGACGTCGACTTCTTGCCATTGACAGTCGATTACAGAGAAAAATACGCAGCTGCAGGACGTTTCCCCGGCGGTTTCTTCAAGCGTGAGGCACGTCCTTCTGATACGGAAGTATTGGTCATGCGCTTGGTTGACCGGGCCTTGCGCCCAACGTTCCCAGGCGATTACCACGCAGGAACGCAGGTCATGATTCAATTGATGTCTGCTGATGAAGAAGTGCTGCCAGACAGCTTGGCGGGCCTCGCCGCTTCTGCCTGCATCGCAGTAAGTGACATTCCATTTGACGGCCCCATTTCGGAGGTGCGCGTTGCGCGCGTGGATGGTGCGTTCATCATCAACCCGTTCCGTTCGGAGCTGGAGCGCGCGGACATGGACATCATGGTCGCAGGCAGCATGGACAGCATTGTCATGGTGGAAGGCGAAATGAGCGAAGTGAGCGAAGACGAGATGGTGGACGCCATTGAAGCCGCACACGCCGCCATTCAGAAGCAATGCGAAGCGCAAAACGAGTTGGCGAAAGCTACAGGTCACTTCGGTGTTCAGCGCGAGTACTCGCACGAAGACCACGACGAAGATTTGCGCGCTCGCGTCAACGAAGCCTTGGTCGAGAAGTTCTACGAAGCGGCCAAGCAGGGCAGCACGAAAGAAGAGCGCAAGGCGAAGTTCTCCGAATTGAAGGAAGCCTTCATGGCCACCCTCTCCGAGGAAGAAGTAGCTGAAAAGGGCTTCATGTTGCGCCAGTACATCGGTGCAGTACAGAAGAAAGCCGTTCGCGATTTGCTTTTGAACGAAGGCATCCGCCTCGACGGCCGTTCTTCAACCGACATTCGCCCCATTTGGACGGAAGTCGATTACCTGCCCAGCACACACGGCAGCTCCATCTTTACACGCGGGGAGACGCAGTCGTTGACGACGCTGACTCTGGGCACCAAACTCGACGAACAGTTGATCGACGGTGCGTTGGTTCGCAAGAACGAGAAGTTCTTGTTGCACTACAACTTCCCACCGTTCTCAACAGGTGAAGAGCGTCCACTGCGCGGCACCAGCCGTCGTGAGGTGGGACACGGTAATTTGGCACTCCGTGCCTTGAAGCCGGTTTTGCCTGCTACCGACGACTGCCCCTACACGATTCGTTTGGTCAGTGAAATCCTCGAATCAAACGGTTCGTCCTCCATGGCGACCGTATGTGCGGGTACCTTGGCCCTCATGGATGGCGGTGTGCCGATCAAGGCGCCTGTATCCGGCATCGCAATGGGATTGATCACCGACAAGGATTCTGGGAAATACGTTGTACTCTCCGATATCTTGGGTGACGAGGACCACTTGGGCGATATGGACTTCAAGGTGACCGGAACGGAGCACGGCATTACAGCCTGCCAAATGGACATCAAAATCAAGGGTTTGAGCTTCCAGCAATTGCGCGAAGCACTGGCCCAAGCACGTGACGGCCGCCACCACATCCGCAAGGAAATGCTCGGTAGCATCAGCGAACCACGTGCCGATTACAAGGATCACGCTCCGCGAATCGTTTCATTGACGGTTCCAGGTGAAGCCATCGGACCAATCATTGGCCCTGGCGGTAAAATCATTCAAGAAATCCAAGCCGAAACCGAGACGACCATCAGCATTGAGGACATCGATGGAAAGGGCATCGTTGAAATTGCCGCTTCGAACAAGTCGGCCATCGACGCCGCCCTCGCAAAAGTCAAGGCCATTGCATTCCCACCGACCGTTGAGATTGGCGAGGAATACGAAGGCAAGGTCAAGAGCATCATGCCATACGGCGCGTTTGTAGAGGTCATTCCTGGACAGGACGGTCTGCTTCACGTGAGCGAACTGGACTGGAAGCGCGTTGAGCGCGTGGAAGACGTCTTGAAAGAAGGTGAGGTAGTGAAGTTCAAAGTGGTCGGCCGTGACGAGAAGACCGGTAAGATCAAGTTGAGCCGCAAAGTATTGTTGCCAAAGCCAGAAGGCTACGTCGAACGTCCCGAACGCCCACGCGGTGAGCGCGGACGCGGACGCGGCGATCGCAACCGAGACCGCGGACCACGCCGTGAGGAGCGTAGCCGAAACGAGGATTAACATCCGTACGGCAACAATCTTTCAACCTTTTCCATTTAATTAGATACGACGAAATAAGAACCACATATGCGGCAGCTAAAAATCACCAAACAGGTTACCAACCGTGAAACGGCATCTCTTGACAAGTACTTGCAAGAGATTGGGCGAGTTGATTTGATTACAGCAGAAGAGGAAGTGGAGTTGGCGCGTCGCATCAAGAAAGGCGACCAGGTGGCGTTGGAAAAGTTGACCAAAGCGAACCTGCGTTTTGTGGTCTCTGTGTCCAAGCAATACCAAAACCAAGGGTTGAGTTTGCCGGATTTGATCAACGAGGGCAACCTCGGACTGATTAAGGCTGCTCAGCGTTTCGACGAGACACGTGGTTTTAAGTTCATCTCGTATGCGGTATGGTGGATTCGCCAAAGCATCTTGCAGGCGTTGGCCGAGCAAAGCCGTATCGTACGACTGCCGTTGAACAAAATTGGTTCGATCAACAAGATCAACAAGGCCTTTGCCCGTTTGGAACAGGAGTTTGAACGTCCACCAACAGCAGCGGAACTCGCTGAAACACTGGATATGACCCTGGATGAAGTGAAGCAAAGCATGAAGAATGCAGGGCGTCACGTTTCCATGGACGCACCATTGAAGGACGGCGACGAGTCCTCCAGCAACATGTACGATGTCATGCGCACCGGGGATACGCCTTCGCCGGACACGGAATTGATGACCGAGTCCCTCCGCAAGGAAATCGAACGTTCACTGCGCACCTTGACACCGCGTGAAGGCGATGTCATTCGCTTGTACTTCGGACTGAACGGTGAGCACCCCATGACCCTCGAGGAAATTGGGGAACGCTTTGACTTGACCCGTGAACGCGTGCGTCAAATCAAGGAGAAGGCCATCCGACGCTTGAAGCACACCAGTCGCAGCCGAATATTGAAAAGCTACTTGGGCTGATCCGCGGCATCCAGCACCTGCCACAGGTGCCGGCACGCCAAGGAACGGTAGGGACTCCATCGTTCCGAGAAAGTCATAAGTTCACGATTTGAAGAAGCCATGGGTAGGCCGTACAGCCGCTCCATGGCTTTTTTGATGCCCAAATCCCGAGGCGCGAATACATCGGGTCGTCTGAGGGTGACGAGCAAGAACATCTGGGCTGTCCATTCACCGATGCCTTTAATGGTGGTAAGCGCCTTGATCACCTCCTCGTCTTCCAGT
>DJYV01000106.1:0-6191 GCA_002448555.1 Flavobacteriales bacterium UBA6969
CTTGGGTGCAGAAGGAATCAAGATCAACATTGCAGGCCGTGTGAATGGTGCGGAAATTGCGCGATCGGAGTCCTACAAAGAGGGTCGCATTCCATTGCACACCTTCCGTGCAGACATCGATTACGCGTTGATGGAAGCGCACACCACCTACGGACGAATCGGCATCAAGTGCTGGATCTGCCGAGGTGAGATTTACGGCAAGAAGGACTTGTCGCCCATCCCACCACAAAAGCAATCGAACGACCGCCGCGGCGGAGGCCGTCAAGGCGGAGGTCGTCGTCGTTCGCGCAACTGATAGAAGAGTTAGATCATGCTACAGCCGAAAAGAACGAAATTCAGAAAGATGCAAAAGGGCCGGGTACGCGGATTGGCGTACCGCGGAAGCACCTTGGCATATGGAACATTCGGAATCAAGACGTTGGAGGAAGGATTTATCACTTCACGTCAGATTGAGGCCGCACGTATCGCGATCAACCGCTACATGAAGCGTGAGGGTCAAGTGTGGATTCGAATCTTCCCGGACAAGCCCATCACATCGAAGCCTGCAGAGGTACGTATGGGTAAGGGTAAAGGTGCACCCAGCCACTGGGTTGCTCCCGTCCGTCCTGGTCGATTGATGTTCGAAGTTGACGGTGTTCCAATGGAAACCGCCCAAGAAGCCTTGCGTCTCGGAGCACAGAAGCTGCCCGTGAAGTGCAAGTTTGTCGTACGCCCAGATTATGCAGAGTGATGATTGAAATGACTGAAATCCGACAACTCTCTGACTCCGATTTGCAGGAGCGTATTGAGGTGGAGCGCGAAGCACTCGCGAAACTGCGGTTCAACCACACCGTGGCCGGTTTGGAGTCCACGACCGCTCTCAAATACAAGAAGCGTGATGTTGCGCGCTTGTTGACTGAATTGAATGCACGTAAGAACGCGAACTCATGAGCACTGAAAGCACACCATTGGAGCGCAACCTGCGCAAGGAGCGAATTGGCGTTGTCACGTCCAATTCCATGACCAAGAGCATCACCGTAACGGTGGAGCGCAAGGAGAAGCACGTCAAGTACGGAAAGTTCGTCAAGAAGACGAGCAAGTTCATGGCGCATGATGAGGCGGATACTTGCAACATCGGAGATACGGTTCGCATCATGGAGACCCGACCATTGAGCAAGCGCAAGTGCTGGCGATTGGTTGAGGTGATCGAGCGAGCGAAGTAATTCTGGAGGAGTTTAAAGCGAAAGAAATCAGAAGATGATACAACAAGAATCCCGCATGAAGGTGGCTGACAACAGCGGAGCAAAGGAAGTCCTTTGCATCCGAGTGTTGGGTGGTACACGTCGGCGATATGCAAGCATCGGGGATACCGTTGTTGTGACTGTCAAGGCAGCCACGCCAAACGGTAACATCAAGAAAGGCGCCGTCTCGAAAGGGGTGGTAGTCCGTACCAAAAAGGCCGTCCGACGAGCAGACGGGTCGTACATCCGTTTCGACGACAACGCAATCGTGCTGTTGAACGCGAACGATGAAATGCGCGGCACCCGAATCTTCGGCCCTGTGGCCCGTGAACTCCGTGAGAAGGACTTCATGAAAATTGTTTCACTTGCCCCTGAGGTACTTTAATTCGAAGACCATGTTTAAGCGAGTAAAAGTCAAAAAAGGAGACACCGTTAAGGTGATTTCAGGCGGAAGCAAAGGCAAGCAGGGAACTGTGATGTCCGTGGACCGCAAGTCCGATCGCGTGAAGATCGAGGGCATCAACATGGTGAAGAAGCATGTGAAGCCTGGACCGGCCAACCCACAAGGTGGCATCGAAAGCGTTGAAGCGAGTATTCACATTTCCAATGTGATGGTGGTTGACGCCGCGGGCAACGCGACTCGAGTTGGACGTCGTCGAGGAGACGATGGAAAGCTTGTTCGTTATTCTAAGAAAACCAATGAAGAACTGAAGTGATGAGTTACGTACCACGACTCCAGACTCAGTACGCTGAGGAAATTGTACCCTCGCTCAAGGAGCGCTTTGAGTACAAGAGCGTGATGCAGGTACCCCGCGTCACCAAGATTTGCCTGAACCAAGGCCTCGGAAAAGCCATTGCCGACAAGAAGATTGTTGAGTACGCAACCGAAGAGATGACACGTGTTGCTGGTCAGAAAGCGGTGAAAACCATTTCGACCAAGGACGTCTCGAACTTCAAGTTGCGTAAGGGCATGCCCATTGGTGCGCGTGTAACCCTGCGCCGCGAACGCATGTATGAATTTTTGGATCGTTTGATCGCCATTTCATTGCCTCGTACCCGTGATTTCCAGGGGATTAAGGCCAAGGGATTTGACGGCCGCGGAAACTTCACGTTCGGCGTGAAGGAGCAGGTCATCTTCCCGGAGATCAGCCTCGATGAGGTGAAATTCTTCAACGGAATGGACATCACGATTGTAACGTCAGCTAATACCGACGAGGAAGCGCAAGCATTGCTCGAAGGATTCGGATTCCCTTTCAAAAAGTAGTAAGATGGCAAAAGAATCAATGAAAGCGCGTGAGCGCAAGCGAGCCAAGATGGTGGCGAAGTACGCTGAGAAGCGTGCCGCATTGAAAGCTGCTGGCGATTGGGAAGGATTGCAGAAGCTTCCACCAAACAGCGCGGCGGTGCGCATGCACAACCGTTGCCAGATCACGGGCCGTCCCCGCGGTTACATGCGTCAGTTCGGAATTTCCCGCGTGTTGTTCCGCAAGATGGCGTTGGCTGGGAAGATCCCAGGAGTTAAGAAAGCGAGTTGGTAACCCACGAATAGACTGAAGATTATGAATACTGATCCAATCGCAGATTACCTGACACGCATCCGCAACGCGCAGATGGCTGGTCACAAAGTCGTGGAGATTCCAGCTTCCAACATGAAGAAGGAGATGACCCGAATCTTGTTTGACAAGGGGTACATCCTGAATTTTAAGTTCGACGATGCGGGCCACCAAGGCACCATCAAGATTGCCCTGCGTTACGACGGCAAGACCAAGCGTCCTGCCATCACAGAATTGCAGCGCGTTTCTACGCCAGGTTTGCGCCAGTACGCCAGCTCGGGAGACCTCCCACGCGTACTGAACGGCCTCGGTGTGTGCATCGTTTCCACTTCCAAGGGGTTGATGACAGACAAGGAATGCCGCAAGATGAACATCGGCGGCGAAGTCATTTGCACCGTTTACTGATAAGAAAGGAATAGCATTATGTCACGGATAGGAAAAGCACCCATTGCAGTACCCGAAGGCGTCACAGTGACGATCGACGGTGCTTCAATCAAGGTAAAAGGCCCCAAAGGGGAACTGGAGCAGACCATCGATCCCGAGATCGGTGTGGAGTTGAACGACAATGTTTTGACTTTCACGCGTCCTTCTGACCACAAGGATCACCGCTCAAAGCACGGGTTGTACCGCGCCTTGGTGAACAACATGGTGGAAGGCGTATCCAATGGATACACAGTCCGTTTGGAATTGGTTGGTGTCGGTTTCCGCGCCTCTTCTGCTGGACAAGATTTGACGTTGGCGCTGGGTTTCAGCCACCAAATCATCTTGCGCTTGCCCGAAGAAATCAAGGTGAAGGCCGAAACAAAAAAAGGGGAGAACCCATACGTTGAATTGACCTCGCACGACAAGCAGCTCATCGGCACGGTGGCTGCCAAGATTCGCTCGTTGCGCAAGCCCGAGCCTTACAAAGGTAAAGGTGTACGTTACGCTGGTGAACAGATTCGTCGCAAGGCTGGTAAGACTGCCGCTAAATAATCGAGAACAATGGGAACGAAAAAAACATTCTCACGCAACCGCATTAAGCGCCGCGTTCGTGGAAAGGTCCACGGCACAGCGGAGTGCCCACGGTTGTCTGTTTTCCGCAGCAACAAGCAGATCTACGCTCAGATCATCGACGACCGCGCAGGCCGTACGCTGGCTGCAGCGGGTTCATTGGGAGCTGACGATGCGAAAGGCCCGAAGTTGGACCAAGCCGCTTCCGTTGGTAAGATGATCGCAGAGAAGGCCAAGGCTGCTGGAATTGAATCCGTCGTTTTCGATCGAAACGGCTACTTGTATCACGGCCGGGTGAAAACCCTGGCAGAAGCTGCTCGCGAGGCCGGGCTCAAATTCTAAGGAAAGATGGAACAACGTCAACAACGAAAAGGACGAGACAACCAGCAGCAATCCCGAACCGGAGATCCGGATTTGAAGGAGCGCTTGGTGGGTATTAACCGTGTTGCGAAGACCACCAAGGGTGGCCGTACGTTCAGCTTCAGCTCAATCATGGTCGTCGGTGACGAGAAGGGCCGTGTGGGTCACGGATTGGGCAAGAGCCGTGAGGTGGCAACTGCCATCCAGAAAGGCATCGAGGACGCGAAGAAGAACATGATCGAAGTGCCATTGGTGAACGGAACCATCCCGCACGCGCAGGAAATGAAGTTCGCCGGAGCGCACGTCATGATTCGCCCTGCATCTCCCGGTACCGGTGTCATCGCCGGTGGTGCGATGCGTGCGGTATTGGAAAGCGCTGGCATCAAGGACGTACTCGCGAAGTCGTTGGGTTCAAGCAACCCGCACAATGTCGTGAAGGCCACGTTCAATGCATTGCAGGAATTGCGCAGTGCCAAGGACATCGCTCAATTGCGCGGCATCTCTGTACACAAAGTGTTTAACGGTTAATCTCGAATACGATGGGAAAAATCAAAATCACCCAAGTGCGCAGCGCGATCAACCGCCCCAAGCGTCAGAAGGCCACAATTGAGGCCCTCGGAATTAAGAAATTACACAATCCGGTCGAGCACGAGGCCACACCACAAATTTTGGGCATGGTCCAAAAGGTGAGCCACCTTGTCACGGTCGAAGAACTTTAAATCATTAACCAGCATTAGCCATGAATCTCAGCAATCTCAAGCCAGCAGATGGTTCTCGGAAACAGCGCAAGCGAGTTGGTCGCGGTGAAGGCTCCGGTCACGGAGGCACCTCTACACGTGGTCATAAAGGCGCGAAGTCGCGTTCCGGCTACAAGAGCAAAATCGGTTTTGAAGGTGGTCAACAGCCGCTTCAGCGCCGCGTTCCAAAGTTCGGTTTCACCAATCCGAACCGCGTGGAGTACAAAGGCATCAACTTGGATACCCTCCAGGAATTGATCGACCGCAAGAAGCTCAAGGCAGTTACCCTCAATGACCTCATGGAAAACGGCCTCGCCGGAAAGCGTGATTTGGTCAAGATCCTCGGACGAGGTGAATTGAAGACAGGTGTACCTGTAACAGCACACAAATTTTCTGCATCTGCGAAGGCTGCCATCGAAGCAGCTGGCGGTGAAGCAACCGAAGCATAAACCCACTTAGATGAAGAATTTTTTCACTCAGATCTCGAATATCTGGAAGCACGAAGAGTTGCGCCAGAAGTTGGGCATAACCCTGGGCTTGATTTTGGTTTACCGAGTCGGCTCGTTCATCGTGATCCCTGGTGTGAACAGCGACGTTTTGGCTGAGCAGATGGCTCAGTCCGGAAGCGGCGGTTTGGGCGACTTGTTGTCCTTGTTCACGGGTGGAGCCTTCACGCGTGCCTCAATCTTCGCATTGGGCATCATGCCATACATCTCGGCATCGATCATCATTCAGTTGTTGGGCATCGCCGTGCCAGCGGTACAGAAGATGCAGGCTGAAGGTGAGAGCGGCCGGAAGAAAATCAACCAGTACACGCGTTTCTTGACCATCGCCATCACGTTGGTGCAGGCACCTGGTTACATCGCAACTTCGGTTGCAGGTGTTCCCGGAGCGGTTGCCAACCCTTCAACGTTTTGGTGGTTCAGCGCGGTGTTGATTTTGGTGTGTTCTACCCTGGTCATCATGTGGCTTGGCGAGCGCATCACGGACAAAGGCGTGGGCAACGGCATCTCCTTGCTCATCATGATTGGCATCATCGCTACGTTCCCACAAGCGATCATTCAAGAATTCATCCACCCGGACACGTCGGTGTTCTTCTTCTTGGTGGAGATTGCCTTCTTGTTGATTGTCATCGGGGCCAGTGTTGCCTTGGTGCAAGCGTTGCGTAAGGTGCCTGTTCAGATGGCGAAAATGCAGGCTGGCGGAACGCACCTCCCACAAGGTGAGGGCGCACGCAGTTACATTCCATTGAAAGTGAACTCTGCCGGTGTCATGCCGATCATCTTTGCCCAGGCAATCATGTTCGTGCCATTGTACCTGACGCAGAG
>DJYV01000106.1:6582-13150 GCA_002448555.1 Flavobacteriales bacterium UBA6969
ATCTTCTTCGTGATGATCGTGGTCTTTACCTACTTCTACACGGCGATTACGGTCAACCCCAACCAAATGGCGGATGACTTGAAGCGTCAAAACAGTTTCGTTCCGGGCGTGAAGCCAGGAAAGCCCACAGCGGAATTCTTGGAGCGCGTGTTGTCCAACATCACGTTGCCCGGTTCATTGATGCTGGCCTTGATTGCCATTTTGCCGGCAATCGTGTTCAGCCTCGGATTAACAAGAGCGCAAGGCTTCTCCATTTTCTTCGGCGGTACGTCGCTGTTGATTATGGTGGGGGTCATTCTGGATACCCTTCAGCAAATCGAGAGCTACTTGCTCTCTCGTCACTACGACGGTTTGATGAAGTCCGGAAAATTGCGTGGCCGTCCGCAGTCTCCTGTGGGTGGTATTGCGGGATAACCTGAAATGGGTTTCGGCCGACGCGTGCATATCAAAACGGACGAAGAGGTCGAGCTCCTTCGGGAAAGTTCTTTGCTTGTAGGGAAAACGTTAGCTGCCGTGGCCAGTCGGATTCGTCCGGGTGCCACGACACTGGAACTCGACGCGGTCGCGGAAGAATTCATCCGAGACCACGGCGCAGAACCAGGCTTCAAGGGGTATGGAGGATTTCCAAACTCCCTGTGCACCTCCGTCAATGAGGCGGTCGTGCACGGCATTCCAGACAATCGGCCTTTGGAAGAAGGGGACATCGTGTCCATCGATTGTGGGGTGTTGAAGAATGAGTTTTACGGCGACAGTGCGTACACCTTTGCGGTGGGCGAGATTGCGCCGGAAGTTCAGCAGCTGCTAGACGTCACCAAAGAATGCCTCCGGCTTGCTATCGAGCAAGCGGTGGTTGGTAAACGAATCGGAGACATCGGATTCGCGTGCCAGCAACACGCCGAACAAAACGGCTACGGAGTGGTTCGGGAATTGGTGGGTCACGGGTTGGGTCGTTCGTTGCACGAAGCACCGGAAGTTCCCAACTACGGCAGACGCGGCAACGGTCCGCGTTTGATGGACGGAATGGTTTTGGCCATCGAGCCCATGATCAACCTCGGTCGAAAAGAGGTCTTCCATTTGGAGGACGGCTGGACGATCGTGACGGCAGACCGCAAGGTGAGTGCACACTTCGAACACGACATCGTGGTGCGCAAAGGCCAGGCGGACGTTCTCTCAAGTTTTGACGAAATAGAAAAAGTCTTACAACATTAAAACGATATTCTAACCAGAGTTTAAATCATATGGCGAAACAAGCGTCCATAACGCAAGACGGCACAATCCTCGAAGCATTGTCCAACGCAATGTTCCGAGTTGAATTGGAAAACGGGCACATCATCACGGCCCACATTTCAGGAAAGATGCGGATGTACTACATCAAAATCTTGCCCGGTGACCGCGTGCGGGTGGACATGTCTCCTTACGATTTGACAAAAGGTCGAATCTCGTTTAGATACAAGAAATAATTGCACTATGAAAACCCGTGCTTCCCTTAAAAAGCGTACTGCCGACTGCAAGATTGTTCGTCGGAAAGGCCGCTTGTACGTCATTAACAAGAAGAATCCTAAAATGAAGCAACGTCAGGGTTAATCCTGTCGTCGCCAAACCCATCGCCCATGGCACGTATAGCTGGTATCGATATTCCTCGCAACAAGCGGGGTGTTATTGCACTCACGTACATCTACGGAATTGGCCGTAGCCGAGCTTCTCAATTGCTCGCGGAATGTGGAGTGTCAGAAGACAAGAAAGTTCAAGACTGGACCGATGATGAAGTCGGTGCGGTCCGTAACGCCATTTCCACGGGTTTCAAAGTGGAAGGGGAGTTGCGATCGGAAGTTCAATCTCACATCAAGCGTTTGATGGACATCGGTAGCTACCGAGGCATCCGTCACCGTAACGGTCTGCCGTTGCGTGGACAGCGCACCAAGAACAACTCACGCACCCGTAAGGGCAAGCGTAAGACCGTTGCGAACAAGAAGAAATAATCGCATTCATTGAGTTCCCTCGGGAACTGATCACCTAAAAATTAAGACGATGGCGAAGAACGTCAAGAAAAAGAAGAAAGTCGTTGTGGAGGCCACAGGCCAAGCCCACATCCACTCATCCTTCAACAATATCATCATTTCGCTGACCAACAACAATGGCCAAGTGATTTCATGGTCAAGCGCCGGTAAGATGGGTTTCCGGGGCTCCAAGAAAAACACGCCTTACGCTGCACAGGTTGCTGCGGAAGATTGCGGTCGCGAAGCGCACGACCTCGGGTTGCGTAAAATCCGAGCATTTGTAAAAGGTCCAGGAGCGGGCCGCGAGAGTGCTATGCGCGCCTTGCACAACATGGGAATCGAAATCATCGAGATCATCGATGCTACGCCGTTCCCACACAACGGATGCCGCCCACCAAAGCGTCGTCGCGTCTAATTCTCATCGTCGAACCTAAGAACAGTAATCCGATATGGCACGTTACCGCGGACCCAAATCAAAAATCAGCCGCCGTTTTAAGGAGGCGATCTTCGGCCCAGATAAAGCGCTCGAGCGCCGCCCTTATGGCCCCGGCCAGCACGGCAATACCCGTCGCCGAAAGAAGGAATCTGAATACTCTGTACAGCTCGCTGAGAAGCAGAAGGCGAAGTACACGTACGGAATCTTGGAGAAGCAATTCTCTAACATGTTTAAGCAAGCCAACGCTCGTCCGGGCATCACCGGTGAGATTTTGCTCCAATTCTGCGAAAGCCGATTGGACAACGTGGTGTTCCGCTTGGGCATTGCGAACTCCCGTCGTGGAGCACGCCAGTTGGTCACCCACCGTCACATCATGGTGAACGGACACGTGGTCAACATCCCTTCGTACCGCCTGCGTCCCGGTGACGTAGTAGCCGTGCGTGAGAAGAGCAAGTCAATGACGGTCATCACCAGCGCACTCGGTGCAGCCCCCAAGCGATTGGAGTGGTTGGACTGGAACACGCAGAACATGTGCGGCACATTCATCAGTGTACCAACACGTGAGCAAATCCCTGAGAACATCAAGGAGTCGCTCATCGTCGAATTGTACTCGAAGTAAACCAAAAACCTGAGAAACATGGCAATTCTAGATTTCCAGAAACCAGACAAGGTAATCATGTTGGACTCTACCGAGTTCAATGGCACCTTTGAATTCCGACCCCTTGAGCCAGGTTTTGGCATCACCGTAGGCAATGCATTGCGTCGCATCTTGTTGTCTTCTTTGGAAGGCCACGCCATCACAAGCGTGAAGATCGACGGCGTTGAGCACGAGTACAGCACCATCAAAGGCATCCAAGAAGACGTGACCGAGATGATCCTCAACTTGAAGCAAGTTCGCTTCAAGCGTCAGATCGAAGGCACCGACGGCGAGACCGTAACCGTGAAGGTGAGCGGCCAGAAGGCGTTCACTGCCGGTGACATTGGTCAATTCACTTCGGCTTTCCAAGTCATGAACCCTGAACATGTCATTTGCAACATGGACGAGTCGGTTTCATTGACCTTGGAACTGAACATCGGCAAAGGCCGTGGTTATGTTCAAGCGGAAGAAAACAAGCGCGAAGGCGCGGCCCTCGGCACCATCGCCATGGATTCCATCTTCACGCCCATTCGCAACGTTCAATACGAAGTTGAGAATTACCGTGTTGAGCAGCGCACCGACTACGAGAAGCTCATCTTGCACCTCGAGTGCGACGGCAGCGTCTCGCCGAAGGACGCCCTGCAGGAGTCAGCGAAGATTTTGATCCAGCACTTCATGTTGTTCAGCGACGAGCGCATTTCGCTCGAGCTCGAAGAGCGCGTTGAGGTGGAGGAATTCGATGAAACCAGCTTGCACATGCGCCAGCTGCTTAAGACCAAGTTGAGCGATATGGACCTCAGCGTTCGCGCGTTGAACTGCTTGAAAGCAGCCGACATTGAGTCGTTGGGAGAATTGGTGAGCTACAACAAGAACGACCTGTTGAAATTCCGAAACTTCGGTAAGAAGTCCCTCACGGAATTGGAGGATTTGGTCGAGAACAAAAACCTCTCATTCGGAATGGATGTGAGCAAATACAAACTCGACAAAGAGTGAAGTCATGCGGCACAATAAGAATTTCAATCACCTCGGTCGCAAGACCGCACACCGTAAGGCCATGTTGTCCAACATGGCGTGCTCTCTGATTGAGCACAAGCGCATCTCTACCACGGTGGCCAAAGCGAAAGCGTTGCGCCAGTTTGTGGAGCCGCTTGTTACGCGTTCAAAGGAAGACACGACGCACAGCCGTCGTATCGTATTCAGTGCGCTCGGCAACAAGTATGCTGTCTCTGAGTTGTTCCGCTCGGTAGGTCCGAAAGTGGCTTCCCGCGATGGAGGTTACACCCGCATCATCCGCACCGGAAACCGCTTGGGTGATAACGCTGAGATGTGCATGATCGAGCTCGTTGACTTCAACGACATCTACGGTACCGAAGCGAAGAAGAAGCGTTCACGCCGTTCACGTCGTGGCGGAGCCAAGGCCGCTGCTGCACCAGCTGCTGCTGAAGCCGCTGCAACTGAAGCGGTTGTGGAAGAGGCACCTGCTGCCGAAGCCGCTGCTGAGGCGGCACCTGCTGCTGAAGCCGCTGCTGAAGAAGCACCTGCTGCTGAGGCCGCTGCTGAAGAAGCACCTGCTGCTGAGGCCGCCGCTGAGGAGGCACCTGCCGCTGAGGCTGCTGCTGAAGAAGCACCTGCTGCTGAAGCCGCTGCTGAAGAAGCACCTGCTGCTGAGGCCGACGCTGAGGAGGCACCTGCCGCTGAGGAAGCCGGTGACGACGCAGAAGAAGAGAAGAAGGACTAACCCCCTTCTCACCAATGATATCGAAACGGGAGGCTGCACAGCCTCCCGTTTTGTTTTCAGGCTTTTCACACGGTGGTGAACCGATTGAGGAAAAATCGAGTGGCTTCGAGGTTGAAGAGGTGAAAGCGGGGGAGTATTTTTGCCCCATGGTTCAATCACGCGAGCAAAAAGTACCCGCTGTCCTCATTCTGGCAGACGGTACGCGCTTTGAAGGGAAATCGGCCGGCGCCATTGGAACGACGACCGGTGAGATTGCCTTTAATACCGGAATCTACGGCTACCAAGAAATCTTCACGGATCCGAGCTACTTGCGCCAAATTTTGGTGATGGCCACGGCCCACGTGGGGAACTACGGTGTGCACGACGCGGAAGTCGAGTCGGACCGGGTGCAAATCGCAGGATTGGTGACCAAAAACTTTTCCTCCATTGCCAGCCGAGTGGGCGGCAGTGGGGCTTTGCAAGACTACATGGACCGCGATGGCGTCGTGGGAATTTGCGACGTGGATACCCGTGCGCTGGTGCGTCACATCCGGCAGAAGGGTGCGATGAATGCCATCATTTGCAGCGACGACACGGATGAGGCAGAACTCAAGCGTCAATTAGACCAGGTTCCTTCGATGGAGGGGCTCGAGCTCAGCAGTGAGGTCACCTGTTCAGAGGCTTATGTCGCCACGCCGGCTGCCGGAACAGAGAAGGGGTTGAAGGTGGCTCTGCTTGACCTGGGTGTCAAAAAGAACATCGTCCGATGCCTCACGGAGCGCGGGTGTGAAGTGCACGTTTTCCCGATGCAGGCATCGGTGGAGGAAATGCTTGCCATCGAGCCGGATGGCATTATGTTGTCCAACGGCCCCGGTGACCCCGGTGCGATGCCAGAGACGGTCGAAAAGGTCAAAGCACTCGTCGAGGCCGACTGCAGCGTATTCGGTATCTGCCTTGGTCACCAGGTATTGGCGTTGAGCCAAGGATTGAAGACGGTGAAGATGTTCAACGGCCACCGCGGCGTGAACCACCCCATTAAGAACCTCATTACGGGCAAGGCCGAGATCACATCGCAAAACCACGGATTCGTCGTGGACCGCGAATCCTTGGATGCCCATCCGGACGTGGAATTGACCCACATCCATTTGAATGACAATACGGTTGCAGGTATTGCGTTGAATGGACGCCCAGTCTTCTCGGTGCAGTACCATCCGGAGGCCTCAGCGGGACCGCACGACAGCCGGTACCTGTTCGACCAATTCGTGGCGAACATGGAACAGGCGGCCGTGCCTGCGTGATTCCCTGTTGATTCAGTAACTTCACGGCGGTTTTACGACCAGGATTTGGAAATGACCCCAATCCCAGCGCCTGCGTGCGTATCCACTTTCCATCATTGACATGAGCTACATTGATCAAATCCAAGCCCGCCAAATCCTTGATTCGCGCGGCAATCCCACCCTCGAAGTAGACGTCGTCACGGGCGACGGCAGCATGGGCCGTGCAGCGGTACCATCCGGTGCATCGACAGGCATCCACGAAGCCGTTGAATTGCGCGATGGCGGTTCTGAATGGATGGGCAAAGGCGTGACCCAAGCGGTTGACAATGTCAACGATGTGCTCGCCGACGAACTGTTGGGCTTCGACGTGTTTGATCAGCGTGCCATCGATCAAGCTATGATTGACCTCGACGGCACGAGCAACAAAGGCAAGATTGGAGCGAACGCCATCCTCGGCGTTTCCTTGGCCGCAGCCCACGCCGCAGCGGAATGCGCAGGACAGCC
>DJYV01000053.1:0-13001 GCA_002448555.1 Flavobacteriales bacterium UBA6969
AAGCGGTGCGAGCCTTTCAAAATTATGCGGTCAACCGCAGTTAGCGGATGATGAACTTCACGGGGATGGTGTACTGCACGCTCACCGCCTTTCCGCGCTGTTCGCCAGGCTCAAAGGTGGGCAAGCTTTCGACTACGCGGATCGCTTCGGCGTCCAAGCGGGAGTCGACTTCACGCAGCACCCGTACGTCCTTCACCTTGCCGTTTTTACCGACGACGAAGTAAACGAACACCGTACCTTGAATACCTGCATCCTTCGCAATCGGAGGGTACTTGGTGTTCTTGGAAACGTACTTGATGATTTCCAACTGCGTGCACTGGTGGCGTTCATCGCCGCGCAGCTTTTTGCAGTCGCCAATCGCCGGCATGTTCTCTACAATCATGAACGGGATGTCTTCTTCTTCCTCCTCGTAATCCTCGATGATTTCGATTTCGGTATCCTCATCGAGTTCGATGTCCTCGATTTCCAACTCCTCCTCAATTTCTTCCTCGTCATCAACGATTTCAATTACCGTTGTCTGCTGGGGCGGTGGAGGTGGGGGGGGCGGCTGAACAACGTTCACCGGAATCTCTTCATCTTCGAGGAGATCCGCTTCGAAGTCGATGGCTCGCGTGATGGCTACATCGTAAGACGTCCACGCCAATGCACTGAGCAACAGCGAAAGCGAGGCCACAAAGCCGATGGCTTTCCATGCACCGCGCTTGTTTTCCAAGTTCGCTTCAGGAGTTTTTCTGCTGAGCATGAGTCGAGTATTTGGGCCTCGAAATTACGTCAAGAAACGCATACCGAGGCAGTTTTATCGTGTTAACACCTTCGGTCCGTCAGTTCCAGCAGCCATAGATACCGCGAAAAGCCATCCGTCCAGCGAGCACACCCGCACCATCGGCGAGGATGTCGCCCCAGCTGGCCTCTCGGCCAACGAACCACACATCCTGTGCAAATTCCAGGCCAATTCCGTACAGCACCAGGGCCAATCCCGCGTACCATTTGTACTTGCGGATGGTCCCCGTTTTGCCCAAAGCGACGAACACACTCGAGGACAGCACCGCGAACATCACCAAGTGAATGGCTTTGTCTGCATGCAGCAAATCCAGCAGGGTTTCTTGTGGGAGGTCGGTCCCGGGAATCGCGTGCAGGCCCAAAATCAGTAGCGCCCACATCAAGGGCATAACCACGTGCCGAAGCTGAACCTCTCGGCTGATGCCGGTATAGTTGAGGTCGCCTCGCATGGTCGGTTAGCCAATCAGATCGGCGTACCCTTCGTGGGAGAGTAACGCCGCTACGTCGTCGGGGTTTTCGACGCGCATTTTGATGATCCATCCTTCCCCATACGGATCGCTGTTCACCGACTCTGGGGCATCCTCGAGGGCTTCGTTGAACTCAATCACTTCCCCAGCCACTGGAGCAAACATGTCGCTGACCGTTTTGACGGCTTCAATGGTCCCAAACACCTCATCCTCCGCCACCGACTCATCGACGGTATCGACTTCGATGAAAACGATGTCACCGAGTTCGCCTTGCGCGTAATCGGTAATTCCAATGGTGGCAACGTCGCCTTCCAATCGCACCCACTCGTGCTCCTTGGTATAACGAAGTTCGTTCGGGATGTTCATGACTTATTGATTCAAATTGAAGCGCAAAGCTACTCCAGAACGGATATTCGACGTAGCAAATGACGTCGAGATGTACGGGTTCGTAATCTGGTGGTCGTAGAACGCCCGCATCGTCAATTTGTCCGACACTTCGAGGTCTGCCGACATCTTGATCGACACGAGTTTTTGACCCGCCGTCACCTGGTTTTGGCGCTCCTCCATCTTGCGAATGATGGTGCGGTTGTCCCGCACGTTAACGTCCGCGCGCAGCACGAGGTCCGTCTCCTTCAGCATCCTCACCGGCAGCTTGCCGTAGGTCTTGATGAACGGATTGGGCACGTCCTTGAATTTATATCCGAATCCAATGACCAGTCCCTCGCTCTTCGTCTCAGTGATCTGGTAATTGGTCAAACCGAAGGCCACGTTGCGGTCCCGCTTGAGTTCCACTTTGATTTGCGGCTCGTTTTCCCCTTCGGTCTTAATGGTCATGTCCAACCCAATCAGCGGCGACAACTGCTCGCTCAAGCTTACGACGTTGAACTGGCGCTCCGAGATGTAGTTGCCAAATTCGCTTTGGTCGATGGCCGTCGGCAGTCCGTTTGCGTCCTCCGCGTAGTTGAGGTTGGTCACGTAATTCGTGGTGAGGGTCGAACGGTAGCTGTGGTTCAAATTGAACCGCTTGAAGTACTGCTTGAAGAACTCGTTCTTCGTCAAACCATCGTAGCTCACACGCCAGTTCGGCGCGACCGGAGTGTTGAATACGTCGAGCGGCACTTCCTTCGGATCGATGCCCAAGTACGCTGCTACAAACGCTGGGATGGTCACGTCTTGGCTTGTGCCGCCAAAGCCCTCGTAATAGCCCGTGTTCTCCGGCTCGTCCAACTGATACGTCACCGCATTCAAGCGTTCCGAGACCAGGATTCGGTGGGTCTTGATGAAGTCATCCCACAGTTGCGAATTGAATTCATCTTCCACGTCATCTTCTACAAATGCGGTGTTCCAGCTCATCACGGTCGCAGAGAACTGTCCCGTTTCATTCGGGGAATCATACACGAAATCGTTTTGCTCCTCGTCGAAGCGGAAGAAACTCGTGTAGTTCTGGCTGATGTTGCGGTTGGCGGTCAATTCGATTTTTAAGTGCTTGATGGGCTCCAAATTGGCACGCACGTTGAATTGCTCTTGGTACGTCTGGTTGTACTGTTGGTTCTGCAGGGGCAGTTCAACCAACCAACCTTTTTCTGCCGCTTCGGTGGCAAAATACCGCACCTGCTCGCCTTGCCAGTTCGTATTCTGGTGGCCAAGTACGAACAGTGCTCCGGGCGCAAGCAACTGTTCATCCATGCCGACAAAGCGGGCGCTGCGATCGTAGCCTGGAAGGAGCATACCTTCGTTGCGAGAGAATGTTCCCGACACGTTTTGGACGCTTGCTATCAACCGAACAAGGGTGGCGAGCGGGTTGATTTTGAGCTTGATTTTTTCCTCCTCTTCCGCATTGCCAAACCCGTCCCGGTCCTCGTTCCGAATGTCATTGCGCGTAGGGGCGCGGCGCGGCGGATTCAACAGATCCTTCACCCCGGGAATCTTCTTGTAGAGGTTGGCAAAATTGGCCTGCGCATTCAAGCTCAGGTTGCGGGAATTCTGAATCGTCGCACCCAGGCTATCCTGCGAGAACGGCGCTCGGTCCCAGCGGTATGACCCTTGGTATCGAATGTCACTCGAGATGAAGTTGACAAGTGGCAATTTATCGAACGGCAGCTTGTACGTGCCGGTGACGTTGTGGTTGTAAGTGGTGATTTCACCTGCGTTTTGCAAGTTGATCAAAACCGAATCCTTGTACGCCTGGAACGCATCCGCATCCTCTCGGTTAATTTCTCCAGCAGGCTCACCCACGAGTGCCTGGGCCTGGCCATTGTAATCAAATTTCAGGGCCTTGGTCAAATCATACTTCAGCGCATAGTTCCGCGACCACTGCCACGTCTTCATGACCTGGGTATTGATCAGCAGGTCCGTCTCGATCCCCAGCAACTCCTCTGTATTGTTGCGCACGCGGCTGGTTTCGTAGATGCGGTTCATCTGTGTTCCGACCGTGAACTGCTTCGGGAACAGGTAAAAATTGAAGTCCGATAACCACTTCAACGCTTCGACCTTCCGGATGAAGCCAATCTTTTTGAAGGGCATGAAATTCTTGGGCGAATGCGAGAAGTTGTAATTCAAGCCGCCTCGGAATTCCCGGTTGATCTGGTACTCGGTATTCACATCGCGATTGAAGGCTTCGATGTAGCTGAAGTTGGCCGAGAAGTTCCCTGGGTCGAAGAGCTTCAGTAGGCCGAATCCTGAGCCGCCGCCGCCGCGTCCGGCACCACCGCCGCGAGCTGATCCGCCACCCCGGGCAGAACCGCCGCCACGTGCAGATCCCATGTCGACATTCGAGTCCAGGGCTCCGCTGTCTTTGCCGCCGTCCTTGCCGCCTTTGCCGTCCCCTCTTCGTCCTCCAGCACCGGCTCCACCGCGGTCTCGGTTGCGGTCGCGTGAACCGCCCGAGCCGAACTGTGGGTCGATTTTGATATTCGAGAAGTTGATCGACTTCAACTGATTGACCGTCTGGGCATTGTTCTGCCGCTCTTCGGAGAGTCCCTGCTGTTCAGCCATCTCAATGTCCGGAGACAACGGGTCGAACTGGGGCGTCGACACTTCCTTGGAATACCCGAGGTACATCGGAAGGGTCACCCCCAGTTTCTTTGGCAACAACTTGCCCAGCTGCAAGGTGCCTGACGCGTCAATGGCTTGGATGTTCTCCCGCTGGCGTTCTTGTATGCGCTGCTCCAATCCGCCAAACCCGGGCGTGGACATGTTCGCAGCCACGCTGACGTTTCCGAGGTCGGCCAGCTTCGCATTCATCTGCGCCGTCACTGCCCAGCCGCCTTTTTGGTTGAAGTCGGCGAGGCGCATTTCGTTCACCCACACCACACTGCACTTGTCCAAGCCATCGTCGTCAGAATCGAAGACGTTGTCGTCTTTGTCCGGGTTGCGAACGCCCACCATGACCATGACCACGTTGGCCAAGTTGGGGTTGCCCTTCACTGCGAGGCGTGCATTGTATTCGGAGTCGAGCCCTTCATACTCCTCGAACAGCGGGTAGCCCGCAGGCCGCTCGATTTTGAGGTTTTGCAGCTTGCGGAACTCGATGTCGATATTATTCTCAGCTGGCCAAATGAGGTCTTCGTCCCCGGTGTTCCAGGGCGTGACCTTCATCGGAATTTCGTATTCGTAGTAGTTGTTTTCGAAGTCGTTACCCAAGCGAATGAAGCACGTCAGGTCGTCGTCGTTGAGCGGCGTTCCATCCGGCCCCGCCTCCGCGTGCACATACATCCGCAGGCGTTTGTACATCCGCATGTCAAAATTGATGTTGCGGTACGCTCCGCGGGCATCCCCATCTTTCAGCCCGCACACGGCCATTTCGAGGGATTGCTCATTCAACCGGCGCTGGTTCGCCGTTCCCACGTCGATTTCCCGAATGATGCCCGGAGGGGTCACGTACGGAACCGGCTCGCGGTTGCCGTTTTCTTCGATATTCACGGCACTGATGGCAAACGAAGTCGAGGACGGATCATCCGGCTCCACCTCCTGCGGGCCGGCCAACGATTCGAGGTACCGGCGCCATTCGCCACGGATCAATTCCAGGCGCGCAAAACGCAACGTCACCGGCTCCGACCACCCCTTCATGAACATGCGGATGAACCGGATCGATCGGAAATCCGTGATGCCGCCCACGCGGTTGTCAAATTCCCGGACCGGAATCTTGAACTGGTACCAACGGATGGTGCGATCTTGGTCGTCCGCGGTTGTTACGACCTGCTCAAACGTATCCGTGATGTAGTTGCTGCCAATGTTGTATTCCCCGAGGTCTTGTGGACGCAAGGAGACCTTGTACTGGAAGTAACTCTCGATGGTCGAGAGGGTGATGTCCTGGTTGATGTCCTCCGTGTTGGGGATGGTCGTGGAGGTGATGGGGTACCCGTTTGGAGAACCCGTGTTGGAGTTGTTCTCGTACCCGTTGAACCGCTCGTACCGCTGAAGGATGGTCTCTTCATTGGCTTGCGCCTCGGGGTCCCGGAAGTACCGGAAGTTATCCGCAGACGGGTCGCTCACAATGTCCGCATAGGCGTCGGGCGTCACCCAATCGGCAATGTCCGAAAGCCATTCAGAGAAAAACCCTTGCTCCGCGGTATCAGGCAGTCCATCGAGGCCGACGTCTTGCAGTTCATAATCTCCCGAAGTGTTGTCAAATGCATTGACGACGTTGAAGGTCGTGGGATCCGGATACACCCCCCAGACGCCTTCCAGCGTGGGCAGGTCTGGGTTGTTGGCCGACGGCAGTCCGTTCTCGTACGACAACTGACTATCGTTCAAAACGTCCTCCGAAACGTTTCCAAGGTTGATGTAGAAATCCCCTCCGGTGAGGTTTTCCGAATCCTCATTGAACGGATCCATCAACCAGAACTGGAGGTATTCGATGTTGGCCATCTCAAAGTCCGTGGTCGTCAACGCACGCTGGATTCCGCCCCAACGGCTGTTCGGGTCGGCCAACGCACCTTCCACCGTCAAACCAGCGGAAATGCCGCCTGCACCCTCAGGCTCTTCGTAGTTGTACTGCCCCCGCTCTTCTGGCCGAAAGGTCAAATCGAGGGTCGGAATGTTGGGTGGCGTGCCGGTGGGCAATTCCCGGTTGGGGAACACCTCGCCTTCAAGGACTTCCCGCGTGCGGTGGTCGCTCTTGATCTCGGCACTGACCTGTCCGTCCTGCAAACCCGATCCCCGGAAAAACTGCGGATCCACCGTGTACCAGCTCAATGCCGCCCGGTTGTAGTTGTAAATCAGGCTGTCCTCCAAATTGCCCTCTGGGAAGAGGTTGGGCTGGAGTTTTGGTGTCGAAGCCAAGAACCACCGGTTCACCGACCGGATGTCAATGGCGGATTGGCTGCCTTCGAAATCATCGATGTATGCGTTTCCATCCTGCCCAATGGCGCGGCTATGGCCCGGGATTAGATACGCCGCTTCCGCAGCGATGTCGATACTGGAAGCCGCACTGGTTTCGTAAAACGGCAGCGCATCCACCAAATCGGTCAGAAATTGACTGTTTGACTGGTAGCTGAAGTCCGCGCCGACGATGGAGTTATTGACCGGTTCGTTTCCGATGTTGACCTTTTGGGTCAGCGGACGCTCGCGGAGGTTGAGCAACGTAGCGCCCATGTTGAAGCGGTCCCCAATGGCATAGTCGAACCGCGTCCCCATCATGGTTTTGGTCTGGATGCTGAAGAGCGAATTGCTCTCAAGCGAGACCTTGATATTGCGGCCTGATTCGAGGAGTCCGTCATTGATGATGCGCACCCGGCCCAATTGGTAATCGACCGTGTAGTCCTGGTTCTCGATCAAACGAACCCCGCCGGCCGTGACCGTGACCGATCCTTCCGGGACGTTCATGGCCTGCAGGGCAATCTCACTGCTCGTCTGGCTTTGGAACTCCCCTTTGATGCTGAAGCGGTTGAGCGATGGGATTTGTTGCGCTGCGGTCTTGGTGCTGTCGTAAAGCGGCTGGAATACGATGCTTTCGATCAGGTTGGCAGCGAGGTCTGGATCCTCCACGCGCTCCTCAATCTCCCTCGCCAGGTTGGAACCGAACGGTTCTGCCGACGGGAAAAAGATTCGGCCGTTCTGGCTGTGGATGGTCCCACCCATGGTGGCCGCGTTATCAACGAAGTCAAAGACCCCATCGGGCTGCGTCATTCCGTTGATGTCCAGCCGGTCCATCCCCAGCAATTGAATAAGCAGGGTCCCGTCGAGCGGGTTGCGCGGGATGTAATTCAAGTCGACCCCGGTCGCCGGATCGTTGTACCAAATGTTGAGGCGGAAGTTCTCTTCACTCAACCCAAACGCCTGCATGGAGTAGACGTTCTTCATCATGATTTTCCAAAGCGGCGCCTGGTCACCGTTGCTCAAGCGCAGCTGGGTAATGCTCGACTTCAGCATTTTCAACATGAGTGCATCCGGGGCGGTATATCCATCTTGCGAAATGGTCCCCACCTGGTAGGTCTCTCCGCCCAAGGTGTATTCGTAGGCGACCGCCAGCACCTCCGCATTGTTCAAGGCCTGCCGCAGCGAGATGAAACCCAAGCGAGCGTTGTAGGTAAATTCCGTCGGCGCCAGCTTTCTGGCATTTCCGACGCGCTCGTAGTGAATGCCTTGGGTCAAACCCAAATTCATGCTGGCGATGGCGCTGTTGGCACCGGTAAATCCGAGCACGTTGGGATTGCTGACCATCATGTCGAACAGCTGGTTGTTCGCGTTCGTGGGGTTCCGTTGCAGCGTGACGGAATCTCCGACCAAGGTTTCAACCGGCAAATTGGATGAAACGTAGTCCGGGTGTTCCCCGAGGTCGGTAAATCCAATGACGTTCCGGACGTCTTGGGTGTTGGCCTGCGTATTGACGACCCACACCTCGATGCGGGTGATGTTCACGCCCGAGTTGGGCACCGGCAAACTCTGCATCGCCTCGTCGTATTGATCGAGGAAATACTGCGAAAGGAAGTAGTGCCGGTTGGCTTCGTAATCGTCAGCGCGGATGTTGAATTCCTGGGTTTGTGCGCCGCCCTCGACCTCAATCTCCCTGCGTTCACCCTTTTGCTGCGAAAACACCGTAGTGTTGTACAGGCGCCCCCACTGGGTTTCCAACTTCACACCGAACAAACTCTGACTGCCGGTAATCAAGGTCCCGGGCAAGGGCATGGAGATGTGCCCCGCTTCAAAGTTTTTCAAAATGTCGTCCTCCTCACCCTGGAACCCGATGTTCATTTGGTTTTCAAAGTCGAACAACGCTTCCGTATTGTAGTTGGTTCCGAGTTCGATTTTGTCGCCGATTTTTCCGCCGATGTTCAGCTGAATACGCTGGTCAAAGTCAAACGTCGTGATGCGGCGCTGGCGTTCGGGGATTCGGGGATTCTCGGTGTCGGAGATGTTGATGCCAAAAGTGAGTTCCGCTGAGCCCTGCGGCTTGATTTCGATCTCGTTGCTTCCGAAAATCGTCTCAAATAGCTCGCTGTCCACGGTCAGTTTCGGAGCGAAGGCGCGTTCCGCTTCGTCATTTTCGGCTTGGAGGTCTGTCCAATATTCAGTCAGGTTGCCCGTGATATCGTAGTCGAGGTATTCGTCGAGCGTCAGGTAGGTCGAAGGCCGGTACAGCAAGGTGTCGCCAATGCTTTGCTGAATGCTGTACAACCCGGTGGTTTCGTCGAAAACAATCTCGTAGTTGAAGTTCTCCGGCCAAGCGAAATCGAAGCCTGCTGGGCTTTCCGTCGGGTTGAACTGGTCCTCCCCTCCGAACGGGAAGGGCAAGATGATGGACAGCGAGTCGTTCGCCGGATCCTCCGTGGCTTGAGCGTACACGCCTGAAAACAAAGAAAGCCCCAGGACCAGGGCAAAAATCTGCGCAAAACGGGGCTGCTCGATCTTCATCACAACCGTTTCAATGCGCGCTTGATCAAGTCCTCAACCACAGTCATATCGGGCGAATCCTTCATTATTTGGTCCAGTGTCTTTTCACAACGGGCTCGGTCGAAACCAAGGGTCGTGAGGGCAATTAACGCCTCTTGCCGCGAATTATTGTGCCCGCCTTGCGCACCAACTGAAGCGGGCATAGCCGGAGCATCGATGGCGCCCAATTTGTCCTGCAAATCGATGATGATGCGCTGAGCGGTTTTTGCGCCGATGCCTTTGACGCTTTTCATGGCGTTGACATCCCCGGCTTGGATGGCCTGGGCAGCTTGGTCCACGTTCATCGCGCTCAAAATCATCCGCGCCGTGCTCGCACCCACACCGCTCACGCCAAGCAGAAGCAAGAACATCGTGCGTTCTTCGGGTTGACTGAATCCGTAGAGCAGTTGGGCATCTTCCCGCACAACCATGTGCGTGTGTAGCATCACGCTTTCGTCATTGCCCAGTTGCTCGAACGTATTCAGGCTGATGTGCACCTGATACCCCACTCCGCTGCATTCAATCACAGCATACGTGGGCGTTTTCTCAACCAGCCTTCCCCTCAAGTGATGAATCATGCGTTGCTTTTGATTTGTGCATCCACAACGGCCAACCGCACCATATCGTGAATTTCACGGACGGAAGAACCCATTTGCAGGACGTGGAATGATTGCCGCATGCCCAACAGCACTGGGCCTTGGACCTCTACGCCGGCCATTTCTTGCAGCAATTTATATGCGATGTTTCCCGCGGCAAGGTTGGGGAAAATCAACGTGTTCACGCGCTTATTGTGTAGGCTAGAGAACGGGAACGATTCGGAAAGCAGCTCGTTGTTCAAGGCGAAGTTGGCTTGGATCTCGCCATCGACAATGAGGTCCGGATGGCGTTCCTTCAGGATACGCGCAGCCTCTGCCATCTTCTTCGCATCCACCCCACCGGCTGAGCCGAAATTGGAGTAGCTGAGCAAGGCGATGCGCGGGACGATGCGTAGGTTGCGCACCGCCTGTGCCGTCAATGCTGCAATGGATGCGATTTCTTCAGCCGTTGGATTGACGTTCACAGATGTGTCCGCAAAAAACATGGGACCGCGCTTGGTCTCGAGGATGTACATGCCGGCTACCTTGTCCACCTCATCGGATTTGCCGATGACCTGCAGCGCTGGCCGAATGACACTCGGGTAGGTTCGGGTCAACCCACTGATCAACGCGTCGGCACGTCCGGTGCGAACCATCATGGCCCCGTAGTAGTTGCGTTGGCGCATCAGGCGCTCGCCCTCGCGAGCGGTCAAGCCGTGGCGCATACGCAGCTGGAAAAACTCTTCCCCGAACGCTTTTCGACGTTCGAATTCCTCGTCGGACCGCGGATTGACGACTTCGACGTCATTCAACTCCAAGCTGTGTTCTTCGATGAGCCCTTCGATGACCGAGCGACGTCCCAGAAGGATGGGCTGCGCAATGCCTTCTTCGAGTGCCTGTTCTGCCGCTTTCAAAACGCGGTAATGGTCGGCTTCGGCAAAGACCACACGTTTTGGCGATTTCTTGGCGCGATCCGCGATGGTTCGGGCAAACCCCGTGTCGTACCCAATGCGGTCGAGCAAGTTCTTGCGGTAGGCATCCCAATCTTTGATTTCATGCTGGGCAACACCGGATTCCATGGCGGCGCGGGCGACCGCGGGAGCGACGTAGGTGATGAGCCGCGGGTCCAGCGGCTTGGGAATGATCAGGTCGCGTCCAAAGACGAATGACTGGTTGCCGTACGCTTCCGACACCTCATCAGGAACGTTCTCTTTGGCGAGGTCGGCGATGGCGCGAACCGCTGCCAACTTCATCGCGTCATTGATGGCCGTTGCGCGTACGTCCAGAGCTCCTCGGAAAATGAACGGGAATCCCAATACGTTATTCACTTGGTTAGGATGGTCCGAACGCCCGGTCGCCATGATGATGTCATCGCAGACTTCCATGGCCGCGTCGTAGCCGATTTCCGGTTCGGGATTAGCCAATGCGAAGACGATGGGATTTTTGGCCATCCCGGCAACCATGGCCGGCTCGACCAACCCGCCTTTGCTCAATCCCAAGAATACGTCGGCATCTTTCATGGCCGCCTCGAGCGAATCGAACCGGCGGTCGTTGGCATACCGTTGCTTGGAAGCGTCGAGCCCTTCGCGCCCGGTGTTGATGTGGCCTTTGCTGTCGAATACGTCCACTTGGTTGGCGGACATGCCCAGCTGTTCGTACAGGTCCAAACAGCTCATGGCTGCGGCTCCGGCGCCGCTAACAACGATGCGGATGTCCTCAATGGATTTCTCGGCCAATTCCAAGGCGTTCAACAAGGCAGCAGCCGAAATGATAGCCGTTCCATGTTGGTCGTCGTGCATGACGGGGATGTCCAGTTCGGCCTTCAGGCGGCGTTCAATTTCAAATGCCTCCGGGGCTTTGATGTCTTCAAGGTTGATGCCGCCAAACGTCGGTGCAATGGCCTTAACGGTGGCCATGAACTGCTCCGGATCGCTCGCGTCCACTTCAATGTCAAACACATCGATGTCGGCGAATACTTTGAAAAGCACGCCCTTCCCTTCCATCACCGGCTTGCTCGCCTCGGGGCCAATGTCGCCCAACCCGAGCACCGCGGTGCCGTTGGTGATCACCGCGACCAAATTGCCTTTGGCTGTGTAGTTGTAGACGTCCTCTTTGTTTTCCGCGATGGCTTTGCAGGGCTCCGCCACCCCGGGACTGTAGGCCAAAGCGAGGTCCTTTTGCGAGCTGTACGGCTTCGTGGGGAGGACTTCAATCTTCCCCTTTCGGCCTCTGCTGTGGTAATCGAGCGCTTCGCGTTTGCTTGATGGATTCATCCGTAGCGGTTAGGATTAGCGGACGGAAAAATGCAGCCTTCGGCGGCTTATTGAACCAAAAACTGTTCGGTTACGCGCTCGCCTTGAGGGGTTGTCAGCGCCAAAACGTACATGCCTGATGGGTATGCAGCGGCATCGATGTAGACCACGCCTTGTTGCGCTCGGAGCGTTTGCTGCTCGACCAGTTGACCGGCCGCATTGTGGATGGTCAATTCCGCCCGCGATGCTCCGTTCAGCTGGTAGGGGAATGACGAAACGCCCGTCACTGGTTGCGGGAACAAAGGCGATGACTCTATGCTCGACTCGTTCACGTTCAACGCGCAGTTTTCAGCATCGAGGCAATACAATACTTGCTGGCACGTGCCGGCCGAGACATCTCCTACCGGGTGGAAGCAATATTCCAGCGCGGTCACTCCTGCTACGCCTGCGGGGTAGTAATCGGCAATGAATGTCGTGTCGGTTTCATTGGGAAGCAGCTCGACCAAATACCCTTCCGTGGTGAATGAACTGTACTGTCCGTAATCATAGCACAAAGGCCCCCAACAAAAGCGGTCATACGCGCCCGGCGCATCTTGGTCGTATGGCAAATTGTACGGGCTGACCAGCTGGATGATGTTGCGCGTGACCATCAAACTCAGCGTGTCATCGGTGAGGTTGGTCACGTCCCAATGCAGGGCAATTTCCTCGTTGGCCGGGTCATCCAATGAACCCTCAAAGACTTGAATCGGATCGATCAATGTTGGCTGTGCCCACAAAACGGCAGGACCCGTCACCGCGCAAAGCAGGACTGAAAAGAACAGCGTTTTCATCTTCATGGGGGCGAAGATACCGAGATTGGTGTGGATTTTGTGTGTTGACGGAGACAAGCTTTAACGAGTTTCCGTTTAATTTGTCTTCGCAAGAAATGAAACACCCCTTCACCATGAACCGATTCCAATCGTTCCTGCTTCTTACCTGCCTGCTCGCCCTGGGCCTTGGGACCTCTTTTTCCCAATCCCTTCCGGCGGTACAATTGAAAAACCTCGAAGGGGAAA
>DJYV01000053.1:13393-18464 GCA_002448555.1 Flavobacteriales bacterium UBA6969
TGGTGCAGCCCGTGCAAACGGGAGCTGAACAACTACGCTGAACTCTACGAGGACTGGCAGGACGAGACGGGGGTGAACATCGTGGCTGTGAGCATCGACGATCAGCGCAGCATCCGCCGCGTAGCGCCGTACGTGAACAGCGTGCTTTGGGACTACGACGTGCTGCTCGATCCCAACAAAGATTTTGCCCGCGCCATGCAAGTGGTCAACGTGCCGCACACCTTTTTGGTCAATGGCGAAGGAGAAATCGTCTGGCAACACAACAATTACGCTGACGGCGACGAAGAAGAGGTATACGAGGAACTCCTGAAACTCGTCGAATGAAGCGCATTGCCCTCCTATCCATCGTCGCATGGGGCTTGAGCGGAACTGCTTGGGGCCAACTCGGCGAGTCCGAAACCGGGACGGTCACAGGAAATGTGCAGATGCTCTGGCAATCTTACAGCGAGGACCCTGCGATTGGCGCCATTGTACCGCCGGAAAAAACCGGCTTCAACGCCTTTGGAAACCTCATCTACAACCAAGGCGGTTTTTCCGCCGGATTGCGCTATGAGTCCTACCTCTCGGCCGTACTCGGGTTCCCGGGGCGATTCAAAGGCAGCGGCGTCGGCTACCGGTTTGCGCGGTATGCCGATCCCACCGGAAAGGTCGACTTCACCGTGGGCAATTTTTACGAGCAATTTGGCAGTGGTATTGTGCTGCGAGCCTACGAAGAACGAGCACTGGGTATCGACAATGCGCTGGATGGTGTTCGGCTCATCCTGCGTCCGATCGACGGCATCGAGGTAAAGGCCTTGTACGGCCGGCAGCGTTTGGATTTCGACAGCCGCCTCATCAACGGACCCGGCACCGTGCGCGCCATTGACGGCACGGTCGACCTGAACTACCTGCTCGCTGAGCAAGGCGGCACCGATTGGAAAACCAAGGTGACCTTGGGGGCGAGTTTCGTGAGCAAATTCCAATCAGGCGGGACCATCTCCAAAGACTCCCTGTTGCTGACGCTGCCGGAAAACGTGGGCGCCTGGTCGTACCGGCTTGATGCCCTCCGTGGCGGCTGGTCTGCCGGCATCGAATACGCCGGAAAAATCAACGATCCCAACGCAGACAACGGCTACATCTACCGCAACGGCGAGGCCCTTCTGCTGAATTTGGGCTACACCCAACGCGGGCTGGGGATCAGCTTGAGCGCGAAAACCGTGGACAACATGAGTTTCCGTTCGGACCGCGACGTATTGCTTTTTGATTTGCCCATCAACTACATCCCTGCGATTACGCAGCAGCACACGTACAACTTGGCAGCCACGTTGTACCCGTATGCCACCGTCATCTCGGGTGAATCGAGCGCCAGCGCCGAAATTTTCTACACCATTCCCAAGGGCACCAAACTCGGCGGAAAGTACGGCACCAAAATCAGCGCCAACTTCGCCGCTGCCAATGATTTGGATACCACCAACCTCGCCGGTGTCGAAGGCCTCGTGAACGGCTACGAACGCAACTCTTGGGGCTTCGGCCCCACCAAATTCGTGCGGGACTTTAACGTGCAGATCAGCCGCAAAGAATCCAAGAAATTCAAATGGAAGTACACCTACTATAACTTCCAATTCAACACCCTTGCGACGCCTGTGACTACGACATTCAAGGGCATCGTGTACGCCGATATTCACGTCCTCGAGACGCAGGTCAAAACGCGGAAACGCGAGAGCCTCCGTACGGAGTTTCAGGCGTTATTCACCGAACAGGACAAGGGCGATTGGGCTACCGTTGTAGCCGAATACACGTGGAGCCCGCACTGGTTTGCCAGCATCATCGACCAGTACAACTTTGGCAACCCAGACGAAAGCGCTCGGGTGCATTACCTGTACGCTGCTGTCGGACGCATTGACGGGCCGCATCGACTGTCCATCGGATACGGAAAACGGCGGGAAGGCATCTTCTGCATTGGCGGAGTGTGCCGTGCGGTTCCCGCCTCGAACGGTTTTGAGGTGAATTTCTCGTCGAGTTTCTGACGAATTCCCCCACGATAGCCTATTTTTGAACACACAGTAAAGAAATTAACTCTACCAATTCGTTAACAACATGAAGCACATTTACGCTTTGATCGCTGCTCTGATGGTCGGAACAGCATCGTTCGCACAGTTGCCTGATGGCAGCATCGCGCCTGACTTCACCGCCACGGATATCAATGGCGTGGAGCACAACCTCTACAGCTACTTGGACTCAGGATACCAAGTGATTTTGGACTTCTCCGCCACGTGGTGCGGCCCTTGCTGGAGCTACCACACCAGCGGAGTTTTCTCTGACTTGAATGCTACATACGGCCCCAGTGGTTCGAATGATATTCGCATCATCAAACTGGAATCGGATGATTCCACAACGGCGGATGACTTGAACGGCACAGGAGCTAACACACAAGGAGACTGGGTAACTGGAACCACCTACAACATCATCGACAATGCCGCGGATATTTTCGATGCATACTCCAACACCTACTACCCCACCATTTACACAGTATGTCCAAGCCGCATCTTGTCAGAATCTGGCCAAGCTAGCGTTGCTGACCACGCAGCCATCTTCTCTGCCAACGACTGTGCTGCAGCATCTCTGCCTAACGACGCAGCGTTATTGAATTACACAGGCGGAACTACTGCATGCCCTGGAGAGCCAGTGAACTTGTCAGTGGACATGATGAACCTCGGTCTCGACAATTTGTCCGCTGCCACCATCGAAGTGTCAGCTGGCGGTTCGAGCATCCTCTCTTACGATTGGAGTGGTGACTTGGATACCTACGACATTGAAAACGTAGACCTTGGCACAGCAACGTTCGACGCGGACTCCAACTTCGATATCACCATCACTTCGGCTGACGACAACAGCGACAACAACGGTTCAAACGGTGCGGTCATTTTGGCGGCCGACGCCACTTCATTGATTCACGTTGAAATCATGGTGGACAACTGGCCACAAGAAATCGGATGGTCAATCACCGACGACATGGGCAATGTGGTTGAAGAAGTCACTGAAGGCTCCATTGGCGGTGCAGAAGGTGACGTCTTTGAATGGTGGGTAAGCGTTCCCGCTACCGGCTGCTACGCGTTTAACATTTCCGACTCATACGGCGACGGCATCAACGGCGCAGCTTGGGGTTCAATTGACGGATACTGTACGGTGAAGTCGTACAACGATGACATCGTTTACATGAGCACTATCTGGGACTACGACGGTTCATACTGGTACGAAGCAGAGACCGCTGGCATGAGCGTATCTTCTGTAAACGTTGGTATTGAGGAGCAGTCCCTCAGCGACGTTACCCGCGTATTCCCGAACCCATTCGTTGATCAGACAAACTTGCAATTCACCACAGCTGAAGCTGCTGAAGCTTCATTGGTTGTTTACAACCTCGTAGGTGAGCAGGTCATCAACGACAACTTGGGCACCTTGCCAGCCGGTGAGCATAACCACGTGTTGAACTTCAACGGCGTAACGGCAGGCATTTACTTGGTGACATTGAACGCAGGTGGCCAGACCACAACCATGCGTGTGACCTTGAAGTAAGCGCTTCATACCCACTGAAATTGCGAAATCCGCGCCTCCTTCCCGGGGGTGCGGATTTTTCGTTTAAAAAGGTGCATATTCACATTCTCAACCATTTGCCTACACCATGAGACACCTGCTCGGCATCCTCGCCCTTTGCGCAACCACCATTGGGTTTAGTCAACTCCCGAACGGGAGCGTTGCACCTGATTTCACCATCACCGATATCGAAGGGGAGGAACACAACCTGTACAGCTACCTCGATTCCGGTTATGCTGTGATCATTGACTTTTCAGCGACGTGGTGCGGTCCGTGCTGGGACTACCACACGAGCGGCGTGTTTGAAGAAATTTACCAGGCCCACGGGCCGGACGGCGCGAACGATGTGCGCATCCTGTTCATCGAATCGGACGACAATACCACGGACGATGACCTCCACGGCACGGGAACCAACACCTGGGGGGATTGGACGGCAGGTGTGCAGTACCCCATCGCGGACAACGGTGCCAACATTTTCGATTTGTACCAGTGCGCGTATTACCCCACCATTTTCACGGTGTGCCCCAACCGCATCATCCAACAGACCGGCCAAGCCACCGCTGAAGGCCACATCAACTACTTCCAGTCCGGTTCGTGCGCGCCAGCGACCATGCCCAATGACGTGAGCCTCCTGGAATACCTCGGCCCCAACCGCACGTGCCCCGAAACCCCGACGCCGCTTTCGGTCAAGGTTATGAACCAGGGCACGGAGCCTTTAACAGCCTTCACCTTGACCGCGAACACATTATTCGGTACCGAACTCCTCACGTACGATTGGACAGGGAACCTCGACACGTACGAGATGGAAGTGGTCGAATTGGGCGACGCCATCTTCCCTTCGACGTCGATGTTTTTCATCGATGTCACCTCAGGGGATGATTACGACGGGAACAACAGCGTTTCCGAAACAATGAACCTCACGAGTGAAATCGCGACGTCCCTCGTTCGCGTGCGCTTCACCACCGATAACATGCCCGGCGACAACCGATGGGACATCACCGATGGTGCAGGTAATGTGGTCGCGAGCACCGCCTTTGGCGACATGACCGAAAACCAGACCGAGTACGAATGGTGGGTCAACTTGGGAGCAATCGGCTGCTACAATTTCACGGTCTACGACCAGCTCGGAAACGGTGGCAACATTGAATGCGACATCAGCACCTTCAACGAAGATGGCGTCAACATCAACACCATCTTCACGGTCAACAACAACGGCAACTGGACGGCCCTGAACAAAGGATTCCTGGTCAACGAGGTCAACATGCATGTCGGGGAACAGGCAGCTACGCCCATCGCTGTTTATCCGAATCCGACCAGCGGCATGCTCACCCTGCAAGGCTTGAGCGCTCTGAATAATCAACGCATCGAGATCCGCGATGCGCAAGGCAAACTCGTCTTCGACCAAGAACGTCCGGCAACAGGAGCCACGTGGGTCATCGACCTCAATGAAATCAACAGCGGGTTGTACATCCTTACAGTCATCGACGGTGAGCGTCGCGTC
>DJYV01000012.1 GCA_002448555.1 Flavobacteriales bacterium UBA6969
TCGATCTCGCTTACGGCTGGCTCGACCCACGCGTCAAGCTATCAAGCGCGAATTGAGCGATTCAATCAACGACTTGGAAGTCGTGTTGAAGTACCGCTTGGTGCGGTAACTGGCGACCCACTGTATGCCCCGGACGGCATTGGTCAAGAACAACTCGTCTGCCCGCAGCATTTCCCCTGGTGAGATGTTGCATTCGTAGACCTTGAAGCCTTCTTCGAGGGCGAGGTTGATGACGGCTGCGCGCATCACGCCTCCGATCGGGCCACTCTCAAGTCCTGGCGTGTATAGTACCCGGTTGCTTACCAAAAAAAGGTTGGACCGGGTGGATTCAATGATGCTGTGCGACGTGTTCGTGATCAGTGCGTCGTCCAATTCCTTCTTTCGGGCCCACAAACTGGCCTGCACATACAACAGGGCCGAGGTGTTCTTGAAATTTGCGAGCGGGCCATTGAGTTTTTTCATGTCCGGATAGACATCGACGGCCAACCCGTTTTCGTTCAAGGTGTAAGCATTGCTATGCAGCGGCTCGACTTCAGCAATCCATTCCAATGCATTGGTTTGCGGAGTGTACCGGCCGCCGGCCATCCGGAAAAAGGAGACCCGCAATCGCCCTCCGGCATCGACGCCGTTGGCTTGGCAAAGTGATTCGAGGGCCGTTTTCCAGCTGTGGATGTCCCAATTTACAGGCTTCTCAATGCGATGCGCTTCGAGGCTTTTCTCCACTCGGTTCCAATGCAGTTCCACATGCTGGGGAACCCCGTTGCACACGCGGATGGTCTCGAAGAAACCATCGCCGTATTGAAAGGCGCGGTTGTGCGCGGCGTGTGGCAAACCGTTGGCATCGCACAAGGCGCCATTGACGAGGTACTTTTCACGCCGTTCCGGCTGCCATTCGATGCTGTCAAACATGGGAGGCGAGCATTTGAGGGACGCAATCGATGAGGTCGCCATTCACCGGCATTAAAATGCCGCGGACTCCTGCTTTTTCGCCGGCTTCGATGTCCCGTGTCTTATCACCGATCATCCACGAAGCACGCGGGTCGATGCGGTACCGGGCACACGCTTTTTCAATCATCAACCCACCGGGTTTCCGACTCAAACTCGCTCCGAAATCCGGGTGATGCGGACTGTAGTACACGTTGGTGATGGTGATGCCCTCATCCGCGCAGGATTGAATGAAATGCCGATGAATTTCGTGAACGGCCTCGTGCGTATACTGTCCTTTGGCAATCCCGCCTTGGTTGGTGATCAAGATGAGCATGTAGCCGGCATCTTGCAACGTTTTCAGTGCTTCAAACACCGTTGGCAAGACGTGAAACTCATCGAGTGAACGGGTGTAATCGCCGGGGTCGTGGTTGATGACCCCGTCCCGGTCCAAGAAGACGGCTTTGTTCCCTTCCATTGTGTTTCGAAGCTACATCAGAAAGCCGGTCGAAAACAAGCCTCAGGCGATGCGGGTGCCGGGAGTGACGTTGGAGGGGACTTCAAGCACGGCCGTACCGTTCAAGGTGTCCAAAGCGCCGAGCAGCAGAAATTCCGAGCGGATGGGGCCGATTTGTTTTGGAGGAAAGTTGGTGACAGCCACGATCATTTTCCCAATGAGCTGCTCAGGGCTGTACCGTTCGGTGACCTGTGCGGATGTTTTCAAGGTGCCGATTTCAGGTCCAAAATCGACGCAAATGATGTACGCTGGCTTGCGTGCCGCTTCGAAAACAGAAGCGTCAACAACCAAGCCAACGCGCATTTCCACGCGTTCAAATTCGTCCCAAGTCAACGGGTTTTCCATGCGATGAATGTACGGCCAAAGGGCGACCTTTACGGGTGAACGACGGGCGGAGGTTTTGTACTTTTGAGCCATGGCGACCAAGGACTGGTTGGATTTTCCGGCATTTGATGTTGCACGGTGGGAAGCCGAGGCAGCACGCACCCCACCAGCTGACCCCAGCGCGTGGTACAAACCCCACTGGGTGCCGAGTGCACGTGCCGTTGAACTGCCAGCAAAGGCTTTGGCCGCGAAATCAGAGGGCAATCGGTGGTCGTTGACGGAAAGCATTCAACAGGCCTCGGAAGTAATGCCTGCACTCATGGGTGGAGCAGAGGGCATTCGCTTTCAAGACGAACGATGTACGTGGGAATGGTTGAACGGTGTGCACCTGAAAATGATCCATTTGCATCTGGATGCTGACCGCGTTGAACTCGCTGGATTCCCTTTGAAGCAAATGCGCGAAGCGGGATGGAAGGGAAGCTGCGCCCGGAACCTGGGCACGGTGACCGCAGAAGAAGTTCGCCAACACGCCGACACCCTCTCTGCACTGCCTTCGGTCCGAAAATGGGCCATCGATACGAGCGATGCCGCCGATCCGGTTGCGGCCTTGTGCTCGGGGCTGGTTCAAGTTCACGGCGCATGGAATGCTTTTGAAGCGGTTGGGCTGGAAATAGCAACGGAACGGGAATGCTTCGTTTGGCGGCATCAAATGCGGCCCCATGTACTTGAAGGAGTTGCTATGACGCGTGCGATGCGCATCCTGTGGCAACGTTGGCTCAAGAGCCGAAGCCAAGCTCCGGCCAACATTTGGCTGGATGCGCGGATTTACCGGCCTGAAGTGGGTGAAGGGTTGTCAACCGACCGGTTGATTGGAATGACATCAGCGGCCTATGCCAGTGCCCTGGGAGGGCCGGATTCTTTGGAAGTCCTTCCGCACGATTCAGGTGATGGCATGGCCTCTTCTGAGGGCAAACGGTGGGCGCGGAACATCCAACACCTCATGCGTGAGGAGGCGGGTTTGCACCGGGTATTTGACCCCATGGGTGGGAGCCGCGTGGTGGAGGCGTGGACCGCTTCATTGGTCGAAGCGGCTTGGGATGCCTTTGAAAAACAAATGCAGTCATGATGGAGCTCTCACCGCATTACCCTGCAGCTGGCACCGTGCCACGCGACCACGAGCAGTTCGGCCCGGGCCAGGCCCCGTTCCTCGGGGGGCCATATGCTACGATGTACACCTCGCGTCCGTGGACCATTCGGCAGTATTCGGGGTTCTCAACGGCGGAAGCTTCGAATGCGTTCTACCGCGCCAATTTGGCTGCGGGCCAAAAGGGCTTGAGCGTGGCGTTTGATTTGGCAACGCACCGCGGCTACGACAGCGACCATCCCCGGGTTTCCGGAGACGTTGGAATGGCGGGAGTTGCGATTGATTCGGTAGAGGATATGAAGCGCTTGTTCGAAGGGATTCCGCTGGATCGCATGTCCGTGAGCATGACGATGAACGGAGCGGTCCTGCCCATTTTGGCGTTTTACATCATTGCGGCAGAAGAACAAGGCGTCCAACCCGCACAATTGGCGGGAACCATTCAAAACGACATTCTGAAGGAGTTCATGGTGCGGAATACGTACATCTACCCGCCATCGCCTTCCATGCGCATCATCTCTGACATCTTCCGGCATACGTCGGAGCACATGCCAAAATTCAATTCCATTTCAATCTCCGGATACCACATGCAAGAAGCCGGTGCGACACCGACTCTGGAGCTCGCGTATACGTTGGCTGACGGGCTGGAATACGTTCGCACCGGCATCGCGGCAGGACTTGATATTGATGCTTTTGCCCCGCGTTTAAGTTTTTTCTGGGCGAGCGGGATGAACCATTTCGAGGAAATCGCCAAAATGCGCGCGGCCCGATTGATTTGGGCGCAGAAGATGAAGGAGCTGGGCGCCAAACATCCCAAATCCATGATGCTTCGGACCCACACGCAAACAAGCGGATGGTCCCTCACCGCGCAAGACCCGTGGAACAATGTGGCTCGAACGGCGTTGGAAGCCATCGCAGCGGCATTTGGTGGCACGCAGTCGTTGCACACCAATTCTATGGATGAAGCCATCGCTTTGCCCACGGAGGCGTCTGCACGGGTAGCACGGAATACCCAGCTGTTCCTTCAGGGAGAAGCCGGTGTAACGGAGGCCATTGACCCGTGGCACGGATCCCGCATGATGGAGGACCTCACTGACCAGATGGCCGCAGAGGCATTGGCGTTGATGCAAGAGGTCGAAGAGGAGGGTGGCATGGCCAGCGCCATCGAGAAGGGCATTCCCAAGTTGCGTATTGAAGCCGCAGCCTCGGAAAAACAAGCGCGCATCGATCGCGGACAAGACCGCATCATTGGCGTCAATTTGTTCCCAGTGGAAGAAGAAGAAGAGCTGGAGGTGCTCGAGATTGACCAGAAGGAAGTGCGTGCTGGTCAGGTCGCACGCCTTCAAGAAGTGCGCGCGCAACGTGACGACGCAGCCGTTGAATCGGCGTTGCTGGCCCTGACGAATGGAGCCAAGGGCGAAGCAAATTTGTTGGACTTGGCCGTTCAAGCCGCCAGGAAACGGGCGACGCTGGGCGAAATCAGTAACGCACTGGAAGCGGCTTTTGGTCGGTACGAACCGGCCGTTCGCAAAGTGAGTGGTATCTTTTCGAGGGCGATGGAAGGCCAAGCTGCATACCAAGAGGTCATTGAATTGACCCGAACATTCAACCACCGAGTGGGGCGTCAGCCGCGTATTCTCGTGGCCAAGATGGGCCAGGATGGACATGATCGTGGGGCAAAGGTCATCGCTTCATCGTTTGCTGATATGGGGTTTGATGTGGACCTCGGTCCATTGTTCCAGACACCAACAGAAGTGGTACAGCAGGCCATCGATAACGACGTTCACGTGGTGGGAATCAGTACGTTGGCTGCAGGTCACAAAACCCTTGTTCCGGAATTGATTGAGGGGCTGCGAAACAACGGTCGCTCTGACATTTTGGTGGTGGTCGGAGGGGTCATACCGCCCGGCGACCACGAAGCCCTCTACGCCAGTGGAGCAGTGGGGGTGTTTGGCCCCGGTACGCCCATCACCGAGTCTGCGAAGAATATCCTCGATTTGTTGCTCGAGGCTTACGCCTAATTTCCCAAGCGCAACAACGGAGTCTGGAGTCCATTGGACCAAGCGAATCCCGACATGCGGCCCTTGCCGGGTGGAATCAACTCGTCGATTCCGATCCAGCCGTCCCTGCAGCGAACCGCCAGCACGCTTTTGGACAAGGCCACATCCCCGGGCTGTCCTTCGGACGGCAGTGCGTCGGCTGCATCAATGGCGTGAACTTTGAGCACCTTGACATCCCCCATAATTGACGGAGTCCAGGCTTTCGGGAAAGGATATAAACCTCTTGCCTTATTTAATACGTTATCAGTGGTTTCAGACCAATTGATTAATGTGTTTTCTCGATTTAATTTGGGCGCTTCAAGCAGCGGTTGGTCCGAAGATTGGGGCCGGGGAATCAGTTCACCGGCAACCAGGCGATTCAGGGTTTCTACGATCAAAGCTTTTCCGTTGTTCAGCAGTTTTTCGTACAAGGCGCCCGCATCGTCTGCCTCTTCGATGGCCACGCGCTCTTGAAGCAAAACATCCCCGGTATCGATCGAGTGTTGGAGCGAGAAGGTGGATACGCCTGACTCAGCCAGGCCATGAATGATTGCCCATTGAATAGGCGCCGCACCGCGCAGCTGCGGCAGCAATGAAGCGTGCAGGTTGATGGTGCCAAACTCAGGCGCATTCCACACCACCTCGGGCAGCATGCGAAACGCAACCACAATGAACACATCCGCTTCCCAGGCTGCAAGCGCTTCATTGAATTCGGGATCTTTCAAGTTGGAAGGCTGCAATAGAGGGAGCCTGTGTGCTTCCGCGGCGGTCTTGACGGCCGAAGGCTGGATTTTCTGGCCCCGTCCGGACCGCCGATCAGGTGCCGTGACCACACCGACTACATCGTGGGGGGATGCGACCAACGAATCGAGGCACACAGCCGCAAATTCGGGCGTTCCGAAGAAAGCGAGACGGAGCGTACGGTTTAATGCAGATGTGGGGAAAACAGCC
>DJYV01000108.1:0-6709 GCA_002448555.1 Flavobacteriales bacterium UBA6969
AAAGAGCCACTGCGGGCGCAAGTGATGTTGCTTCTCACTTTGATTGTCCCTGCGCTCATGGCGAGTGAGGGATGGGATGACCACAGCCGCGCCAAGCGAAGAACCGGCGTCGATTTTGCCAAGAACTACCTAGACAGCTTGGAGCCCAATGCGGTGCTGTTCACCAACGGCGACAACGATACGTTCCCGTTGTGGTATGTACAAGAAGTTGAGGGCTACCGCACGGATGTGCGCATTTGCAACCTGAGCTTGCTGAATACCGATTGGTACATCGATCAAATGAAGCGCCAGGCTTATGACAGCGCTCCGCTTCCCATTGAGATGGACGAGGAAAAGTACCGGCAAGGCACGCGGGATTTGGTGATTATGGATGCACCACGCGACCCTTCCGCACCTTATTTGGACCTTGAAAGCGCCCTATCTGTCGCGTTGGATGACTCCAAGGTTCGGGACTATGCAGGAGGCAAGAAATTCTCGTACTTGCCTTCCAACAGTTTCCGCATTCCGGTCGACAGTGCTGCAATTGTGGAACACGGGGTGCTGTCGAATGAAGAAATGCCCGACTTATTGGAGGCCATTGAATTCACATTGAGCGGAGCCGACGGAAATCCGAAATCGTACATCCTGAAGAACCAGTTTGCTGTATTGGACATGATCAATAACAACAACTGGGAGCGTCCGTTCTACTTTGCCGTGACCACCGGTCCTGACAGCTACATGGGCCTGCAACAATACTTCCGGTTGGAAGGACTGGCTTACCGCCTTGTTCCCATTAAGTATCCGCAGGCGTCGAATCCCAACGCATTCGGGGGAGTTTCGACCGACCGCATGTACACCAATGTGATGGACAAGTGGTCATGGGGTGGTATGGACAACGTGGAAGACGGTATCTACATGGATGAAAACAACCGCCGCATGGTGACCAACTTCCGCCTTCAGATGTCCATTTTGGCCGAAGCGTTGTTGGAGGAGGGTGATCCTGGACGAGCGCTTGACATTTGCGAGGAATTGCTGGTAAGGATGCCGAATGAAAACGTGCCAATCAGCCGGGTATTGATGACGGTTCAAGGCGTGCTCATGGAAATGTCTGCAACGGAGAATGTCCCAGGGCGCACGTACTTTGATTTGCCTGCAGAACGCAGAGCGCGGGCGCAGGAATTGGCGAAGCAATTGACGCGTGACCTCTTTGACATCCAAGCCGATGCCCTGAATTATTACTATTCCTTGGATGTGGAACGGTATAAATCCGTCGCACAGGAGCGGCGCATTGCGAAGCAGGTGGCAGAATTGATGCAAACCACGGTGGCCATGTACATGCCAGGAGATTCATTGGAAGGGGAGTTGAAGGAAGACTTGGAAGCATTGGAGGCCATGATTGCAGAGGCCGAGATGCGCATGGCAAACCTCGGTTCGTACGAATTCTGATGTCCGTCGTCCCAACGCGCATTGCCATCCTGGCTTCCGGTTCGGGCAGCAATGCCGAGGCGATTTTGCGTCATTTTGAAGGATCGGAAACGGTTGATGTGGCGTTCGTGGGCTGCAACCGACAGGAGTCGCAGGCTGGTATCTACGAGCGCACCCGACAGATGGGGGTCGAAACCACCCGTTTCAACAAAGCGGAACTGCTCGATGGCGGTTTGCTGCAGGCCTTGCAGTCGAAGGGCATCGACTGGGTGGTTTTGGCGGGTTTCTTGATGCACATTCCGGAAGGCCTTGTTCGTGCTTACCGCGGGCGTATGCTGAATGTGCACCCGTCCCTGTTGCCCAAATTCGGCGGAAAGGGGATGTATGGGATGCACGTGCACCGCGCGGTGCTGGATGCCAATGCAACGGAGTCGGGCATAACGGTGCATTGGGTGACGGAAGCATACGATGAGGGAGCTGTGGTGTTTCAAGCGGCATGTGCAGTGGAGCCGAACGACACCCCTGAATCGTTGGCCGAGCGGGTCAAGGAACTGGAACACATGTATTACCCGCGAGCCATTGCTGCCTGCATCGCCGAACACGTAACTTCCTGATGGCGCACATAACGATATACACGGATGGAGGAGCCAGTGGCAACCCGGGACCGGGAGGTTACGGGGCATTGCTGATGTATGGGGAACATGAAAAGGAAATGAGTGCAGGCTTCCGGCTGACGACAAACAACCGCATGGAGCTCCTCGCCGTGATCGTGGCCCTCGAGGCCCTGAAACGACCGGGAATGGAGGTTGAGGTGTACTCGGATTCCAAGTACGTGGTGGACGCGGTAGAGAAGGGATGGGTCATGGGCTGGGAGCGGAAGAATTTCAAGGACAAGAAAAACCCGGATCTCTGGAAGCGCTTCCTCAAGGTATACCGCCAGCACCGCGTCGCGTTTCACTGGGTCAAAGGCCACGCCGGAAACCCCAACAATGAACGGGTGGATGCACTGGCTGTCGCGGCGTACCAAACGGGCAATTTGGGCGTGGATGAGGCGTACGAGTCCACAGGCAACGCATAAGCCGTCGGTTTCCGCACGGTTCTTGGGGAGCAAGGGCGTATCTTTGCGGAGCTAACGCAATACCGATAGAGCCATGCGAACGGACCTTTACCAAGGACACGACTACTACTTGTTGGACGAGCTGTTGACCGAGGAGCACAAGTTGATCCGTGAAACCGCCCGCGAGTGGGTGAAGAAGGAGGTCAGCCCCATCATCGAAGAGGCGGCTGAGAAATGCGAATTCCCTCGACACTTGTTGCCCGGACTGGGTGAGATTGGCGCCTTCGGGCCGTACATCCCAGCGGAATACGGCGGCCCCGGCCTCGACCAGATTAGCTACGGCATCATCATGCAGGAACTCGAACGCTGCGACAGCGGTTTGCGCTCTACGGCTTCGGTTCAAAGCAGCTTGGTGATGTACCCCATCTGGCGCTACGGTACTGAGGAACAAAAGCAAAATTACCTGCCCAAGTTGGCGACCGGTGAGATGATGGGCTGCTTCGGCTTGACCGAGCCGGATCACGGTTCCAATCCCGGTGGAATGACCACCAACTTTAAGGAAGACGGTGACGATGTCATCCTCAACGGCGCGAAGATGTGGATTTCGAACGCCCCGTTTGCCGACATCGCCGTGGTGTGGGCCAAAAACGAAGCCGGTCGAATCCAAGGCATCGTCGTGGAGCGCGGCATGGAAGGGTTCAGCACGCCGACCATGCACGGCAAGTGGAGCCTGCGCGCCTCCGACACTGGCGAATTGATTTTTGACAATGTGCGCGTGCCCAAGGCAAATATCCTGACTGGCCGCGACGGTCTGGGTGCGCCATTGAGCTGCTTGGACTCAGCACGCTACGGCATCGCTTGGGGCGCCATCGGTGCAGCACTGGACTGCTACGACACCGCCCTGCGCTACTCTAAGGAGCGCACGCAGTTTGACCGTCCGATTGGTCAATTCCAGTTGCAGCAGAAGAAGTTGGCGGAGATGATTACGGAGATCACAAAAGCCCAGCTGTTGACCTTCCGCCTCGGTCAATTGCGCGACGAAGGCAAGGCCACCTCGGCACAGATTTCCATGGCCAAGCGCAACAACGTGGACATGGCGTTGGCCGTGACTCGCGATGCGCGGCAGATGCTCGGTGGCATGGGCATCACGGGTGAATACCCAATCATGCGCCACATGATGAACCTCGAGTCCGTAGTGACGTACGAAGGAACGCACGACATCCATTTGCTCATAACGGGCTTGGACGTGACCGGCTTGAACGCCTTCGTCTGATCAGGGACTACGTCAGCTTGAAAGGGTCGGCGTCGCCGAGGACCGGGAATTTCGTACGGTACCGATCCAGTTCCGAGCGGTCCCAATCGCCACGCACCCATCCACACGCATCCGGCTCAAGTTCGGCTTGGGTCTGACCGTAGGCATCGATGAGTGCGCTGCCCCCAGAATGGTCAATGCCCTTCCCGTCGGCACCCACACGGTTCACTCCGACAACGTAGCATTGGTTTTCAATCGCGCGAGCGACCAACAAACTCTCCCATGCACCCACCCGTGCCGCAGGCCAGTTGGCCACGTAAACGGCTGCATCGTACCGGTCTTCGTTTCGATTCCGGCTGAACACCGGAAAACGCAGGTCGTAGCAGACTTGCAGGAGGATGCGCCAACCCCGCCACTCGACGATTACCCGGTCTTCGCCCGGGCCATAGGCGGCATTTTCGCCGGCGAAGGTGAATAAGTGCCGTTTGTCATAGAACTCGACCGGTCCGTTGGGCGGAACGAAAAAGCATCGGTTCACCGGATGGGCGATTGCTTCGTCCCGGCATGACAAGCTGCCGATGACTGCGGCATCCCGTTCACGAGCCCACTGCCTCATCGCCGCGAGGGGAGCGGGCCACGGGGCCTCGTCGTTCTGCCAAGCCCTTGGAAGCACACAGGCATGTGTGCCCGGATCCATGGTGAAGCCAGTCGCCCACATCTCGGGGAGAACGATGAGGTCACACGGTCCATCGAGGGCGCCAATTTGCCGACCGATGGCTTCGGCATTGGCGGTGGGATTTTCCCAAACAAGTGGGGTTTGGAGCGCGGAGACACGCAGGAGGGAGGCAGTGGTGTTCATCCGTTGGCGATGTTGAGCAGGCGTTCAATGCCTTGATCGATGGTGTCGTCGTTTTTCGCAAAGCAGATGCGCACCAATTTTGAATCGTGCCCGCCTTCGGGGAAAAACGGAGAAAGCGGAATGAGGGCCAACCCATCTGCACGTGTGCACCAGTCAGCTGTGGTGGTCCGGTCGTCGCGGTCATCAAATGCTCCGTAGCCCAACAATTGAAAATATCCCCCCTCTGCGGGAGACACCTGCCATCGGCTGTCTCCCAGGCCGTCGACCAACCGGTCGCGTTTGGATTGGTAGAAGGACGCGAGTTCGGCGAGATGGGCAGCGCCGGCTTCGCTGTTCAAAAAGGCGGCAATGCCGGCTTGGAAGGGGGCGCCTGTGGAGAACACGTCGTACTGGTGAACCTTCCGAATTTCTCGAGTCAATGCTTCGGGGGCCGTCACGTAACCGATTTTCCAGCCGGTGCAATGCAAGATTTTGCCAAACGAAGCGTACACCAACGCGCGCTCCCACAACCGCGGTTCATGGGTGACGCTGAGTACCTCACGTCCATCATGGTGCATCGGTCCGTACACCTCGTCACTCACCACCAGCGCATCGTTGCCCTCGACCAGATCCGCAAGTCCACGGAGATCCTCTCGGCTCCACGTTGAGCCGGTCGGGTTGTTGGGCACGTTGACAATCACCATGCGCATGGATTCCGTCCACGCTGCCTTCATGGCCGGCAGGTCCAGCCGATGCGTTTCCGCCTGAAGCGGCACGCAGACCAATCGGCCTCCCGCCAGTTCGACCGCTGGTTCGTACAGGTCATAACAGGGCGTGAGAACCATCACATCATCGCCGGGATGGATGAGTGCCTGGACGGTGGCGAAGATGAGCGACGACGCACCGGCCCCCACTGTTACTTCAGTTTCGGGGTGGTAGCGAATGCCGCTTCGCTGTTCGGAATCCTCAGCGATCCATTCTCGGAGACGTGCATCGCCCGTCATGGGAGCGTATTGGTTGCGCCCTTCTGCCATCGCATTCACGACGGCTTGCTGGAGGGGTTGTGGCGGCTGAAAATCGGGAAACCCTTGGCTCATATTCTGGGCCCCGTGGGCCTGCGCCATCGCACTCATCTCTGTGAAAATGGTGGTGCCCACGCGGGGCAATTTGGACGTCGAGCTCACGTTGCGCATGCCTGCAAGTTAGGCCGTGCCCCGTTTACCGGGTGACGGCGAGCTTCGTCACACCGGCCGATGCACCGGTGGCATCTGTCGCGAATACCATGTACACGCCATACGGGACCAATGCACCTGTGAAGTCGCGCGTATCCCAGACTGCCCGTCCGCCCTCGGATTGCATGGTGGCAACGGCCCGCCCGGAGAGGGTGGTGATGTGAACGGTTGAATTGTACGCCAGCCCCTCAACGGTGACCCAGCCTTCGAAGTCGGCTTCGACGGGGTTGGGATACACCCGAAGCGCTCCGATTTCTTCAGCAAAATTGCTTGCGTCACCGCGCCATCCCATCAGCCCGCGCTGCGTGCCGATGAGGACCTCGCCGTTCCGGTGGTTCAAGGCGATGTCGGTGACTTGATTGCTGAGCAGAGGACTGTTCGACGAGGTAAAATGCGCCACCTGGTCGATGCCGTCCGGGCTCAACAAATAGGCACCGGAGTTTTGCGTTCCAATCCACTTGCGGTTTCCGCCGTCAATGCAGATGGACGCGATTACCTCTGTCTCCAGCAGCAGCTGGTAATTGCCGTCTTGTTGAATGAGGATTTGTGAAGCGACGGGGTTTTCATAGCCGCTGTCAAAAACAACGCTGGGCAGGTAGATGACGCACGGTCCCGCAGCCGTTCCAATCCAGATCTCCCCGTCGAGGTCTTCCTCCAAACAATAGATGTCATCCGATGGCAGCCCTCCTTTGGCCGGGTCGGAAGTGAGGATGCGCCAATCGTCGTCTTGGGTGTCGCCAGGCGTTTCATTGGTATCGTAAACCAAAACGCCTTGCCCGCGGGGCATCACACACCAGACGTAGCCGTTGCGAGCGGCCAATACGTCACCGAGCCAGCCGGTCGTACCGAGCGCATTCCCCAAAGCCATCGCGACAAAAGCCCCGTCGTTCAAGCGTACATGGAGCGGCGATTCTGAATAAGCGTTG
>DJYV01000108.1:6990-13144 GCA_002448555.1 Flavobacteriales bacterium UBA6969
CCCCGTCGTTCAAGCGTGCATGGAGCGGCGATTCTGAGTAAGCGTTGGTGAACCAGAGGTTTCCGAAGCGGTCGAAGTCCACGCCGCCCACGCCGACCCGAGGACTTCCGCCGAAGTTTCCGAGTTCGAGGGTGCTGTTGCCTTCGTTGAAGATGGCCACCACCTCGTCATTTTCGACCTCAATTAAGCCTTCTTCCCACGAGCCAAAGTAGGCGTGTGACGGGTTGGTGGGGTCAATGCTCACGGCCATGGGATCATTGATGCCGGCGAGGTCGTTCTGGCCTTCTTGGTTGGGAATCCAATTCCACCGCATGCCTGTCATGCCGTAAAAGCCGTGTTTGTGGTACATGCTGGTCCACGTTTCATCGATGCCACCGGAGGCCACCCAGATCTGGTCGTTCCATGCGTCGACGTTGCGCACCAAGGCTACCGGGGGACCTTCAGGGCTCCAATGGGCATCGGCCTCCCCTCCCGAAACATTCATTTTGAGCAGGCCTTGCTCGAAGTTGGCGATGAATAAGTCGCCAAACTCAACGACCCCCACGTTGCCCATCACGTCCACTGCGTGGCGGTACACCATGTCACGAACGCGCAAGGGCACGCCGTTTGCTGCGTAATCCAATTGGACTTCTTCCCAGTCGGCATTGAACTGCCGGATGGATTGGTGGTCGGCAATGGCAATGCGCCAATCGCTCGGGTCACTGCTGATGTTGCCCGAGGCAATCGCGAGTACTTGGACGCTTTCGGAAGCCTCGAACGGTTGCCACAGGCCTTCCATCCGCAGCCACAGTTCGTCGGGGGCGGAGGCTTCGTCGGTTTTCCGGTGGAGCAGGATGTGGCCCGTTGGGGTGAACTCTACGTGGGCGTAGTCACCCGTTTCGAGTGGAATGTCTTCCCAGCGGCTCCAGGCGTCCGGTGAGCTCAAAAAGGGATGGTCGATGGGGGCCTCAAACACCCCCGCGTCGGTCCAGATGACGTAGTTTTCTTCGTGAATCGTGATGCCGTGGCACCGCCTCAGGGCCTGTTGGCCTTCCAAGTACCACGTGTCTCGGACGTCGAGTTCGCGCAGGTGAATGGCGACTACGCCAAAGGCGGTGGTGGCGACCAGAAGGTCTGCATCGAGCGCGTCAAAAATTGCCAGGCTGAGGATGGACTTATCGCCGATGAGGTTGCTTTGCTCGATGTCGCGCAGCGTATACAGCCAATCGCCGGTATTGGAGAAGAAGTCAATGCTTCCGGAGGCCTGACCAACAATGAGCATCTCACCCGTGGGGTCCCACGCCAACGCGGTGGGCTGGCTGCCGCTCATGCCCCGGACGGTGGAGATGCGCTCCACCACGTTGGTGCGCTCGTCCAAGGTGAACACTGCGTGTTCGGTTCGGACGGCCCAAAATCCGGTATCCAAAGCCGTTCCGCAATGCACCAGTTCTTCGGTTTGATGGTAGGGGAGGTAGTCGGTCCACGTTCCGATGGGTCGGTTTTCCTGAAGATCCATCGCCTCCATGCTTTGCGCACGCATTTCACCCGTGCACATCAGGACCACAGCAATCGCGGCCAGCGAACGGTTCAGGAGGAATTCAGGAGTGAGCATGGGTGTTCTACGCATACGCTTCAAAGTTCGGAATATTGTTGGGGGTCACGAATAATTTTTCCATCGGAATTGCTCGGGGCCACGGGTTTCCAACTCATCCAGTGCCGAGGCATCGGCCAGTTGGTACACCAAGCCGCGGGCGCCACGTTCCCATTCGATGATGTTCCAGACGATTAGCAAGCACAACAGGTCTTCGGCGTCCTCGTAACGCAACCGCCCCATGCGGGCCACCTGCTGGAACCGAAGTTGCCGTCCGTCGCGCCATGCGTTGAAGAGTTTCCCGATGAATTGATTGTACCGGAATTCCGATCGGTCCATGCGCATTTCGTATTGCCACACCTTGACTTGGACCGGGCTGGCGCGGTGAATGCGGTCTTCCCTGCGCAAGTAGGCTTGCCATTTGCCGTTTTCGTCTTCACAGAAATGCGGGCGGCTGGCGGAACGGGGGATTTGGACCTCAAGTACCGCCCGCCCTTCAACCTTCCATACTTGCACATCGAACGGGATGGCTGGTTTGCAGTGAGACTGGCAAGCCAAGTCAATCATGTGGTACTCCTCTTCGTGGTTCACGCCGGTCACTGCCCCGTTGTCTTTCACGCCGATCAGGAGTCGTCCGCCATCGGTGTTGGCAAAGGCAACGAGCGTGCGCGCGATTTTGGCGGCATCGTCGATGCGCATTTTGAAGTCCTGGGTCTGGTGCTCCCCTTCCTCAATCATTTGCTGCACGTAGGACATGGTCAACGAAGTTAGTATGCCAACCCGGTTTGGCGCGTTGAAGTTCGAAGGGAATGGTGTATCTTTGCCCCGACTAATTGAGAACGAAAACGCTGAGGGGTACACACCCCTCTTTTTTTTCCTCGAAAAAACGCCATGATCAACGCCAATACCGTTCGCGAACTCGCTGAATCTCACCTCGCCGGAGGCACGGGATTCCTCGTGGACGTGCGCGTCAGCGATGGGAACGCGATCTCCATCTTACTGGACGATGATGAAGGCACGAGCATTGAGAAGTGCATGGCGTTGAGCCGTCACCTCGAGTCCATGCTGGACCGGGATGCTGAGGATTTTTCGTTGGATGTGAGTTCACCCGGCTTGGACCAGCCGCTGAAGTTGCACAGACAGTACCTGAAAAATATCGGGCGCAACGTGCAATTGAAGATCACGGGAGCCGGGAAGGCGGAAGGCAAATTGACCCAAGCCACTGAAGAAGAAATCACCATTGTCATTCGTGAAAAGCGCCGCATTGAAGGGCGCAAAGCGAAGGAATGGGTTGAAGAAGAACAGGCGTATCCGTTGAATGCATTGGATTGGACGAAAGTCCAGATCTCGTTCAAGGGAAACTAAATAGACCATTACTAACCGAGCGCAGCAAACCGCAAAACCATGACACAGCTGAATTTGGTGGATTCCTTTAAGGAGTTCAAGGAGTTTAAAAACATCGACCGAGAGGTCATGATGGGCATTTTGGAAGACGTATTCCGTGCCACAATCCTCAAAAAGTACGGAGACGACTCCAACTTCGACATCATCATCAATCCGGAAAAAGGGGATTTGGAGATCTGGCGTAACCGTACCATCGTCGCCGACGGCGCTGTGGAAGACGAGAACGAAGAAATCGCCCTCTCAGAGGCTTTGAAAATTGAAGACGACTTCGAAGAAGGCGAAGAAGTTTCGGAAGAAATCAAATTGGAATCGTTCGGCCGCCGCAACGTACTGTCGTTGCGACAAAACCTCGCGGGCCGCATCATGGACCTCGAGAAGGACACCATCTACCAGAAGTACAAGGAGCGCGTCGGTGAGGTCGTCTCGGCTGAGGTGTACCAAATCTGGAAGCGCGAAATCCTCCTCGTTGACGACGAAGACAATGAAGTGGTGATGCCACGTGAGAACCAGATTCCCGGTGATTTCTTCAAGAAGGGCGACACCATTCGTGCGGTGGTTTCTGCGGTGGAAATGAAGAACAACAACCCGCGCATTGTGTTGTCGCGAACGGCTCCCGAATTCTTGGAGCGCTTGTTCGAGCAGGAAGTGCCAGAGATTTACGATGGCTTGATCACCATCAAGCGCGTTGTACGTGCTCCGGGTGAGCGCGCGAAGGTGGCGGTAGAGTCATACGACGAGCGCGTCGATCCGGTCGGCGCGTGCGTCGGCATGAAGGGCTCACGCATCCACAGCATCGTGCGCGAGTTGAAGAACGAAAACATCGACGTCATCAATTTCACGGAAAACGAGCAGCTGCTCGTGACGCGTGCCCTCAGCCCTGCGAAAATCACGACGATTGAACTCAATGAGGAAACGCGCGAAGCGAAGGTGTTCCTCAAGGCCGACCAAGTCAGTTTGGCCATCGGAAAAGGTGGGAACAACATCAAGTTGGCCGGCCTACTGACCAATTACGAAATTGATGTCTACCGCGATGAAGAAGACGGCGCGGACGACGTGGAATTGAAGGAATTCTCCGATGAAATCGATGCATGGATCCTCGACGAGTTCGTCAAGATTGGGTTGGAAACAGCCCGCTCGGTCTTGAATCGCGACGAAGATTTCTTGGTGAACCGCACCGACCTGGAATTGGAAACAATTCGAGAGGTTATCAAAATCCTCAAGGACGAATTGTCTTAAACCACGCATTCAAGTCCCTTTTCCCGTTTAAATTCGCAACACTAACGCCCAAAAACGCCTATGGCTGACGCTAGCAAACCCGTACGACTGAATAAAATTGCCCGAGAGTTCAACTTGGGCATCCAGACCATTGTGGATTTTTTGGCCAGCAAGGGCATGGAGGTGGAAGCGAAGCCCAACACCAAAATCGATGCGGAGGCGTACGCATTGATTCGTTCCAACTTCCAAGATGAGAAGGCGGCGAAGGAAAAGGCGGTGAGTTCAGCCAACCGTGCAGTGATGGACCGCGAAAGCGTAACCTTGGCTTCGGCGCGCAAGACCGCTGCCCCTGAGGAGGAAGCGGAAGTAGAAATTGACCTGTCGATTTTCCAAAAGAGCCAGCAACAACCGGAGGTGGAACGCATTGAGCCTGAAGCGCCAGCCGAACCGACTCCTGCTGCTGAAGAAAAGGCTGCTGAAGCGCCGGCCGAGCCGGAATCCGATGCGGCAATCCCGGTCAAGGTCCTCGGCAAGGTTGATTTGGATGCAGCGGCCAAAAAGCCGAAAGCCAAGACCAAGGCGGAGAAAGAGGCGGAGAAAGAGAAGCTCGCCCAAAAGTCGGCCGAAATTACCAAGAAGGAAGCGGCGGCGCAAGCGGCGGAGAAAGCTGCAGCCGATAAAGCAGCAGCCAAAGACAAGGCCACTAAGCCTGAGCCTCTCAAGGCGGATAAGCTCGAGACCAAGATTGAAAAACTCTCCGGTCCGACCGTTGTAGGTAAGATTGAGCTGCCCGTCGAGAAGAAGAAGACGGCCGCGGACAAATCAGACGACAACAAACGCAAGCGCAAGCGCATCACGAAAGTCGACGTCGAACGTCAAGCCCGCACGGCTGGAGGACAACGCGGCGACCGCGGGCGCGGGCGACGCAACGAGCCCAAGAAGGAAGTCAGCCAAGCGGACATCCAGAAAGAAATTAAGGAGACGCTCGCACGCTTGAGCGGAGGTAAGAAGTCCAACGCCGCGAAGTTGCGCCGGGCGAAGCGAAGCGCCGTCGCGGAACGTGCGGAACAGGAATTGCAACGCCAGCATGAGGAAGCGATGACACTCCAGTTGACGGAGTTTGTAACCGTCGCTGAATTAGCGAACATGATGAATACCAATGTCAACGAGGTCATTTCGGCCTGCATGACGCTGGGCATCATGGTATCCATCAACCAGCGATTGGATTCGGAGACGATCACCATCATCGCGGAAGAATTCGGGTACGAGGCGAACTTTGTCAGTGCAGAGGTTCAAGAGGCCATCGAGGTTGAAGAGGACAGCGAAGAGGATTTGACCCCGCGTCCGCCCATTGTCACCGTCATGGGGCACGTTGACCACGGAAAGACATCCTTGTTGGACTTCATCCGAAATGCGAACGTCATCGCCGGTGAGGCGGGTGGAATTACCCAGCACATCGGTGCCTACCACGTCACCCTTCCTCAAGGCGGTCAAATGACCTTCCTCGATACACCGGGTCACGAAGCCTTTACGGCCATGCGTGCCCGTGGTGCACAGGTCACGGACATCGCAATCATTGTGGTCGCGGCAGACGACGCGGTTATGCCGCAAACCAAGGAAGCCATCAACCACGCGCAAGCAGCGGGCATCCCCATGGTCATTGCCATCAACAAGATGGACCGACAGGAAGCCAATGCCGATAAGATTCGCCAGGAGCTGTCAGAAATGAACGTGTTGGTGGAAGAGTGGGGCGGCAAATTCCAGAGCCAAGAGATTTCGGCCAAGAATGGTACGAACATCGAGGAATTGCTCGAGAAGGTGCTGCTGGAAGCAGAAATGCTCGACTTGAAAGCCAATCCAGGCAAGCGCGCCATCGGTACAGTGGTCGAAAGCTCATTGGACAAAGGCCGCGGGTACGTAACGAACCTGCTGGTTGAGGGCGGAACCATGCGCATCGGGGATGCG
>DJYV01000108.1:13523-14946 GCA_002448555.1 Flavobacteriales bacterium UBA6969
CCCGCGTCGACGAGGCCGGACCTTCGGTTCCGGTATCCATCTTGGGCTTTGACGGCGCCCCGAACGCCGGCGATAAATTCCACGTCTTCGAGGATGAGCGCGAAGCCCGTAACATCGCGGTTAAGCGCCAACAATTGCAGCGCGAACAAGGCGTTCGTTCGCAACGTTCTGTAACGCTGGAAGAGTTGGGACGCCGCATCGCGGTCGGGGAATTCAAGGAATTGAACCTGATTGTCAAGGGCGATGTGGACGGCTCCATCGAGGCGTTGAGCGACTCGCTCGAAAAGCTCTCCACGGAGAAGGTTCAGGTCAACATCATCCACAAGGCCGTGGGTCAGGTTTCCGAGTCTGATATCTTGCTCGCCTCGGCTTCATCTGCCATCATCATCGGCTTCCAGGTTCGCCCAAGTGGCGCAGCGCGTCGACTGGCTGAGAAGGAAGGCGTACAGATCAAGTTGTACTCGGTGATCTACAAGGCCATCGAGGAGATGAAAGACGCTATGGAAGGCTTGCTTTCAGCGAAAATTGAAGAAAACGTGGTGGGCTCTGCCGAAATCCGCGAGACGTTCAAGATTTCGAAGGTTGGCACCATCGCCGGTTGCTTCGTCATCGACGGCAACATCAAGCGCAACAACAAGGTGCGCGTCATTCGCGAGGGCGTGGTGGTCTACACCGGGACGCTGGGGTCGCTCAAGCGCTTTAAAGACGATGTCAAAGAAGTGGCCAAAGGCTTCGAATGCGGCTTAAACATTGACCGCTTCAACGACATCAAAGTCGGAGACATCGTTGAGGCCTACGAAGAAGTGGAAGTAAAGCAGACCCTCGAGGACTGACCAGTGAATTACGGCTGATCGGCTCGGCCGGTTTGGAGCCTCGGTAAATTGATGTCCATCGGAATGACGATGGACATAGGAAACGCTTTGTTCCACGCATCCTGAGCTTTTTGGGCCTCCCATCGTGATCTAAAATCGCCAATGGTGACGCGGTAGTTTGGCGGCATCGATGAAAGGTAAACGGGCCATTCGCCACTGGTTTTGCGGGCGTTGGCCCTGACTTCGCGCGCGGCTTGCAACGACCCGGAGAAAATCTGAACGCGGAACCCGCGCAGAGCGTGCTCTTCGGTGTGCCATGCTGAGTCGAGCGATGCGATGCGGTCGTCGTATTGCTCGACGACGCTGCCAATGGGGCGCTCTTCAACTGTTTCGATAGGTTCTGGTGCTGACGGCTCTTCCGTGAGGTCGCCCCCAGGAGGCTCCCAGATCATCACGTCCGGCACTTCCGGCGCAGATTGCTCCGTGGCGGATGAGTCGCACATGCTTTTTTGTGTGCCTTTGAACAAGTTTTTCCACCATCCGGTATCGCCTTGCGCGAAAACCGAGGCGTTAGCTCCAAGTACAAGCAAGCACACGGTACAAAACGCGCT
>DJYV01000024.1:0-2174 GCA_002448555.1 Flavobacteriales bacterium UBA6969
GACTTGTCACTGTAGACCGTGATCACAACAGGGCAAACGCGTCCAGCCTTATCTTGGGTTCTGCCGTTGAATTGCTTGCAGAATTCCATGATGTTCACCCCTTTCGCACCGAGAGCCGGTCCGACAGGAGGTGCTGGGTTGGCAGCGCCACCTCTGATTTGCAGTTTAATGAGTCCAGCTACTTCTTTAGCCATTGGTCATTTATATTGAACAGTCCATATCATGCGCAAATGGGAAGCATTAGGGGGCATTGCGATGACGCGGCTGTCTGTTCCAGTTTATACTTCTTTCTCTACCTGTAAGTAGCCCAATTCCACCGGCGTCTTCCGCCCGAAGATTTTGACCATTACTTTGAGTTTCTTCTTTTCTTCATTTACCTCTTCAATGTTGCCGTTGAAACCGTTGAATGGTCCATCGGTCACTTTTACCAACTCTCCGACTTTGTAAGGGATGTTGATTTCCTCTTCGCTGTCGGCCATGTCGTCAATCACACCCAAGATGCGGTTGATCTCATGCTGGCGGACCGGCATGGGTTCGCCACGCTTTTCCGCACCAAGGAATCCGATAACGCCTGTGGCAGCACGAATCACGTGGGGCACCTCGCCAACGAGGGAGGCCTCAACGTAGATGTAACCAGGAAACATATTACGCTCCTTGCTCACCTTCTTGCCGTTGCGGATTTGGAACACCTTTTCGACCGGAATCAAAATCTGGCCAACATAGTGCTGCAATCCGGCCGCCGCAATCTCTGCCTCAAGAACATCTTTGATCTTCTTTTCTTGGCCGCTGATTGCGCGGACGACATACCACTTTTTATCGATATCACTCATAGTCGCAATTTGCACGGGGGTTCCCGATTATAGTAATTCGTAAACCAACCCAATCACACCGCGCCAAATGGAATCCGCTGCGTTCACACCGAACGCCCAGTCCATGACAAACACTAAGCCCGCAATGAGCAAGGAGGCCACGAACACGAGGACAGAAGATCCCTGCAACTCTTTCCAAGTTGGCCAAGTCACTTTCTGTACCAGTTCTTGGTACGATTCCTGCAAGTATTGTGTGAATTGTGACATTTAATTCAAGTTTAGCACGGGCGGCAGGACTCGAACCTGCAACCAATGGTTTTGGAGACCACTACTCTACCAATTGAGCTACGCCCGTAGATGAGGAAGAAGGCACACCACTTCGGGAGTGCCTTCTTCCGTCCGATTCAAGTCGTAGGATCGAGCTTACTCGATCACTGTGGTTACCTGACCCGCACCCACGGTACGGCCACCTTCACGGATTGCGAAACGCAAGCCCGTGTCCATGGCAACTGGGTTGATCAAGTGTACCTCAATAGTGACGTTGTCACCAGGCATAACCATCTCACGGCCTGCTTCCAAAACAATCTCACCCGTCACATCCGTTGTACGGAAGTAGAACTGTGGGCGGTACTTATTGTGGAATGGCGTGTGACGGCCACCTTCTTCCTTCTTCAAAATATAGACCTCCGCCTTGAACTTGGTGTGAGGAGTGATAGAGCCGGGCTTCGCGATAACCATACCGCGACGGATGTCAGACTTCTCAATGCCACGGAGCAACAAACCAACGTTGTCACCCGCTTCACCGCGATCCAAAATTTTGCGGAACATCTCTACACCTGTAATGGTAGAAGTCAACTTCTCGTCGCCCATACCCAAGATCTCAACAGGATCACTCGTGTTGATTACACCAGTCTCAATACGACCAGTAGCAACCGTACCACGACCTGTGATGGTGAATACGTCCTCGATGGACATCAAGAAAGGCTTCTCGTTGTCACGTGGTGGGATTTCAATCCACTGGTCAACCTGCTCCATGAGGTTCATTACCGTCTCAACCCACTTGCCTTCTCCGTTCAACGCGCCGAGAGCAGAACCCTGAACAACGGGACCGTTGTCTCCGTCGTACTCGTAGAAGCTCAACAGCTCGCGGATTTCCATCTCAACCAACTCGAGCAATTCCTCGTCGTCAACCATGTCCACTTTGTTCATGAAGACAACAATGCGTGGAATACCTACCTGGCGGCCCAAGAGGATGTGCTCACGCGTTTGAGGCATGGGGCCATCTGTTGCAGCAACAACCAAGATTGCGCCGTCCATCTGCGCAGCACCTGTAACCATGTTCTTTACATAGTCAGCGTGACCTGG
>DJYV01000024.1:2495-41068 GCA_002448555.1 Flavobacteriales bacterium UBA6969
TCAGCGTGACCTGGGCAGTCAACGTGCGCGTAGTGGCGGTTTGCCGTTTGGTATTCAACGTGCGAAGAGTTAATCGTGATACCACGCTCTTTTTCTTCTGGTGCGTTGTCAATCTGATCGAATGAACGCGCCTCACTGTGTCCCGCGTCTGCGAGAACTTTTGTAATTGCCGCAGTAAGAGTTGTCTTACCGTGGTCAACGTGTCCGATGGTACCGATGTTTACGTGCGGTTTTGACCGGTCAAACGTTTCTTTAGCCATTGCCTAACTGTTTTAGTTACTGTTTGATTTCACATTAAATGTTCGAGCCAATGAGGGGAATTGAACCCCTGACCTCATCCTTACCAAGGATGCGCTCTACCCCTGAGCTACATCGGCTTAACCCTTTCGGGCGGAGCGGAAGACGAGATTCGAACTCGCGACATTCAGCTTGGAAGGCTGATGCTCTACCAACTGAGCTACTTCCGCTTTTCGACCTTTCGCGTTCGAACGGTCTGTGGTGGGGGTAATAGGATTCGAACCTATTCAGTCAGAGACAACAGATTTACAGTCTGCCCCGGCTCTCCAACTCCGGCGTACCCCCGTTTGCCATTCACTGCCCATCACACAGTGGATAGACGGCGAACAAATGAGCCGATGGAGGGATTCGAACCCCCGACCCGCTGATTACAAATCAGCTGCTCTGGCCAACTGAGCTACATCGGCAACACTTCAAAGAACTGGAGAGCGCAAACTCCCCGGTTTTCAGGACGGCAAATGTATGAAAGAAATCGTTGGATACAATGCGTTGAAGGGCGAATTGTTTTGTGGAAAAACTCACCCCCTTCAATCAGTTGATTGGCAAGTGTTTAAGCCGTGGCTAAACGGGCCGTTTTCTGCTTGCGAATCTGGCGTCGAATGGCCTCGACAACCTCGTCAATCCCCGCCTCAAAGCTCGGGGCTTTGCGCTTCGCGAAAAAATCGGCACCTGGCACGTGGATTTTTACCTCGGAAACCTTGTTGTCCCGGTCATCGCTTTTCTCCACCCGGAGGAAGACTTCACACGAGATAATCTGGTCGTGAAAAGTATTGAGTTTGCCGACCTTGTGTTCGACAAATTCGAGGAGTCGCGCGTCGGCGTCGAAATGGATGGAATGGATTTGCATCTGCATGGTTGTGAAGTATTAATCTTGCGGTCGAACGTCCAACGGACTGTCCTGATGCAACTCCTTCAACCGTGACAATGACTGATGCGTGTAAACCTGGGTAGAACTCAACGAGGAGTGGCCGAGCAAGTCTTTGACTGCCGATAGCTCCGCGCCGTTGTTCAACAAGTGCGTGGCAAAGGTGTGCCGCAACACGTGCGGACTGCTTTTGCGCAACGAACTAACCAAGGAGAGGTAATGGTGAACCCTGCGGTAGACGAAGGATCCGTACAAGCTGCGGCCTGCATCCGTGACGAACAGGTGCTTGGACTTGAAGGGCCTTTCTTCGATGTGCGCTACAATGCTTGACATGGTTTCAGGGAGCAGAGGAATGCGTCGTTCCTTCGATCCTTTTCCTAGAACGAGAATTTCTTTCCGTTCCGTATGCAAATCCGAAACTTTTAATGCGACCAATTCACTCAATCGAACACCGGTCTCGTACATCAAGGCAATGATGCTCCGGTCCCGACGTCCCTTCCAGTCATCGCTGAAGACTTCTTCTTCGAATAACTCCCGCATGGCGTGTTCCGGCACAACGCTTGGTAAACGCTTGGCCAACTTGGGCAATGCAATGGAGTCTGCGGGATCCGCCTTCATCGAACCCTGCCGCTTGGCGTACTTGACAAAGGTGCGGTATGCGCTGACTTTCCGGTGAATGGTGCGGGGAGCTTTTTGCATACGCATCATCTCCACCACGTATGAACGCAGCCATTCAGATTTGACTTCTCGCAAGTCGGAACACCCGAATTGCTCGTCCATGAACTTCACCAATTGACCCAGGTCGGACCTGTAACAACGAAGCGTGTGTACGCTTCCTCTCTTCTCCTTGAGCAGATAGTCAAGGAAATCTTCGACGTGTGGCGGAATTTGGTTCAAAACAAAAAAGACGAAATGTCTGCTGACAATTTCGTCTTTTTGAAATGAAAAACAAAGGATTCCTCAGTCGTTTTTCAGATTTAGTCCGTTTTTATATACGGCTTTCTTTCGCTGCTCTCGGTTCAAAACGCTCGGCTTCACGAATTCGCGGCGCGTTCGGAGCTCGCGCATGCGCTTCGTGCGGTCAAACTTCTTCTTGAATCGCTTCAGTGCGCGTTCAATGTTGTCTCCTTCTTTTACAGGGATAGAAAGCATAGTGTCAGAATTGGACGGCAAATTTACACGATAAGATTCAAAGTACAAAACCCTTGCCGCCCATTCACTCGTTGATAATTTCGCGCGAGATTACCAACTTCTGGATTTCACTGGTCCCCTCCCCGATGGTGCACAGCTTGCTGTCCCGGTAGAACTTCTCTGCGGGGAAATCCTTGGTGTATCCATAACCGCCCAGTACCTGAACGCCTTCTGTGGCAACGCGCACGCACATTTCTGACGCTTGGTACTTGGCCATCGCCGATTCCTTGGTCATGGGCTTCCCGGATTCTTTGAGGAAACACGCTTGCAAAGTCAACAAGTCGGCCGCCTCAATGGATGTGTGCATATCAGCGAGTTTAAATGCGATGGCCTGGAATTGACTGATGGCCTTTCCAAATTGTTCGCGCTCCTTGGAATACGCCTTCGCCGTTTCGTAGGCGCCTTTGGCGATGCCCAATGCCAATGAGGCAATGGAGATGCGGCCTCCATCGAGGATCTTCATCGCTTGGATGAATCCGTCCCCGACCTGGCCGAGCACTTGATCATCCGGCACGAAGCACCCGTCGAAAATCATTTCTGCTGTTTCCGACGAGCGCATGCCCAGCTTGTTCTCCTTTTTGCCTCCCGAAAATCCTTCCTGACCGCGGGTTACGACAAAAGCCGTGATGCCTCGGCTGTCCAACAGCTCGCCCGTGCGCGCCAGCACAACAGCCACATCACCCGAAATGCCGTGTGTAATCCAGTTTTTCGTTCCGTTCAGGACCCAGCCGCCGCGTGCTTCATCACGAGCAGCTGTGCATTGCATGCGCATGGCATCACTTCCGGTGTTCGCTTCGGTGAGCCCCCACGCACCAATGGCTTGACCACTGGCCAAATCTGGTAGGTGCTTCTGGCGTTGCGCTTCCGAGCCAAACATGAGAATGTGGTTGGTGCAAAGGCTATTGTGGGCAGCCATGGACAGGCCGATTGAGCCACAGACCTTAGCGATTTCTTCGATGGCAATTTTGTATTCGAAGTATCCCATGCCCGCTCCGCCTAACGCCTCGGGCACAAGCATACCCATCAATCCCAACTCGCCCATTTTACTGAACAGGGCGCGCGGAAACACCTGGCCCTCGTCCCATTCCATGCGATGAGGCAGGATCTCTTTTTCCGCAAAATCACGCACCGTTGCACGGATGGCCCGTTGGTCTTCTGTCTCTCTAAAATTCATGCTATACCGATAGAAGGGAGTGGAAACGTGCCGCGGGGCACTTCGCCTGTAGCCGCTCGCTCCCATTTAAAACATTCAAACTCATCAAAAACGAGAAGCCCCACAACTGGGCCCCACTGCGATTTACCAATGCCGCCCCCGCCGCCGCTGTTCCACCTGTGGCCAACACGTCATCATGAATCAAAACTTCATCCGAAGAATCGAAGGCCCCCACTTGGCATTCCAACACCGCCGTGCCGTATTCCAATTCATACGACTCACTCACCGTTGGACCGGGCAGCTTCCCCGCCTTTCTCAACGCGACAAATGGTACATTCAGCCGATCGGCAAGTGATATACCCATCAAAAACCCCCGGCTTTCGATGCCGGCAATGGCCGTTGGTGTGCTACCTGTGGATTGAATCCATTCCGCCACTGCACTCACCGCTTTCGCCCGCAGATTTGGATTGGCCCAAACCGGGCTCAGGTCTTTAAATACGACCCCTGCTTGCGGAAAGTCTGGGACATCTTGAATGGCCGTCTTCAATGCATCCTCCAATGAGCGATATGAATTAATCGCGGTATTCACAGAGCCTAAGATACGGACTCCACCTCCGAATCATGCTGTCGGTAATGGGAATCGCGTCCGCAAGTGCCTCAAGTGAATCCAGGGGGTGGTGCCGTCTGTAACGCTCGATTGCGCTGGCAGCCTTCGCATCGATGTAGGGGTGACTCTTCAACTCGAACCACGTAGCCGTATCCGCACAAAGCGTATGGTAGACCCCCTTGCCCGCATGGAACATGGGCATCAACCGTTCTGCAGCTTCGGGTTTCAGGCCCCAAACCTCACGCAATTGTTCAACCGCATGAAACCCTCCCAGCGCATTTCGAAACCGGCAAATACGGGCCGCTAGAACAGGACCGATGTAAGGCATTGCCTCAAGTGCGGCACTATCAGCAGCATTCAGATCAAGGACCCGTTGTTGGCGTTGTTGGGGCTGCTGTCCGGTACGCCGCAGCTGCTGAGACGCCTTCAGGCGTTTTCGATTGGACGGATGTGAACGCACCGTTTCCAATGACTCCAACAACCATGCGACCGGAACCGGGTGTTCCTCCGTCACATACATTCGATGGGACTTGTACCAGAACCCCACACGCACTCCCAATGCCAACCAAGAAATCAGGACGAAGCCCAACAGGGCGCGTCTTTCAGCTTTTTCCATCTCCTCTACTCACTCACTCCGTGTCGGACTACAACCGACGTGCTGTCTCTTAATCGTATCGCTTGATCTCGCCTGACTTAATGCGCTTGAAATAATCCGCAACATCCTGCTTCACCTCTCCCATCAGGAAATACAAGCCCAAAACATTCGGGAAGCACATGGCGAAAATCATCGCATCACCAAAGTCGAATACGCTCTGTGCAGAAATCGCGGAACCGAGGATCACGAAGAGGCAGAACACGCCTTTGTACGACAGGTCCGCCACCTTGGACTCACCAAACAAGAACGTCCAAGACTTCAATCCGTAGTAGCTCCAGCTGATCATGGTGGATAAGGCAAAGAGAATCACGGCAATAGAGAGGACCACAGGGAACCACGACATCGTCTGAGCAAAGGCACTGCTCGTCAACTCAATCGCTTGCAAGTCTTTCGCTTGCGCCAGTCCCAAGGCCGCTTCTTGCCCAATCGATCCGTAACCCGAAATCACGATGACCAATGCGGTCATTGTGCAAATAACCACCGTATCGATGAACGGTTCCAACAATGCAACGATGCCTTCACTGACCGGCTCGTTGGTTTTGGCCGCGGAGTGCGCGATGGAGGCAGAACCGATGCCCGCCTCATTGGAAAACGCCGCACGCTGGAATCCAACGATAAGCACCCCAATCAATCCACCATACGCCGCATCCGCGGAGAAAGCGCTCGAAATGATGAGGCCAAATGCACTTGGAATCTCGGCGATATTTCCACCCAGTACGACCAACGCCCCGAGGACGTAAATGCCAACCATGAACGGAACGACCTTATCCGTAACACGGGCGATACTTTTGATGCCACCAATGATAATCAAACCTACCAGCATAGCCATCACCACACCAAACATCCAGCTTTGACCTGCGAGGAAGGACTGCTCCCCACCGGTTACTTCGATGAGTTGCTTTGTCGCTTGGTTGACTTGCACCATACCGCCGCCGCCGAAACTCCCTCCGATGCAAGCAATGGCGAATAGCACTGCCAAAATTTTACCGAGCTGCGCTTTGCCTTGCTTCGCCAAGCCGTCTCTCAGGTAGTACATGGGACCGCCCGAAACCGAACCATCATCATTTTCCTGACGGTACTTCGTTCCGAGCGTGCACTCCACAAACTTCGAACTCATTCCGAGCAGTCCTGCCACAATCATCCAGAAGGTCGCCCCCGGTCCACCCAATGAAACGGCGAACGCCACACCCGCAATATTTCCGACGCCCACGGTTCCGCTCAAAGCAGCGGTCAAGGCCTGGAAGTGGCTGACTTCACCGGCGTCGTTAGGGTCGTCGTATTTTCCTCTAACCACGTCCAACGCATGCCCAAATCCACGGATGTTGATGAACTTGAAGTAAAAAGTGAAAAAGATGGCTCCCGCAAGCAGCCAGATTAAAACGAAAGGCACGGATACGCCTGCGAACGAAACTTGAAAGAAAATGACTTTCATGATCGCGTTGGTCAGGGGCTCCATGACCGAATTGATCTTCTCATCAACGGTTGACGCCTGGGCATAAACCGGCTGAATAAGGGCGCTCACAAGCGCAGCAAGAGGGAGGAATTTTCGCATGAATCGAAGGGTTATCAATCGTTAGACTTCGAAGATACAAAGCAACTCAAACCCTGAACTTCAGAGCGAAGGACTTTGTATACCGATGAAGTCGTTTAACCGCCGTATTTGGTCCGCCGTTCCAAGAACGAATAGCTTCATAGACGCTTGAAGGGTCGTGTCCAACGGTGGGTTGATGACCATCTCCCCCGATGCCTTGCGCAATCCGATGACGTTGACACCGATGCGATTCCGTGCGTCAATTTCTGCAAGGGTCATGGACTGCAGCCGGTCGGGCAATTGCTGCACTTCAATTTCTTCCAAGTTGACGGCGTCTGCACCTTGGATGCGAATGTGATCCAGGAACTCCACGACATCGGGAATGGCGACGAGTGAGGCCATGTGCGCACCACCCACTTGGTCGGGCATGATGACGTTTTGGGCGCCTGCCACCTTCAGCTTGCTCACGGCATTGGCGTTGGACGCCCGACTGATGGTCAGCAGGTCTGGACGGCGTTCTTTCGCAGCGAGGACCACGTAGAGGTTTTGTGCGTCGTCTGGCAACGTGGTAATGAGTGCGCGCGCGCGATCGAGGCCCGCATTGACCAAATTTTCATCCTCCGTCGCGTCACCCGCAAGCGCCCGGACGCCTGCATCTCGCAGCTTCTTGACGAGTTCTTCATTGGATTCAATGATTACCACCTCGTGCGCGTGGTCCTGCAGTTCCTGGACTGCCTTCTCCCCTACACGACCGTGGCCGCAGATAATAACGTGGTTGTTCATCTCATTCATGATCCGCTGAATTCGCTTGGCCCGGAGGCGCTCCCGGTAGTCACCCTCGATGAAAAACTGGGTAACTGCCGTTGCTGCGAAGGTAAATGTGCCAATGGAACTGACAATGAGGATGGCAGTGAACAACATGCCTCCATCCGAAAGGCTGCGCACTTCGCCGAACCCAACCGTCGAAACCGTAATCACGGTCATGTAGATGGCTTCGAGCAAGGAGTAGCCTTCAATCCACATGAAGCCAACGCTTCCGAGGCACACCACACTTCCCAATAGAAGTGCTGCGATTCTCAGGCGTTTGGCGGATGGATTCATGCGCTTGCTGTTCGGGTAAAATAAGGTGCAGTAGCTTCTTGCAACTTCTGCGCTTCTGACGCCGCTGACGCCGCATAGTCCTCCCCGGCGCTGGCATACAGGATGCTGCGAGAGGCATTGATCAGGAGCCCGCCGCCCCCCTCAATCCACCCTGCCTCCATAACGTCCTCGATGCGACCGCCTTGGGCGCCGACGCCGGGCACCAAAAAGAAGTGGTCCGGCGCCAAGCTTCGAATGGCGCGCAATTGCTCCGGACGGGTGGCGCCAACAACGAACATCAGTTCATCGGGTGTGCCCCAGGTTTGGCATCGCTCCACTACCCGTTCATACAAGGGCGGTGTTCCATGAAATTCAAAGTCATCGGCTCCTGCATTGGACGTCAAGGCCAGCACGATGGTCCACCGATCCGCATAGCCGTCCATGAAAGGAGCCACACTGTCCTCACCCATATAAGGCGCGACGGTGATGGCGTGGGCGCCCAGCCCTTCGAACATGGCCTTGGCGTAGCGCTTGGCGGTGTTGCCGATGTCCCCGCGCTTGGCGTCGGCAATCACCAAAACATCCTCGGGCATGGCGGCTACGATGCGCTCAAGCGCTGCCCATCCGGCTGCACCGTACTGCTCAAAAAAGGCGAGGTTGGGTTTGAAGGCCGCCGCGTGCCGGTGGGTTGCTTGAACGATGCCGCGGCAAAACGCCTCCATCGCCTCCACACCAGTACCCAAGTGCGCGGGAATTCGATCGGGATCCGGGTCCAACCCCACGCACAAGCACGAGGCTTTGCGCTTCATCATCTCGTACAAACTCTGGCGATTGGTCATGGGTCAAAATTAGGTCTGCGCGGCCAATAATTCAGCCTGCTCCGCAAGCCGCAATGCATTGATGACGGCCTCGAGGTCTCCGCCCATGATGGCGGTCAAAGCGTGCGATGTGAATTGGATACGATGATCGGTGACACGCCCCTGTGGGTAATTGTAGGTGCGAATTTTGGCCGAACGATCACCGGTTGAGACCAGCGACTTGCGCTGCTCTGCTTGCTCGGAGATTTGCTTTCCGCGTTCCCGCTCGAAGAGGCGCGTACGCAAGACCTCCAGGGCGTGCTCGTAATTCTGGTGCTGCGAACGGCCATCTTGGCATTCTACGACGATGCCCGTAGGCTCGTGGGTGAGGCGCACGGCAGATTCCGTTTTGTTGACGTGCTGGCCACCTGCCCCGCTTGCGCGGTATGTGTCGCGCCGTACATCGGTCAGATCCAGCTTCACGTCTACGTCTTCAGCCACCGGCAGGACCGCCACGGTCGCCGCACTGGTGTGCACGCGTCCTTGGGACTCTGTTTCCGGCACCCGTTGCACCCGGTGCACGCCGCTTTCGTATTTCAGCCAGCCGTATACGCCCTCACCCTCAACTCGCACAGTGATCTCCTTGAAACCACCCGCAGTTCCTTCATTGGCATTGACCAATTCCCAACGCCAGCCCTTGCCCTCGCAATGCCGTTGGTACATGCGATAGAGGTCACCCGCAAAAATAGCAGCTTCATCCCCGCCGGTTCCCGCGCGGAATTCCATCATCACGGGGCGGTCGTCTACCTCGTCTTTGGGCAACAATAAAATGCGTGCTTCCTCCAGTCCTGCTTCAAGCTTGGACTTGATTTCAGGCAATTCTACTTCGGCTAACTCTTTAAAATCAGCGTCGTCTCCTGCTGCCCATTCTTCGGCTTGATCGCGGTCGGCGCGCCAGGCGGAGAGTTGATTAAAGTGGTCGACAATTGGCCCAAGGCGTTTGTACTCCCGCATCAAGTCCCGGTACTTGCGTTGGTCTGCGATTACCTCCGGGTCTCCGACTTGTTTTTCGACTTCTTGAAAACGGTCCGAGATGGAGGCCAACTTTTGCATCAAGGTGTCCTCTGCTTTCATCTCGCCAGCTAATGGTTGTATTCAAAGGTTCCATGCTCGCCTGTCACGGTGACGCGGCGGCCTGTATGCGGCTCGCAATGACCAATGATCTGCGCATCCACGCCCATCGCTTTCGATTCGGCGATGATGGATTTAGCCGCTTCTTGGTCGGTGTAGATTTCCATGCGGTGCCCCATATTGAAGACCTTGTACATCTCCTTCCAGTCCGTGCCTGAGCTCGATTGGATCATCTTGAACAGGGGTGGCGTCTCGAACAATTGGTCCTTGATGACATGGACATCATCGACGAAATGCAAAACTTTGGTTTGAGCGCCTCCGGAGCAATGCACCATCCCGCTGATGCGGTGGCGCCATTCAGGCAAAATACGGGCGATCAACGGGGCGTAAGTCCGGGTTGGCGAGAGCACCAATTTTCCCGCATCCAATGGCACGCCGTCAACTGCATCCTGCAGCTCATGGGATCCGGTGTACACCCACTGCTGGTCGGTTCCGGGATCAAAACTCTCGGGGTACTGAGCCATTAACGATTTGTTGAACACGTCGTGGCGGGCACTGGTGAGTCCATTGGATCCCATGCCCCCATTGTATTCACGTTCCCAGTTGGCTTGACCGTGGCTCGCCAATCCCACGATAACTTGACCCGGTGCAATTCTGGAGTTGTCAATCACTTCCGATCGCTTCATGCGTGCGACGACCGTTGAGTCGACAATGACCGTCCGCACCAAGTCACCGACATCAGCCGTTTCGCCACCGGTGCTGCGGATGTCAACTCCGTGGCCACGCAGCTCCTCGAGCAATTCCTCGGAGCCTTGAATGATGGCCTTGATGACCTCGCCCGTAATCAAATGCTTGTTCCGGCCAATGGTACTCGAAAGCAAAATCGGACCGGTCGCCCCCACGCACAGCAGATCATCCAAATTCATGACCAACGCGTCCTGCGCAATGCCCTTCCAGACGGACAAATCGCCCGTTTCTTTCCAGTACATGTAAGCCAAAGAAGACTTGGTACCTGCCCCATCGGCGTGCATGACGACACAATGTTCGTCGCTGCCGGTCAAGTAGTCCGGCACAATTTTACAGAAAGCCTTGGGGAATAGGCCCTTATCCACCCCCTCTATCGCAGCATGTACCTCCTCCTTGCCAGCGGAGACACCTCTGCTTGCGTATCTCGATTCCTCCACGAAAAATGGTGCTTAGTTGCCCGGCTCGTAATCAAAACGCAAGATGCGGAACACCGTACGGCGGTTGGCCTGGTGAGCGCGTTCCTTTTCATCTTCGGTGCGCATCTTGGCGATGTCCGCATCAGAGACGAGCAAACGCTCCTTGCCGTGTCCCACTGCAACCAGACGATCGCGAGCTACGCCACGGCTGATTAGGTAGTCCACACATGTCTGAGCACGCTTCTGAGAGAGTTCTTTGTTGTAGCTCGCGTTACCACGGCTATCTGTGTGGGACTCGAGTTGCACCACGAATGTTTCGTTGCGGTCCATAATGCTCAACAGGTAATTCAACGAGTCGGCGCTGTTGACTTCATCGTTGATGAGCAATTCAGATTCATTGAAAGGATAGAACACCAATGGCATGTCGTACTCCACGTCCAAAACCACCTCCTTCATCGGGAATTCGCGGGTCATGGTGGTGCTGTTGCTCAACCCTACCGTTGAGAAACGATCACCAGTTACGATGTAGCCTTCGTATTTGACTTCAACATCGTACGTGGTGTTATTCTTGATTTCCTTATCACAAAGCGCGAACGTACCGTCGCCGTCAGCGGTCACCGTAAAGGAATCGCCGTTGGATCCGTTGATCGTCACTGTCGCTCCCAGCGGATTGCCGGTGTACGAATCAAAGACGTCGCCTTGATAGCAGAATTCCATCTCGGGAAGACGGAACGAATAGAGGTCGTCCTTTCCCTTTCCGCCGGGACGGCTGGAAGTGAAAATCCCTGCATCTTCATCGTCCTTAAAAATCATGCTGAAGTCGTCCCCAGAACTGTTGATTGGGTACGGCATCGGTTCGGCTTTTTCGAATTGCATCGTGCCCTCTGCAGGGAGCGCGCGAACAATGTCCAAACCACCCATTTTCCCAAGCGTTGTAGAGGCGTAATACAAAGCCCCGTCGTAACGCATCGCAGGGAACATCTCGTCACCTGCTGAATTCACATTGGGGCCCATGTTGACGGGCTCACCGAATGTATCCTCCTTGGCGTCGTAGGCGACATACCAAATGTCCTTGCCGCCAAAACCACCGTCCATGTCCGAAACGAACATCAAAAAGTCGCTGTCCACGGTGAAGCACGGGTGGCCCACTTGTGAGCTGTCGTCATCGTCGCGGTTGATCAATTCCACCACCTCGGAGGGACCGTACTTGTTGCCCATGGAGCTCGAACGGTAAACGTCACACGCGTACGAATTGTCCTCGTCGGAAATGCACCGCGTGAAGTAGATGGAACGGTAACTCTTGTCAAATGTCACCGTACCCTCGTTGTACTCGGTGTTGATGGTGGAGTTGAGCGGCTCTGGTGTGCTCCAGTTGTCCTTTTTGTCTTGTTCGGCCTTAAACAAATCCATGTACCGCTGTCCCGTAATGGGATCCTCGCCAGAACCGGTGGACGATTCGCGTGATGAAGCGAAGACGATGGCGTCCGCCTTTTTGGAGGCAAATCCGGCACCATAATCGTAGCTGGTTGAATTCAATCGCAGCAAGTTGTCCACGATGTAGCGGCTGGATGGCTCCATCAACTCGAGGGCGTCATTATCCGCTTGCTCAATCATGGCATCCGCCACAGATGGATCGCCTCCGTTTTCTTTGTAAGTGATGTACCACTCAATGGCTTCGTCAAACTCCTGCTGCATGGACATCGCTTGTCCGTAGTGCAAGTAAACCTCTGGATTATCCGATCCGTAACGTAGACCGATGGCCTTATCGTACCACTCCTCAGCACCCGTTGGCTCCATCAATTTCAAGAAGCTCTCCCCCGCCATGAAGGCAATGCGGCCTTTCTCGTCGATGTCTTTGACCTTGGGGTAGGCCTTGATGTATTCTTGCAGGGATGTGCTGTAGGCACCTCGGTTGTAGGCCAAGTCCGCCTCTTCAGCCAAATCGCTTTGGGCTGAAACGAATCCGAAGGTGAAGAACATTAGCAAACCGAGAAGGCCGGTCCGCTTCCAACTTGCTTGCAGGTAGTTGTGCATTTCCAAACGCTTTAATTCAATTCCCGAATGTAAGGCAAAGTGACCATTCGCGGACTCGCATCCCTGAAAAAGGTCAAACAGAAAACGGCCGGGATTGCTCCCCGCCGTTTCCTATCGAAAGTGCATACCGAGTCTTAACGTGTGAACAGCAATTCAGAGAATTTCGGCAAAGGCCATTCCGCATCGTCGACCAAGGACTCGAGTTGGGCGCAGATTTCAGCCGCGGCATCCATACTCGGCACCACCTTTTCAGCGAAGGCTTTGGCACTGGCCAGGGCGTCTTTTGCTGACTCGGCCTTGTCGTGGACCGCCTCCATATTGGCCGTTGCAGCGTAGAGATCTTGGATGAGTTGGCCGGCTTCCTTCACCATTTCGATTTGCGCTCCGGAGAACTTCGCCGCCTGCTTGCCGAGTACTGAGTTCAGTTGCTCCACATTCGCGAGCAAACCGTTTTGGTAACGGATGGCCGCAGGAAGTACGGAATTCTTGCACATGCCAAGAAGCACGCGGTACTCGATTTGCCGCTTCATGATGTAATTCTCAAGCTCGACTTCAACACGGGCAGCGAGTTCCTCTTTGCGCAAAACGCCGAGGACTTCGAAGAGCGAAATCACTTCTTTGCGGCTGAATACCGCAAGGGCTTCAGGCGTGGTGCGGAGGTTCGACAACCCGCGCTTTTTCGCTTCCTTCACCCATTCGTCGGAGTATCCATTTCCTTCAAATCGGATGACCTTGCTGTCTGCGATGAGCTTCTGCAGTTCCTTCAAAATGGCGTCGTCCTTCTTGTCTCCGCCTGCGATGCGTGCGTCCACCGCGGCCTTGAAGTCGTTCAACTGCTCTGCAACAATCGTATTCAACACGGTCATCGATACCGCGCAGTTGGCTGTACTGCCCACCGCACGCAATTCGAATTTGTTGCCAGTGAAGGCGAATGGAGACGTCCGGTTGCGATCGGTGTTATCGAGCAAAACCTCGGGAATGCGACCGATTTCCAGTTTCAACGCGGTCTTGTCTTCAGGCGTCAGTTTGCCGGCCTTGATGCTGGTCTCGAGCGCATCGAGGAGTGAAGACAGCTGCGAACCGATGAAAGCACTGATGATGGCCGGAGGTGCTTCGTTGGCGCCCAAGCGGTGGTCGTTGCCCACCGATGCGATGGCTGCACGGACGACATCTGCTCGCTTGTGCAATGCCGCGAGTGTGTTGACGAAGAACGTCAAGAACCGCAAGTTTGTCTTGGGGTTGTTACCCGGCTTGAGCAAGTTCACCCCGGTGTTGGTACCGAGGGACCAGTTGTTGTGCTTGCCCGAGCCATTGAGCCCTGGGTAGGGCTTTTCGTGCAAGAGCACGCGGAAGTTGTGCTTGCGAGCTACCTGCTCCATCACCTCCATGAGCAGGAGGTTGTGGTCATTGGCGAGGTTGGCCTCTTCAAAAACGGGTGCGCACTCAAATTGGTTGGGCGCCACCTCGTTGTGACGCGTCGTCACGGGAATGCCCAACTTGTGGCACTCCAATTCAAACTCCTTCATGTACGCCGTGGCACGTGCAGGAATGCTGCCGAAGTAATGATCGTCGAGCTGCTGTCCCTTGGCAGGTGCAGCACCGAACAGCGCACGACCAGTCAACTGCAGGTCAGGGCGCGCGGCGTGGAGCGCCTTATCTACCAGGAAGTATTCCTGCTCCCACCCCAACGTCGCCACCACCTTCGTAATGTTCTTGTCGAAATATTGGCACACGGATGTTGCTGCCTCGTCCACTTTGGCCAAGGCCTTCAGCAGCGGGGTTTTGTTGTCCAATGCAAAACCAGTGTAGCTAATGAAAATGGTGGGGATGCACAAGGTATTTTCCCAAACAAACGCCGGCGATGTGGGGTCCCACAGTGTGTAACCTCGCGCCTCAAACGTGTTTCGAATGCCGCCATTCGGAAACGAACTGGCATCGGGTTCCTGTTGCACCAGCAGCGAACCGTCGAATTTCTCAATCACCCGGCCATCGGAAGTTGGGGTGATGAAGCTGTCGTGCTTTTCAGCCGTCGCTCCTGTGAGTGGCTGGAACCAGTGCGTGTAGTGGGTTGCACCCCGCGAAATCGCCCATTCCTTCATAGCCGACGCGACCTGATCCGCGATGGCTCGGCTGATGGAGGTATGGTTTTCCATCGCATCCACAATGCTGTCGCACGCCTCATCGGTGAGGTACTCCCGCATCATGGTGAGGTTAAATACGTTCTCTCCGTAGTAATTGGAGATTTTGTTGTCCGGGCGCTCGACCGAGCGTGGCGTGCGTTCCAGGACGTCTTCAAGGGCTTTTTGGCGCGAAATGCTCATTTGGCAGTTTTTTGTTCTACGCAAAATTACCCCCTAAATTCATAGGGTTAATCACCAAAAACACCAAAATGTTACGAACACCCCCTCATTTTTTAGGGGGTAAACTTCAAAATCACCGTTTTTGAATCCACTTACTCAACTTTTGACCTCGTTCATCGAAACAGACAAGGGCATACGTTCCAGTGGGCAACGTTGACAGATCCACGGTTTGCAGCAGTCCGGATTGAACGCGCCACTGGCCCGATTGAACAAGCCGGCCCATGGCGTCGTAGCACTGCCAGTCGAGCCCTTGCCCAGCCTGAAGTCCACTGAGGAATACCTGGAACACGCCGTCTGACGGGTTCGGGAACACCACCATCGAGGCAGGCGAAACAGGCAACTCCTCCTCCACTGCAACCAAGTTCGTCTGGAAGAAGAAGGCTTGTGAGATGTAGCGACCGAAATCCGGTTCGAAGTTGATGAAGTTCCCCCCGGCCACTTTTTTCAGGCGCGTGTACCCGGAACCGTCGCTGTTGGCCCAGAAGCTCTGACCATCATCACCGACATCGTTGACAGTGAAGCGGTAGCAACCTTGGTTCAATGACAGGGTGTCCTTGAAGGTCGTGTTGGCCGTGGGGTACCCGCGCTCCCATACCACATTTCCGGCAGCGTCCAGTAACTCAACGGAGGTCTCCCACGCCACCTGGTTGGTCTTGGTCCACACGATGAGTCGGTTGTCATCCAAATCGGGATAGGACCACGTCGGCACGCGGTGGAATCGGGAATTCGCTTTGTTGTTACGCGGCTCCTCGTCGACCATGCCGTTGGGCTGGTTGACTTCGACTTCAAACAGCACCCACTCCTCGTCGTCTCCTTCGTACAACGTCGGATCGTCGTACGGCAATTCCACTTCCACCGACTCGAGAAAGGCCAGGTTGCCCGTCCACTCGTATGTGGCCATGGCGCCGCCTTCAATGCCGTAACTAAACTGGCAAGAGGTCAACAGCTGGGAACCGTTGTTGCGAATGCGCACGGTCGGTGATTCACAGATGGGGTTCCACCGCGACTCCAACTTGTCGTCGGAGGGCGAAAGGATTTGGCTGATCTCCACATCGTATTCCATGTTCGGCTCGCCGTACGCGACGATTTGTCCCTCAAACCGGTAGTTCCCGTCGGGGTCATAGGTAATGTCGTAATCCACCGAGAAATCGTCCTGACCAGCCACGAGCGGCGTCAATTCGAAATCCTTCGTATCCACCACAGCGCCCGGACACCAACCGGCCCGGTCGTAAATCCACGTACCGCCCTGAGGATACAGAGCGTTGTCCGCGCATTCGCGCATGATTTCCCAGCTCCACTGGGTATCGCCATTGACCTTCACGGAGTGCGTGTTGTAGCAAAACTCAGCACAATTGTTTCCAGAACCGAAGCCGTGCCCACTCGCGCGGGTTTTCAGCCGGAACATGGACTCACCTTCTTCCGGGATGAATGCGTGATCGGTCACGTTGCCGTCAAATGTCGAGAGGGCGTATTGGCCTTTCCAAAAGGCGTCCATACGCTTCACGTCCCGCGGTGGGGTGCCGTGAATGAATGCGAATTTCATGTCCAACAGCTCTTGCCAGTTGCCCGCTTGCAGTTCGACACTGTCGCGCAAGAGGTGCACGTAATCGGATACGTCAAAAATCCAGGTCCAGCCGTCATCATCCAACGTCAGTCCAATGCCATAAGGCGTAATGTATCGGGCCAATTCATAGCGATCCACGACTTCGAAAGGCACCGAGAAATACGTTAAGGTGTCGTTCAAGAATGCCGTAGCCTCGCCCTCAAGCGGATACGTCGCGAGCACCTCTCCCTCGGGGGTGCGGGTCGTGCGAAGGGTTTCTGCCGGCCATCCATAGTCCAGTGATTCCCACGAAACGGCGTTGCCTTGCACCGCCCACTCCGCAATGCTGGTTGCCGGAATGGCTTCCACGTGGTCCACGACCACGGGGTCCTCCACAACTGCGTCGCCACCCGACCACCAAATCAGCCCCGGGCGCACGCTTTGCGGCATCTCCCCGGGGTGCCAAAATGCTTCATTCGCCGCATACGGCCGTGTACCGGCATTGCCGTGTGAGAAATGGGTTACTCCATCGCCGATGGCGTGGAGAACCGGGTTGATGTCCATCGAGAGATCGATCAACAAGTCGTCCGCATTGGGATGAGATTCGTCCAGGGAACGATCAAAGTATGCGGCTACCGTGGTCGGCGTCAATGCCGCGTTCCACATCCGAAATTCATCGACATCCCCTCGGTAGTCGTTGCCCCCGTTTCCATTGCATCCGATATGAAAGCGGACCATCTCCCCGAACAGGTTGTCTTTGTCGGTTCCAGAGTGCCACAAGGCCCCATCGAAGTAGATGGCCATGGTTTCCGTCACCACGTCTTTGGTGAAGGCCCAATGGTGCCATTCGCCCTCGTACTGGTTGGCACTGGCCGCTTGATCGATGCGATCGTAGCCTCCTTGCCCCCCGGCATCCCAGTAAATACGGCCATTGGACCAAGGCAGGTGAATGTTGATTTCGCGCTGGTTACTGGCGTTCATGCCTTCGCAAACCGAGTTGTTCTCCGGCTGGAATTCAGGCGTCCCGCGGGACCAAAACTCAACCGTCACAGCGTCTTCAATGGCGTTGATTTCCTCCACCGCGACCTCGATTCGGTCGTTGCCATCAAAATGCACATAGCTCCCAGCAGTTCCAGCCTGCCACGTCTTTTGGGGAGCCGCATCACCCACCCAATCGCTTTCCCAATCGGGCGCATCATCCAATTGCATCAACACCTCAACGACGAGGTGGCTGGCGCCGTCCCACTCCAGCGGAGCATCCAACACAAAACGCCCCGGAGTCGAGGCATCCGACACCTTGCTCGATGCGGCTACCGGCCCCGTGTGGAAGCCGTCAAGCGTATCGACCTCCGACCAGTAGAGGTTCCATTGCACCGCATCCCGTGCATCCACCAGCGATGCCACGGCAGGCCATTCAACGCCGAGACCCGGTGTGCCGTTCCACCCCATGGCTTCCAGTTCTTCCGCTGTCCACAGCCATTGCATTCGTCCGCGATCACTTTCCCATCCGAGTTCAGATGATGTTCCCGTGGAGCTGCCGTTTACTGCTCCGGTGGATACCGCTCCGGATAGCGCGTAGTTGGTGTACGTCCAGCGCACCGTGTCCACAGGAATTTCCGCCACTTCAGTAACCAACGTGTCCGACATGAAATCGAGGTCGTCGATCAACCAATGCGGATGGGTAAGCAAATTGCTATCCAACATGCCCGTGTGGTCAAACAAATACGTGTAGGTCAAGTAATCCCACTCGCCACAGGCATACCCGAGGTTGCCCGCAGTTCCGTCCTCAAAGCACTTGAGGTTGTAGTACATCAGCACTTTTTGATACGACGTATCGTTATCACTCGCTGGGAAATCAAACCAGCGGCGACCCGGGCTATCGTACGCTGTTGCCGGATTGTTTTGGGCTTCCCACGTGTAGGTCTGAACCCATGTGGTATCGGGGTTTTGGGCAAAAGACTGCGTACACAACAGAGCACTGAATAGGAAAGTAAGGGCGATTCGCATGGTCGGTGATTCTGGTTTGGCAGGGAAGATACAAATGCGCTTCCGCCTGCCCAACCTTTGATCACTTCACCGTGCCCGGGTACACAGACAAGGCCACTCGGAGGCAGGTTACTGCCTTCTCAATTTCCTCACGCTCCAGGACATACGCCATGCGGACTTCTTGCTTGCCGAGGCCTGAGGTGGCGTAGAACCCTGTATTGGGCGCCATCATAACCGTCGCTCCCTCGTGTTCGAATGACTCCAGCATCCACTGGCAAAACGCATCCGCATCGTCAATGGGCAGCTTGGCGACCGCGTAAAAGGCCCCGCCCGGCTTTGGGCACGTTACCCCGTCGATGGCTGCGAGCCCATCGACGAGTGTGTCGCGTCGGTCGCGGTAGGAAGAGCGTACCTCTTGGAAGTAGGCCTCTGGCGTATCAAGGGCGGCTTCAGCGGCGATTTGCGCCAGCGTCGGCGGACTCAATCGGGCCATGGCGAATTTCATCGCCGCGCGGCGGACTGCTTGGTTCCGGGTCACCAAAGCACCGATGCGCGCACCGCACATGGAGTAGCGCTTGGAGACGCTGTCAACAACCACCGCGTGCTCCTGCAGTCCGGGAACCGTCAATATGCTGCGGGCATTGGACCCGTCATAGGTAAACTCCCGGTAGACTTCGTCCGCGAACATGAACAAGTCCTTCTCCTGCACCAGTGCAGCCAATGCCTCCAAGGCTGAATCGGGGTACTTGGTTCCTGTCGGATTGCCCGGGTTGCAAATCAAAATGGCTTTGGTGCGATCGGTGATGGCCCGCTCAAATTCGGCCATGGGCGGGAGCGAAAACCCGTCTTCAATGCGCGCCGTTACGGGCACAATTTTGATGCCTGCCAGCGTAGCGAAGCCGTTGTAATTCGCATAAAACGGCTCGGGAATGATGACCTCATCTCCAGCGTCCAAGCACGACATGAAGGCAAACACCAACGCCTCTGAACCGCCCGTGGTGACCAGGACTTCATCGGCCGTCACGTCCACCCCGACACCGTTGTAGTAGCGAGCCAGCCGCTCTCGGTACCGAGCGAATCCCTCGCTCGGGCTGTATTCCAATACGGTGCGGTCCACGTTGCGCACCGCATCCATTGCCACCTCGGGCGTCGCGATGTCCGGTTGGCCGATGTTCAAATGAATGACGTGCGTGCCGCGTTCTTTGGCAGCGTTCGCGAAAGGGGCAAGCTTGCGAATCGGGCTATCAGGCATGGCCTTGCCCTTGGCAGAAATCTCCGGCATCGATTGAATGTGTGCGGGCAAATTTAGAGCTTCAGCGCCATCATCCGGTGGGGTCCGATCTCCGGGACGTGATAGCCCTCAGAAACAAATTTGAACCCCATGCGCTCGTAGAACGGAAAGGCCACTTCGCGGGCGTCGCACCACAGCCAAACAGCCCCCTGCTCACGGCTCCATTTCGCTGCATACCGCACGATGGCTGCCCCTGCTCCACGGCCGCGGACTTCGGGCAAAGTGCCCATGACACGCAACCGGTAGACGTCATCATCGACCGGAAGAGCTGCTGGAAACCGGTCCGATCGCTGGCGAAACAGGGAGCACACTCCGACATGCTCACCCTTCGCATTAAACGCCCCGACGTGATGCGCGTGCTCCGCTTCGTCCACGTCAATGGTGCAGACATCGGGGCTCGGTTTGTGCGGCCACAGCACCCGGTGGCGCAAAGAACGCGTTTCAGCAGCGGCAATGGAACGGGCTTCGAACATGGGGCGTGTGTTAATCCTTGAAGTACTTCTCCCAATCGCGGCGATCGTGTTTGGTCGGCCGGCCGACCGGTCGCATGAGGTCGCGTTGTGCCGCGCGGATTTCTTCGAGTTTATGGCGTTGGGATTCGGGCGTGATGTCCCGCGCGTAATCCGGCACAAGCGCCGCTGATACGCGACTCTTTGGAAAGTCGACCACCTCCCATTCGAAGTAAACGGCTCCTTTGCGGACCCGAATGACATCGCCTGCATGGACTTCTTGAGCGGGCTTTACCGCCTTCTCGCCCATAAACACCTTACCTTCCCGACAGTGGTTGGTCGCCAGGGAACGGGTCTTGAACGCCCGAATGCACCAAAGGAATTTATCGACACGCATGGCTCAGCAGTCAAGGGTTTGTCTAACGGCGGCCAAAGCGCTATGCGCTAAATGCTGATCAGTGAAATCATGGAGCGGATGCCAGCGACCTTGCTCATCTTGCCATTGCAATTCCCACGAGTCGATCTTGACGGAGCGCGGCGCCACTCGGCGGTTCATCATCGATTCCCGGGTGCGTTCCAATTGCACGGCCGAAGCGGTGGGTACGGCCCTCCATTTCCCCCATGCCACGAGTTTGCCCCCCACAATCCACCCGGTATACGAGCGGCCCCGTCGCGCCTCGGCGTCCCAGACAAAACCGGACTCACACCCCATGAACGCCAGCCCCAAGACCAGCGGCGCAGCGGACCACGCCACCCCCATGTTCGCTTGGATCCAAAAGGTCAATGCGAAACACGCCACCGCGTGCGGCAGGCACGACCAACTTTGTCCTTCGCTCCAATGCTCATTGTGCATGCATCAAAGTTCGACAATCAAGCCCAATGCCGGCAAGACGGCGCCCGTGCTTGGATCCAATTCGCGCGCATCGTAGTACCCGGGCTGGGTGACGGACGGCACGGGTTGGCCATTGAGCGGATTGCGCACCACGTCGATGAACGTGGGCTGCGGAACGGCCGCACCCGTGGCGTTTTGCACTTCAACGAAGACGTCAAGCGACCACCGCTCGAAAAACCACTTCTTGTCAATGCGGATGTCCAACTGGTGAAACGCACCGTTGCGTTCGGTGTTGAGCAGGCTGTAATCCAGCAATGGTCGCCCGTAAAAGTTCCACGTTTCGACCGCAAGCGATTCCATGTCGACGGGCGTATAGGGCAGTCCTCCGCTGAAGAGCAAGCGCGAGCCAATTTCCCAACCGCCTTTGAATTTCTTGCCGCCCGTGACACTCAAGATATGCCGGTTGTCCCAGCTGGAAGGCACGTATTCTCCACCATCCACGGCATACTCGCTGCGCACAAACGTGTACGCCAGCAAGCCGTAAAACCCCTGGTAAAGTCGTTGCTGGAGGAGCACCTCTGCCCCGTAGGAGCGTCCGGTGCCATTGAAGGCCACGGCTTCATTTCCAACCACCCCAAAATCTGCCCCCAAGTTGGCGAGCGGTAAGCCTTGCCGCATGCTCACGGGCGCATTTTGATAGCCCTTCCAAAAGCCTTCAAGGGAAGCCACGATGTTGCGTTTGCCCCCCTCCCAGCGAATGCCAGCAACGGCCTGCGTGTTGCTCAAGTACCGAGCGTCGGCTCCTGCATTGATGCGCTCTCCGTCCTCTTCATACCCGAGGATGGTGTAGGCGGGCAATTGGAAGTAGCGGCCAGTGTTGGCATTGAGCGTCCATCCGGGGGCGAATGCGTATGATGCCGAAAAACGCGGAGATAATTGCTGAAGCGGGTTGCGCAGGCCCTCGCCCAAGGTGGATCCGTTGGCTCTAAAACCCGCTGATAACGTCAAACGCTCGTCCAAAACCTTGCGGTTGACGGTGCCGAAGACTCCGTACTTGTGCGCCTTCAAATTCGAGGCAAACGCCACGGAATCCAACGTGCCTTCGGCGGGATTGTACCGCTGCTCGGAGGTGCTGTTATTGTACTTGACGTATTCATACCCCGCTCCCAACGTGGCCTCCCAGCCCTCATCTCCGAAGAGTTTGCGCTCCACGCGGAATTTGTTCTCAATTTCCTGCGAGAGGTAGTCACGGATCAGCGGAGCATCCTCGTCGTTATCGAGGTGCTTGAACGCACGGTTGTTCAGCATGTTCCGGCTGGCCACCAAGGTCCATTTGCCGTTGTCCCGGTAGTTGTCCCACCGGATACCCTGGGTGTAATTCCACTGCTTTTGGACATCCAAAGCGCCCAGGATGGCGACCTGATCAATATAATTGGTCGCCGAGGTATCGTCCGCTATGCCCAAGTTCAATTTGAAGTCATCGAGCGCACCAAGACCAATGACCGTGATGGCGTTTTTGTCGTCGGGGCGCGCAGTCCACTTGAATTGGTAGTCGTTGTAAATGGGCAAAAACGGGAGCCCCAATGCTTCAAAAACAAATTGTAGGTAGCTCCTGCGCATGCTTAAGATGAGCGAGGAATTCTCACCGGTCGGCCCCTCCAACGTCAGGCCGAGGTCGCTGGTTCCGACGACCATGTTCGCCGTCCATTCGTCCGTACGGGCCTCTTTGAAACTGAACTCCATCACCGAGCTGAGCGCGTTACCGCGGGCGGCTGGAAAGGCCCCTGCGTAGAAATCGATGTTCTCCACCAAATCGACGTTGATCATCCCCACCGGTCCGCCGCTCGCGCCTTGGGTTGCGAAGTGGTTGATGTTGGGGATCTCAATGCCGTCGATGTAAAAACGGTTCTCGTTCGGTGCGCCGCCACGGATGACGATGTCGTTGCGGAAACTCGGAATGGCTGCCACACCCGGCAAGGTGCGCAGGGCACGGCTGATGTCACGTCCGCCGCCCGGGTTTCGTTTGATCTCATTGGTGCCAAGGCTGCGAACACTCAGCGGCGCTTCTGCGACATTGGGCCGGCGACTGCCAACCACTTCGGCCTCTTCTATCGCGATCGAGGCCGGCTTGAGGACCACATTTACCACGGCCGGACGCGCCGGCGTCACCTCGATTTCGAACACTGTTTTGGGCTCGTAGCCCACGAAGCTGACTTGGATGTTTTGGATGCCTGCGGGCACATCCACCAGCTCGTAGTTACCATCAAAATCAGTCGTTATGCCCGCTGTCGACCCTTGCAAAATCACATTGGCAAAAGGGATGGCTTCGTTCGTCTGTTCATCGTTTACCCGGCCTCGGATAATGCCCAAGGATTGGGCCGCTGCAGAGGCGGTCAAACAGAACAAAGCAGTTCCGATGGCGGCGAGCAATTTCCAATTCATGGTTTGATAACAAGCCCCTGCAAGGTGCGTTCAATTGTTCGTGCAAAAAAGTCGACAATTTCCAGTGCAGGACGCAACTCGACCGGAATGAAGACACTCGGATGCGGTATCAAGCCAGCAAGTCGAGGTCCAATCGCTTGCGCAATTCCTCCAGCTTTGGGTTCTTCTTCACCATCTCATCGTACCGCTCGCGGTCGTTCATGAATTCCGTGGAAGCCGTCGCGGATTCGAGCTCAGCCATTTCAATAACCAACTTCAAGGTGTCGTTTTCAAGCTGGTCAGCGAAGTATTGATTCAGACGCAACTGGACCTCCCGAATCTGCTCCGTTTGCAATCGATTGAGCACGGTCAAGGTGATGGTGGAGTCGTTAAAACCCATGGTGGTCGCCTTGAGCGTCGTGTGGAGGTTGAACTGCCCTTCCGCCTCGACGGTCACGATGAACGCTTCCCATGCCTTTTCCACGGCCTCTGCGGTGACCGGTTGTTCTCGCACAGCAGCGGGCTCAGCCGCCTCTGCGGGCTTCGCCACATCCATCAAGGTTGAAGGGGCGGCAATGCCAAGCGACGGAACCGCTTGCACCGTTGGCGCTTTCGGTTTTTCGCGAACCGAGGCTGGAGCTGGCGCCGGCTGGTGCGGCTCTTCGGCTTTGGGTTGCTCTGCAGCGGGCGCAGGCTTGGGCTCAGGGTCTGGTATCGGGGCGGGCGCAGGCGGCGCGGAAGTGGCAGCGGGGACAGGATTCGCCGGAGCTTTCGGTGATGGAGCGTCGGCAGACCATGCACCGGCTTCAATGGGCGTCAGTTCAGGCTTTTTTTTTTCGGCCTCCGTGAAAGAAGCGAGCTGCATTAAGGTCAATTCGACAAGCAGCCTTTGGTGGTTACTCCCCTTGTATTGCACGTCGGCTTGGTTGACCGCATCCAATGCTCGCACCAAGAACCGCAAGTCCACACTCGCGGACTGGGTGCTGAATTGCGCCTTGACATCGTCTGTCACTTCCATCAAGGCTACCGTGCTCGAATCCTTGCTCATAAGCAGGTTACGCAAGTGCGCCCCGAGCCCCGAAATGAAGTGGTGCGGATCGAAGCCGCGCGAAATGATGCCATCGAGGATGAGCAGCGCTTTGGCGACTTCCGCTTCTCGGACGGCGTCGACCACATCGAAGTAGGTTTCTTGGTCGAGGACGTGCAGGTGTTCTGCAACGGTCGCGTAGTCGAGTTTCTTGCCGGCGAAGGCGACCAGCTGATCGAAAATGCTCAACGCATCGCGGAGCGCGCCATCTGCCTTAACGGCCACTACATGCAGCGCAGCTTCTTCGGCTTCTATCCCCTCCTTCGCGCAGATGCCCTTCAGATGTTCCACCATGTCCGGCACGGTGATGCGGTGGAAGTCGAAGATTTGGCATCGCGACAAAATGGTCGGAAGAATCTTGTGCTTTTCGGTTGTGGCGAGGATGAAGACCGCATGTGGCGGTGGTTCTTCGAGCGTCTTCAAAAACGCATTGAAGGCCGCCTGTGAAAGCATGTGCACCTCATCGATGATGTAGACTTTGTATTGTCCTTGTTGCGGGGGGATGCGCACCTGATCCACAATCGACCGGATATCCTCGACCTTGTTGTTGGAAGCGGCATCCAGCTCGAAGACGTTGAACGCGTAATCCTCCTGGTCGTTCGCTTCAAACCCATTGATGGCACGGGCGAAAATGCGAGCCGACGTGGTCTTGCCCACGCCCCGGGGACCGCAAAAGAGGTAGGCTTGAGCTATTTGCTCTTGGTCAATGGCCTGCTTGAGGGTGCGCGTGATGCTGTCTTGCCCGACGACCGCGTCCCAGTGTTGCGGGCGGTACTTCCGTGCGGACACGGTATATTGCGGTTGTTGAGCGGCTTCCATTGGTCATGCGAATATCGCACGCATTCGAATGCATCGCCAAACCGCTTTATGAACAGGTTTCCCACGGACAAACCCTTGGTTTTTAAGGTTCTTCTCTGTACTTTTGCCCCCCATTAATTAAATCCGTTCTACATGAACCGTTACGAAACTGTTTTCATCATGACTCCCGTGCTATCTGCCGAGCAGGTAGCGGAAACAGTAGAGAAGTACAAGGCGTTTCTCAAAGAGCACAAAGGAACTATTGTGCACGAGGAAGCCTGGGGATTGCGGAAGCTGGCTTATCCCATCCAGAAAAAATCAACTGGTTTCTACCAGTTGCTGGAGTTTGAAGCCGATGCATCTGTTGTCCTGCCCTTCGAAACTGAATTCCGTCGGGACGAGCGCGTCATTCGCTTTTTGACTACGCGAATGGACAAGTACCACGTTGCCTACGCTGAATCGCGTCGCAACAAATCCAAGGAGGCTCCTGCCCCCGCTCCCGAAACCACCGAAGAGGCTTAATTCTTAAAACGACACTACCATGGCTGACAAGAACGTACGTTACCTGAACCCCATCAGCATTGACACGCAAAAGGAGAAGTACTGTCGCTTCAAGAAGAAGGGCATCAAGTACATCGACTACAAAGACGCGGACTTCCTGCTGATGTTGTGCAACGAGCAAGGCAAGATTTTGCCCCGCCGATTGACTGGAACTTCATTGAAGTACCAGCGCAAGGCGTCTCAAGCAATTAAAAAAGCACGCCACCTGGCCTTGATGCCTTACGTGGCGGACAACCTCCGATAATCCTCAACGATCATGGAAATTATTCTCAAGCAAGACGTCGATCGACTCGGCAGCAAGCACGATACCGTGACCGTGAAGAGCGGATACGCCCGCAACTTCCTCATCCCCCAGGGCATGGCGATAGCGGCGACACCATCCGCCAAGAAGGTGGTTGCAGAGGTGACCAAGCAGCAAGCGCACAAAGCCGCGAAAGCGATGGAAGAAGCGCAGGCATTGGTCACCAAGCTCGAAGGCTTGTCGCTTAAGATTGGAGCGAAGGCTGGTGAGAGCGGAAAGATTTTTGGTTCTGTCAACTCCATTCAAATCGCGGAAGCCATCCAGGCAGCCGGATACGACGTGGAGCGCAAGACGATCAACATCGCAGAAGACAGCATCAAGGAACTCGGCGAATACGAAGCAGTTGTAAAGCTGCACAAAGAAGTCACGGCCACCGTGAAATTCGAAGTCGTCGCCGACTGATTCTGCAGTATTGAAAGGAAAAGCCAGGCCCTGGGTCTGGCTTTTTTTGTACCCGACCGTTTCCCCTCGGCTGCCGCCCCGCCCTACCTTTGTTTCAGATGAAGTTCGACCTCAAAAGTGAATACCAGCCGGCCGGCGATCAGCCCCAGGCCATCGCAGAATTGGTGGAGGGGGTCAACAACGGAACCCAAGCGCAAACCCTCCTCGGGGTCACGGGGTCCGGCAAGACCTTCACGATGGCCAACGTCATCGCAGAGACCGGACGGCCCACCTTGGTCCTGAGCCACAACAAGACCCTCGCCGCTCAGCTTTACAGCGAGTTCAAGGAGTTCTTCCCCAACAACCTCGTGGAGTACTTCGTCAGCTACTACGACTACTATCAGCCCGAGGCGTACATCCCCACGACCAACACCTACATCGAGAAAGACCTCGCCATCAACGAGGAAATCGAAAAGCTCCGACTGAGCACCACCTCGGCTCTGCTCAGCGGCCGACGCGACGTTATCGTCGTGGCCTCCATCAGCTGCATCTATGGCATCGGCAACCCAGTGGAATTTCACAAGAGCGTGATTCCGTTGAAGGTGGGACAGAAATGGGGCCGCAACGCCTTCCTCCACACACTAGTGAGCGGGCTGTACAGCCGCACGCGTGCGGAGTTCAAGCGCGGAACCTTCCGGGTCCAAGGCGATACCGTTGACATTTTCCTCGCCTACGCCGACCATGCGTTGCGTGTGCATTTTTGGGGCGATGAGATTGAGCAATTGGAAACCATTGATCCGGAATCGGGGTCGCGGCTGCACGGGTTTGACGACATCATCATTTACCCAGCTAACCTGTTTGTCTCCAGCAAATCCACCACCGATCAAGCCGTGTGGGAAATCCAGCAGGACCTCGAAAAGCAAAAGGAATTCTTCACCGAACAAGCCAAATACCTCGAAGCCAAGCGCCTCGAGGAACGCACGCTGTACGACCTGGAGATGATCAAGGAAATCGGCTTCTGCAACGGCATCGAGAATTACAGCCGCTACTTCGACAGGCGACAGCCCGGTGAACGCCCGTTCTGTCTGCTCGACTACTTCGCCGATGACTTCTTGCTCGTCGTTGATGAGAGCCACGTGACGGTGCCGCAAATCGGTGCGATGTTCGGCGGGGACCGTTCGCGCAAGACCTCGTTGGTGGAATACGGATTTCGCTTGCCATCTGCCTTGGACAACCGCCCACTGAAGGCGAATGAATTCGACACCATCACCAACCAAGTCGTCTACGTCTCCGCCACGCCGGCGGATTACGAACTGGAGCAGTCCGAGGGCATCATTGTCGAACAGGTCATCCGCCCCACCGGCTTGCTCGACCCACCGATTGATGTGCGGCCCTGCACCCACCAGGTCGACGACCTGATCGGCGAGATACGCACCACCATCGAGCAAGGCGACCGCGTGTTGGTCACCACCCTGACCAAGCGCATGGCCGAAGAGCTCACCAAGTACCTCGACCGACTCAACATCCCCGCTCGGTACATCCACTCTGATGTGAAGACATTGGACCGCGTCGAAATCATCCGCGAACTGCGGGACGGCGTGTTTGATGTGCTGGTCGGAGTGAATCTATTGCGGGAGGGCTTGGATATCCCCGAAGTTTCGTTGGTCGCCATCATGGACGCCGACAAAGAAGGCTTCCTGCGCTCCGACCGTTCCCTGACCCAAACAGCGGGACGAGCTGCGCGGAATGTCAACGGCCGCGTCATTATGTACGCCGACTCCATTACGGAATCCATGGCGCGCACCATCGACGAGACGCAGCGGCGGCGCAAAAAGCAAGAAGCTTTCAATGCGGAGCACGGGATTGAACCGCAGCAAATCCGCAAGCAGAAGAAGACCATCTTCGAGCAGAGCCCGCAAGTGGATGACCGCCCACGGCACATTGCAGCCGAACCCGCACCGGCACCAACCGATCCGGTGTGGGAGACCATGACCGACGAGGCCCTCGAAAAGTCCACCTTGCACACCAAGCAGCGCATGGAGGCAGCGGCAAAAGAATTGGACTTCATGGAAGCAGCACGCCTCCGAGATGAGTACTTTGCCTTGAAGGAAATCATGGATAAGCGAAAAGCCGCGCAATGACACCGAACCGACTCACCCCTGATACCTTTCGCGACGCACCTAAAACGCAGGTGCGCGTCGTGCTGGAGAACATCCGTTCGGGCTTGAATGTGGGGGCGTTCTTTCGCACCGGGGACTCCTTCCGCATTGACGGCATCGACTTGTGCGGGTACACCGCGCATCCACCGCAACGCGACATCCTCAAAAGCGCGCTCGGCTCCACTGAACACGTCGCGTGGACGGCGCACGAAAACGCATTGGATGCCATCGCCGGGCTGCGGGAGCAAGGATTTGCCATCGCTGCCATTGAGCAGACCGTGAACAGCACCTCCCTCCAAGATTGGCACCCCGAACCCGGCAGCAAATGGGCCTTCATTTTTGGCAATGAAGTGCGCGGGGTTGAGGCCGACACGGTGGACGCCTGCGATGTGGCGTTAGAAATACCGCAATTCGGCGTCAAGCAGAGCCTGAACGTGAGCGTTTGCGGCGGCATCGTGTTGTGGGACGCCGCTCAGAAAATCGGTCTGCCCACGTAATCAATCGGCGAGGCTGCCGGTTACCGGCATGCCCAACCACCGTTCCAAGTTTGCTTTTACTTCGTCTTGCTGCTCATCCGTCATGTTGCGGATGCGCGCGGTGCCGTGGCTTTGGTCTTCCAAGAAATAGTACAATGCGTCCCGTGCTTCGTTGGGCGGCATGGCGGTGGCACTCCAGGTGTCCAACGCGCCGTTGATGTAGATAAAGGCATCCCCGTTGGCCTGCACCCAGTCGTAAACGTTTTGGGCCAGCTCGCCCCCGTCGTACGGCACCTCCATGCGCTCGGGCGTGAAGATGGCTGATGGGTGTGGTGACATGGGCAACGCCCTCAGCAGACCTTCTAAGGCTTCCGTTTCATAGCTATAGTATCCGTACTCCACCGCACATTGGTAGTAATGCGAGGCGTAGTCTTCCATGCCATCGTCCGAGAAGAAGGACAGTCCGCTCACGTCGAGAAAATGATCCAAGACTTCATCAAGCGGGCCGTCCGCATCTGGAATGGCATCGCAATCCGCCCCCCATTGCCAAAACGAGAACGGATACTCCAACACCGCATACTCAAACGCCTCCTCGACGGATAAGTAGTTGAACCGCAATTCTTGCCCCTTGGCGTGCCAACGCAAGCGCAACAGGCTCTCATCGTAATCGGTCAAGATGCGCCGTTGGATGGCTTCAATGTTCTTTCGGCATTTGCGCGAGCCCACGCTGTTGAGGAAGGCGTAGATCCGTTCGTCCTCCAGCGCCAAGTTCACGGGCGCCACGTACGGCACGCTCGCTGCGACATCTTCCGGGAAAAAGTACCGGTAGAAAATGGTCGTCTGTCCTCCTTTGCTGATGCCGGAAGCCACCCAAGGTCCTGTGAAATATTCACCGAGCACTGTGCGGATGCGGTGCAAGTCCTGCGCGGCCTGCGTGATGTTCAAGTACGCATAGTCCATCGAATCGGGCACGCTTTCTCCGTAATACCGGTGCTCAACGATGACCTGATTGGCTCCAATTGACGTCGCCAGTTCACTCGGGTAATTGATGCTGCGATCGTACCCTTCTGTCACCAGGACCGTTGGACGGGCGGGATCCATTTCCGTTACGTACACGCGCTGGTAAAAACTCCCTGCCTCCGGATTGGAGTGGTCCAAGGGCTGTTCGAACTGCAGCGCCCACGCTGTTTCGGAAGGAGCCCACGGGGCGGCCATTGGTTCAAACCGAATGCCGGGCATATCAAACAAAAACGCTTCGCAGGAGCGTCCTTCATCTTGCGTCCACGAGGTGAACGGAATGGCGACAACCATCGCAGTAAGCACCATCCATCGAGCCGCTTGAATCATGGAGTCAAGGTACCTTACTCCGACCGGCCCTGCAATAAAAAAGCCCCAGCGGTGTGCCGGGGCTTTTCAAATTCGTTTCAGGAGTCCTTAGAGACCGATGGCATCCCGCATGTCGCGGAATTCCAAATCCTTCTCGGCCTTCTGGCGGAGGTTGGGATCCTTCGCCAATGCCTCGCCCAAGTGTTTTTTCACACCGTCAGAATCGTTCAAGCGCGCACAGGCAACGGCCATTACGTAGCTCGCAACTGCGCTATCGTCATCGGCGTTTTCCAAGGCTGTCTTCGCTCCGGCAGCATCGCCGTTCAGCATCTTAGCCAATGCCACATTCACAGAGCTCGTGCGGCCCATGTTCGAAATGGCAGACGCGTAATCGCCCTTTTGGATGAGGATGATTCCCTTATTGTAGCCCACTTCAGGACCGGCACCCGCCGCCTCATTCAATAACTTCATCGCTCCGTCGATGTCACCGTTTTGGCGCATCAGCGCCGCCACGTTGTTGACGACAGCTTTGTTGCGCTCCAACTCGAGCGCTTGCTGGAACACCTCGCCTGCTTGATTCATGCGGCCCATCTGCGCCAAGCACCAACCGGCGTTGTTGTAACCACGGAAGTCGTCGGCGTGAACACGCGCGGCACTTTGGTAAATGGTCAACTTGTCGTTGACGTCTGCGAACAAGGTAGCAGCGTAAAGCAGCTCATCAGCGGTCAATGAATCCGGCATGCTCATGCAGTAATCCATCAACTCCTCGTCGGTGTATCCCTCAACATCGTACGAGACAACTACCTGCGAACGACGCAGCGCAGGAAGGATTTCCTTCTCAATTGCTTTGTACGTCTTGGCGATGTTTCGAATTTCTTCTTCGCGCTTGTTTTTGTCCGAGTACATTTCGAGCACGCGCAGAATCAAGTTCTTATCTTCGATGTCAGACGTCTGCATCAAGGACTTGAATCCCTGCCAGTCTTCCCCGTTGGGAACCAAATCGTAGAAGGCCTCATCAGCGGTCAACTGCTTACGCTTCATCTCGCGGGTCATGGACGCTGCTGCAGAATTTGCGCGGTCGCTGGCCAAATCCTCATTCAAGGTGATTTCTCCTTCGGGAGATGCATAGGCTTCAATGCGTGCTCCAGTAATGGTGACGCTATCGGCGTCTACGGAGAGTTGAACCAACTCCTTCAATGCTTTCCAATCAGCATCGCGCAGCTCACCCGAACGCACGGCTGATGAATTGACACTGTAGTTCACCGTCACCTCCTCCGTGTACGTGATGACCCGCTGGAAATCGTCTTCCACGGGAATGAATTGGTCGTCAGCTTGCACCCATAGCGAAGTGGTGATGACTCCGGCTCCAACAACATAGGGAGCGAATGTGGCGCTCTTGTTGCCCTGCGTTCCTGAGATGACAACAGCCAACTCGGCGGCGTCCTCCATGGCTGGATCAAACGGTACCGATGACGAGTAGGAAAAAGACTTGCCCGACTCAAACGGCACGACCGTGAAGTTACCAGCAGCATCCTCGCCTTGGAAACCCTCGCTTTCGAAGGAAGCACTACCGCCTTCCCAGGTCAGAACCGGGGTGGCTTCCACGCTGACCTTCTTGCCGAAGTACTTCGCTGGGAATCGACCCGTAACTTCCAATTCAACTTGGTCGCCACGGAGAATGAGGGGCTCAGGAGAAGCCTCGAGGCCCATGGCTTCGATTTCTTTTTCCATGCTGCCCAATCCGGCGCAGCCCGCTAAAAACAAAAGAGAAGCAAAGAGGCCTGCAAAGGACCACTTGCTTGGGTTGGTGTAACAGTTCATACTTTTATTGTGAATCTTCAAATTCGAGACAAAACTACGGAATCTCCGCACATCCTCAGCTATTTACAACGCCCATGGAGGCAAACTTTCGGATGCGCTGGTCAATTCGCTTATCGGCGTCCATCGGCACCAGCTTGTTGAGGTGCTTTTTGATTTCCTTTTTGACCTGTGCAAACATGGCGTCACGGTCGGCATGCGCGCCGCCAAGCGGCTCGGGAATGATGCCGTCTACGAGGCCCAATTTCTGCATGTCGGTACCGGTCAGTTTCAATGCTTCTGCCGCTTCCATCTTGTGGTCCCAGTTGCGCCAGAGGATGGACGAACAGGACTCAGGACTGATGACGGAGTACCACGTGTTCTCCAGCATCAACACGCGGTCACCGATGCCGATGCCCAAGGCACCTCCGGAAGCCCCTTCGCCGATGACAATGCAGATGACTGGTACGCGCAATTGGCACATTTCAATCAAGTTGCGGGCAATAGCCTCGCCCTGTCCGCGCTCCTCAGCCTCCAACCCGGGAAAGGCCCCCGGGGTGTCGATCAAGGTCACGATGGGGCGGTTGAATTTCTCCGCCAATTTCATGAGGCGCAGGGCCTTGCGGTAGCCTTCGGGGTTGGCCATGCCGAAGTTTCGGTACTGGCGCATCTTCGTGTTGACGCCTTTTTGCTGGCCGATGAACATGACGCTCTGGTCGTCAATGAATCCAAATCCACCCACCATCGCCTTGTCGTCCTTCACCGTTCGGTCGCCGTGGAGCTCCATGAAGTTGCCTTCGGTAAGCGCTTCGATGTAGTTCAAGGTATACGGACGATCCGGGTGACGGCTGACTTGAACGCGCTGCCACGGCGTCAAGTTCGAATACACCTGCTCGGTGACTTCGCGGATTTTGCTTTCTAAATCTTGCGCGAGCGACTCCATGTCAACGTCGCTCTGTTCCTGCAAGTCGCGTGCCTGTGTGAGCTGTTCACGCAGCTGACGAATCGGCTCTTCAAATTCCAAGTAATTCATGCATGGAAGGTTTTGCAAGATCAAAGATGCAACAACTTTCTAAGCCGAAAGCATCCGGAATCATTGGCTTGCTAACAAGGTCTCCACCATATTTCGGACGGCAATTCCGCGGTGGCTGATGGCGTTTTTTTCGGCGGGACTCATTTCGGCAAACGTGCGGTTTTCTCCTTCCGGAATGAATACCGGGTCGTAGCCAAATCCATCGGCCCCGCTCCGCTTCTGCGCGATGCGCCCCTTGCATGTACCCTCGACTCGCTCCTCAACTCCGCCGCGCACGAGGCAAATCGACGTTCGGAATTGCGCTACACGGTGCTCGGTACCGTCGAGTTCCTCCAACAGCTTGGCCATATTTTGATCAGCATCGGCGTTTTCCCCAGCATATCGCGCGGTGCGCACTCCGGGGCGGCCGTTCAACGCCTCTACCTCGAGGCCGGTATCGTCGGCAAAACAATCCAATCCATAGTTCTCCACCACGTGCATGGCTTTGATGCGCGCATTGCCTTCGAGCGTCTCCGCCGTTTCGGGAATGGCTTCGTGGCACCCGATGTCGGTGAGGGTCTTGATGGCATACGCGTCCCCCAGCATTTGCTGCACCTCGCTGGCCTTGTTGGGGTTGTGCGTGGCAAACACCAGCACGGGTTTTTCTGCGGAATTGTTCATGTTCTTGGTCGTTTCCATTTGCCGCTCGCGGTGGTTTCGAGGGGCATCCATTCGATGCGCTTCGGGGCGCGGTGTGGCGGTAAGTTCGTCTGCGCCCACGCAGTGATGCGTTCGCGTTCCGCGCTGGCATTGGCGGGTTCGCATGCCGCGTGAATACGCAGCACCAGGACTTGCCCCCACTTCGGGTGGGGCTCGCCGTAACACTTGAAGGGCCCGTCGATGGTGGAGGCCAGGTCGCGCTCAACAGCTGTAGGATGGATTTTGATGCCCCCGGAATTGATCACGTCGTCCATTCGACCAAGCCAACGAAACGAATCCGCGCTCTGCACTTCGGCCGCGTCGTTCGTCTGAAGTGTTCGACCGTCCGGACCTTCAATGCGCAGGGCGTTCCGATCATCGGTTGAGACGGTAAATCCAGGAAGGCATTGAAAGGTATCTACGTGCTTTGGATGCAGTTGGCGCACTGCAAAATGACTGATCGTTTCCGTCATGCCGAACCCCTCATAGACCACCGGACCTCCTTGAGCTCCTTTGAGCCAAGCTACCGGGGCTTGACCACCTCCAACGAGCAGCTGTTTGCAGCTGGCCCATTCGTCCGGATACGCCTGCTGCCACGCCTGCGCTTGTGCTGGGGTCAGCGCTGCGAAGTCCAGGTCGGCGCCCAACTGCGGGGTCACTTGGGGCTGCACTGCGGTGAGGTTCCATCCGCCCACATCTGCGCGCACCACCATCATCATGCCTCCGACGAATTGAACGGGCATTGCCAATCCCGCCTGCGTGCCGGGTGTCAATCCGAAGTGAGCGATGGTGCGGCGGGCGCTTTCGACCATGTCCGACTTGGCATGCGCTAGCGGTTGGGGTTGGCCAGTTGAACCCGAGGTGTGGACACCGATGGTCACTTCTTCCCCCCACCAACGCTCCAGAAAATCCACTATGGCTCCTTGCCACGGCGCCTGCACGGCGTCACGCATAGAACCCAGGGAGGCAGGCTGCATGGGCCAGGTTCGGCCGGCAAATGTCAAGGATCCATTCATGGCTGAGTGAAAAAATCCGTCAGGTTGGGCCACTGGCCGCCCAGGTGGTTCATCAATTGGCCGCCTTTCACTTCAAGGGTGCCAGGCAGGTTGTTGGTGAAGAGCCCCCCGGTTCCCAAGCCCTGGAGTAGCAATGGATTGCGCGTGCGTACACCGTCCTTGGCCCATTGAGCGATGGCGTACAAGCCGAGGTTGGATTCCAAAGCGGAGGTTGCCCACCACCCCATTCCGCGTTCTTCCGCGAGGTCCACCCATTCCTGGCTTTCGGCAAAACCGCCAAGCAAACTGGGTTTTAAAATGACAAACTGAGGACGGATCGCGTCGAGCAGTTCTGTTTTGCTGTCACTGCCGCGCACACCAATGAGCGATTCATCCAACGCGATGGGCAGCGGTGAGGTGGCACACAGCGCAGACAACCCGCTCACGTCAGACGGGCGCAGCGGTTGCTCAATCGAGTGAAAACCCAATTCGGCAAGGGCCTCCAACTTCTGAAGGGGGCTCCAACCCACTTCATCCTTGGAAAAAGCCCCGTTTGCATCCGTGCGCAATACAACGTTGGGTCCAGCTTCATTGCACAAGGCGGTCAGCCATTCCAACTCAGCCTCGAACGGTAGAGTTCCCACCTTCATTTTTAAGGTGGTGAATCCGTTGCCCAACAAACCGCGGGCCTGATCCAGCATGCCCTCGGCATCCGCCATCCAAATCAATCCGTTGATGTCAATCGGCGACTGGCCCTCGGTAAACAATCCCGGGAAGAAGCACAGTTCATCGCCGTTGCGCAGGCCGTTCAGCGCCATTTCGAACGCAAATTGAACCGCTGGGAGCGACTTCGGAATGTCCGCTGCATCCTGCGGCGGATGGGCTCGGGCCTCCGATAGGAAAGCAGCAATCGCCGCCGGATCGTCCAGGCTCAATCCTGGGATGATGCTGCACTCGCCCCACCCTTCACGACCGTTTTCGTCGGTCAATTTGATGAACCAGGAGGGCTTGTGGGTCAAGGTGTCCCTCGAAGTTTTGGCGGGGCGTTTGAACGCGAGGTTCCAAGGGAACACGTCAACGTGGGCAATCCGTGGTATCGAGGTCATGCCGCGCCACCGGTTTGAGCCAACAAAATGAAGAGGGCAGCCACCGCTGTGGACAGGGCCACGCGCTTCAATTCAGGATCCAGCGCAGCCGGGTCTTCGCAGCGCCACACCCGCCATGCGTGCGTAAAGTGGAAGGCATTGATGATGGCGATCCACCCCATTCCCCGCCACTGACCCGGTTCCGCCGCCAAGGCAAACGCCCACCAAGCAGCCCAACCGATCACAAAACACGCACCATGGTACACCTTGGCTCGGTCCCAGCCCATTGCGACGACAACGGTTCGCTTTCCGGCTTTTTCATCTTTCTCGTGATCGCGCATGTTGTTCAAATTCAACACCGCCGTACTCATCAATCCGGTCCACGTCCCCGGCAGGAGCCACGCGAAGTCCCATTCCCCCGCCAGCAAAAAAGCTGTTCCCCCAACTCCTACCCAACCAAAAAACACCAGCACCATCAGGTCGCCCAGACCCCGGTAGCCATATGGGTTTTTACCCGCCGTGTAACGGTAGGCCGCGCCAATGGCCAACACACCCAGCCCCACCATGACCAGCGCCTCAACAAACAACGAAGAACCCCAAAACGCCGCACCGACTGCGGCATGACCGCAACCAAAGGCCAGCACCCCCAAGGCGACGATGGCGCGTTTCATGACCGCCGGTGAGAGCTGGCCCGAGGCCACCATGCGATCGGTGCGTTCCGCTCCATCGGCCCCGTTTTCATAGTCGCCCAAATCATTGGCCCAATTGCTCAGGATTTGCAGCAACACAACGGTCAACAGAATCAGTCCAAAGACGCGCCAAAATGCGTCTGTACCCTCGTTGACGGCTATTATCCGAGGGTAAGCCACTGCCGCTCCGACCATAACGCAGGCCGAAGCCAAGGGCAACGTGCGCAGACGAGACGCGAGCAGGAAAGCTTGAATAGAACCGTTCAAAGCGGGGTTAATCTGGGGTTTGAATGCGTTTCAGAGCCTCGGAAATCGCGGCCAATTTGGATGCTAAAAATTCAGCCGAAGCCGCACCGGGCGTTTGGATTTCTAACAACCCTGGCGCGTCATTGTTGAGCCATGCTGCGAACGCAACTTCCAACGATTCCCAATCCTGTGCGCAGGCATATTCCAAGCCGAGTTGCTGGGCACTGGCCGAGACATCGGCAGCGAAACCGGCCTCAAAATGCGCTTCGAGTAGGCCGGTTTCCTCCGGCCCTTTCAGCCACCTAAAAATGTTGCCACCGCCGTTGTTGATGACAATGATTTTCAGCTTCTTTGGCCGCGGATTCACGTGCAAGCCATTGGTGTCGTACAACCAGGCCGCATCTCCCGCGATCAGGACCGTCTGTGCATCGGGGTTTTGCAACGCATCCCCTACCGCCGTGCTCAAGCATCCGTCGATGCCGGCCACGCCTCGGTTGGCGTGCAACGTGCTGCCCTGCCAGTCGAACCACTGCGCATACCTCGCCGACGTGGAATTGGCAAAATGAATGCGCGATGCGGCGGGCAATTGAGCAGCAAGCCAACGGTACACTTCGTAATCCACCCATTCGTTCCCATGCGACGCCTCATTTGCCACTTCGAGCTGAGACTTGCGGACCGACCAAGCTTGCGCGTAGGCATTGATCGCAGGTGCAGCATCCATCAATTCAGCGAGCCCTGCTTTGGTGGAAATCTTCCAGCGGTTCACGGGCGTTTCAAACATATCCCAACTGAGGGCCTCCGTGCCGATGTGAAAATGCGGCACGTTCCAGCGCGTGAGCTGTGCCCGGAAGGCTTTGTCCATCGGGGGCAAACCAACCGTTACAATGGCCTGCGGAGCGAGGGATGTAGCGCACGTTTCGTCCCACCCACACATCCAACGCATGGTACTGCTTTCGGCATCGGGTTGTGTGCAAGCAAAAGCATCAACCACCAGCGCAAACCGTTCCTCCAAGGCCCGCACACCGTCTGCATCCAATTGGCCTTCGCCGAGGGAACCTATGTGAACCAAGACGCGTGGATCGTGGTAACTCAATGCGTCGAGCAATTCCTCGGGCATGGGCGTTTCCTCTGCTCGGATAACAGGCACACTGGCGGACGTCGGGGTTACCTCGACCGTTCCGTACAGGGGCTCTTCGAATGGGACATTGACGTGGACGGGGCCTTTGGCCGTTGCCACCCAGGCCGCCAAAGCCTGTTGTTCGATCTCGGCTGCACCTTGATTGGCCTCGTCAACTTCCAGCGACAACACCGTGTGGGCCGCGAATAAATTCGTCTGGTGGACAACTTGTCCTGGGCCAGTGGGCCGCGAAGCGACCGACCGATCGGCCGTTACGCTGAGCAAGGGGACGCCACTGAAGTATGCTTCTGCCAATGCCGGACCGTGGTTGACAGCGGCAGTGCCGGAGGTGCTTACCACCACAGCAGGCCGCCGCGTCGACAAGGCCATCCCGAGGGCCATGTGAGCAGCGCAGCGCTCGTCCAGTGCTGTGACCAGCCGAATTTCAGGATGGGCGT